>CAKSDF010000021.1 GCA_934444695.1 uncultured Eubacteriales bacterium | reverse complement strand
GGGCAGTCCCGCCCTCACCGCAACAAATATCCAGCCTAAGGTGTAAAGCCGCCTTTTTTGCTCTGAGCGCTCGATGAGATGATAACCGATGTGGCGCTTGCGGGAGTCGGTCTCTTTTTTGGCCTTTTCAAGTATCGTTTTGGCAAACTGCTCTTCACTAATGCCCTTCTTTGCGGCACGGTCGGCGCACACCCTGCGGTAGTAGGCGCGTGTTTCGGCCGTCATTTTAAGATAGTCCCCGCCGGGGTCGGCAGAAAATATCTTCTCGCTTGCCGAAAAGCGGCTTATGATGGTTTCAAAATCTATGCTTCTGAGCCGGGAAAGCAGCTTTATGCCCTTTGCGGCTTTTAAGGGATTGTTTTTTTGCGCCCCCTCTTTGCATAAATCGACCGCAAGTGCGGTTAAAATGGCGGGGAGGGCGGTCAGACTTTGGCAGTCGAACCATTCGGATTTTGAGCAAAGCCCTTTTATCAGCAGCTTTTCGATATTCTGCTCCCGGTCGTTTTGCTGCGCATCTTGAATCTCTTGATCCTGTTCCCGGTCATTTTTCTGCTTGTCTTGAGTCTCTCGGCTTTGCTTATTGAATGAATGGCTTGCATCGCTGCCGGCGTTGTGGGAAAGGGCTTGCGCCTTGAATGGAATGCTTGCATCGCCGCTGCTTTTGAGGGAAGGGGATTGCTCCTTAAACGGATCGGCGGTGCCGTCGTAAATTACCGCCTTTTTGCATATATCAAAAATCTCGTCGGACAGCAAAAAGCGCCTTTTAAAAAACTCGGCGGCGCTTTTTCCGCTCTGCTCGGCGGTATAAAAATTATCGCATATCCACGCCGCTGTTTCGCTTTTTGAGTTTTTGGAATTTTTGGCGTATTTGCGAAGGTATTTAAGATTTTTTCTGATGCTTTTTCCTATCAAAACAGATTTCATACGGGATTCTCCAATAGTTTTTTTGTGCCGCCGAAAACCGCGTTTTTTAAGGCTGTTGGAAGGCTTTAAGCGAATGTTTTTAACCTTTACGCGCAGCACATACTTAATTTTTCCCCTTCTGTTCATTAAATACAATTTTTTTGCGGGAATTTTTTTTATAAAATAAGGATTTTTACTTGAATGTTTCTACAAGATGTTGTATAATTTGCTTTAAAGTGACTTTATAGTGACTTATTATGCTTTGAAAGGAATTTTTTAATGGCCTCTTTGCAAAAACAAAACAACATTCACATAGATGAGGGCCTCATCTCCCGCCAGATGGAATTTTGCAAAATGAACGCCGAGCTGCTTTTGCAGCGATTCGGAACAAGACCTAAGGCGCTTGTTAAGATATACGGCTGCCAGCAGAACATCAGCGACGGGCAGAGGATCGAAGGACTTCTTGAGGCAATGGGTTTTGATTTTTGCGACAACACCGAGGACGCCGATCTGGTGCTTTTCGACACCTGCGCCGTCAGAGGGCACGCCGAGGACAGAATATACGGGAACGTCGGCGCTTTAAAGGCCTTTAAGGCACGGCGCAAAAACCGTATTGTGGCGGTGTGCGGCTGTATGGTGCAGCAGAGCTTTGTGGCCGAAAAATTCAAAAAATCCTATCCCCACGTCGACCTGCTTTTCGGCACTCACGTGCAGCACAAATTCCCCGAGCTTCTTTACGAGGTGCTTTCAAAGGGCAGCCGCGTTTTCGACATATCGGGGCAGGGCACCATTGCCGAGCACATTCCCACCCGCCGAACCGGCGTTAAGGGCTGGCTTCCGGTAATGTACGGCTGCAACAATTTCTGCACCTACTGCATCGTACCGTATGTCAGGGGAAGAGAGCGCAGCCGCGATCCCGAGGACATAATTGCCGAAGCAAAGGAAATGATAAAGGAAGGGTACAGGGAAATAACCCTGCTCGGTCAGAACGTCAATTCCTACGGAAAGAATTTTGAAAAGCCCTATTCCTTTGCGAATCTTCTGCGGGACATAAACGCCCTTCCCGGCGATTTTATCATCAGATTTATGACCTCCCATCCGAAGGACCTGACCGACGAGCTTATCGACGCTCTCTCGGACTGCGAAAAGGTTGCACATCATCTTCATCTGCCGGTGCAATCGGGAAGCGACCGCATACTCAAAAGTATGAACAGGGTCTATACAAGGGAGCGATACCTTGATCTTGTCAAAAAGGTCAGACGTAAGATACCCGACATTTCGCTGACAAGCGACATTATCGTCGGATTTCCCGGAGAAAGCGAGCAGGATTTCGCCGATACCCTTTCGCTCATAGAAGAGGTTGGCTATTCGGCACTTTTCACCTTTGCATATTCACCGAGAGAAGGCACTCCCGCCGCAAAAATGGAGGATCAGATTCCTGCCGAGGAAAAATCCCGCAGACTGACCGTCCTTTCATCTCTTCAGGAAAAGATTTCCGAGCAGCAGAACAAAAAGTATCTCGGAAAAACCTTGAGGGTGCTGTGCGAAGGGCCTTCCAAAAAGGAAGGGTATCTAAACGGGCGGAGCGGTGGAAATATCAGCGTTGAATTTGCGGGGGACAGCTCCCTTGTAAACGAGTTCGTCAATGTTAAAATTACCGAGCCGCTGTCATTTGTGCTCAAGGGCGAGATTGCAGAGTAACGGTCAAACCATTGGTGAAAAGGCCGTGTAACGGTCAAACCGTTGGCGAGAAGGCCGAGCGGCAGCCTACCGCAGGCAAGATTGTTTAGTGACGGCTATACCGATTGTGCCATCTCATATGACAACAGTAAAGTCCTGCTAAAGGACGAGCCTTCCGATTTATGCGGCGGGCAGTATTAAACAAGCAAATTTAGTTGTTTAACTTTATTTATTAAAAAACTTTTGGAGGAACAAAAAATGGATATCATTGAACTTGCAAGAAAATTAGGTGCCGAGCTTCAGAAGGAGCAGGCATATATCGACTATCGCGCCGCAAAAGAGGCCAACGATGCCGACGAGGCTCTTCAGGGCCTTATCGGGGAGTTTAATCTTCAGAGAATGTCTCTTGCCGCCGAGCTTCAGAAACCCGAGGATCAGAGAAGCCGCAGCAAGATTGAGGAGCTTAACAATCAGCTCCAGAAACTCTATGATCAGGTTATGAGCAACGAAAGTATGCAGAAATACAACGAAGCAAAACAGGCTATGGACGAGGTTTCCAACCGCGTTACTTCGATAATCGCCATGTGCATCGAAGGAGCCGATCCCGAGACCTGCGAGCCTGCCGGCTGCTCGGGAAGCTGCTCGACCTGCGGAGGCTGTCACTGAGTTTGGCGGCCTGCTTTAGGCGAGTTTATCGGACAAAGGCTGCCGCTGAGCTTATTGAACGGCGATTGTCTGTGTGTTTGCCGAGGAATGGCTGCCGCTGAGCCTTTACGACGAAGGCTGCGGCTGAGTTCGGTGACCTTTAGCTGTCCGGTTAGCTTGTCGGATCGCGGTATAAAAATCGTAATTATTTTTAACCCTGTTTTGTTATCCCATAAATCTTTAACGAAAAGAAGTCTAAAAAAATGATTACATTAATCAAAACAAACGTTAAGAAAGGCGGGTGAGACCAATGTCATTTTCTCCGATGATGAACCAGTACTTAAAAATCAAAGAAGAAAATCCCGGAACCATTCTCTTTTTCAGATTGGGAGACTTTTACGAAATGTTTTTCGACGATGCCAAGCTTGTCTCTAAGGAGCTTGAACTGACCCTCACCCAGAAGGCCTGCGGGCAAGAGGAGAAAGCGCCTATGTGCGGAGTACCCTATCATAGCTGTGAAGCTTATATTGCAAGACTTGTGGGAAAGGGTTATAAGGTCGCTATATGCGAGCAAACCGAGGACCCTGCCGAGGCAAAGGGTCTTGTCGACCGCAGTATCGTCAGGGTTGTGACCCCCGGTACCGCCATCGAAGGACTGCTGCTTGAGGAAGGAAAAAATAATTTCCTTGCCTCCCTTTATCGCAAGGACGACGGAACCGCCGCCATTGCATTTGTGGATTCGTCCACCGGCGAGTTCAAATTGACCGAGTTTTCGGGAGAGGGCATCGACGCCAAAATAATCAATGAGCTTGGGAAAAATACTCCCAAGGAGATTATTACAAACAGGGCGGCCATCACCCAGGATGTCAAAAAATATCTGACCGACAGATTGACCTGCTGCCTCGATTTTCTTGAAGAGGATCGTTTTGATCCCAAGGTGTGCGAAGAGGCGGTTAAAAAGCATTTTGAAATTGAAGATCTGCAAAAAGTAGGTCTTAAAGAGGGTACTGCCGGCCTTTCGGCGGCGGGAGCTGCCCTTGAATACCTTTTCTCGGCGCGTATGACCGACCTTGAAAACATCAACGGCATCAGCCTTTACAGCAGCAGTCAGTTTATGAGACTGGACAATTCCGCGCGAAGAAATCTCGAGCTTTTCGAGACGCTGCGCTCGGGAGAGAAAAAGGGATCGCTGCTGGGTGTTATCGACAAAACCAACACCTCTATGGGCAAACGCCTGATCAGATCATTCCTTGAACAGCCGCTTGTTAATAAGGACGAAATTGAGGCGCGCCTTTCGGCGGTCGAGGAGCTGCATTCCAGCACCACTCTTTGCTTCGAAATAACCGATTGCCTTTCGGGAATATTCGACATCGAAAGACTTATGTCGAGGGTGGTTTATCAGATTGCTGATTCAAAGGATCTTTTGGCCCTTGCATCGGCGGTGGGACATCTTCCAAAGCTCAAACGCCTTATAAAAGACTGCAAGTCGAGGATGATCAGATCCATTTACAATGATTTGGACGAGCTTTCGGACATACACAGTCTTGTAAACAGGGCCATCGATTACAACGCCCCCCAGCTGTTCAGAGACGGCGGAATCATAAAATCGGGATACAACAAGGATCTCGACAGCCTCAGAGACGATATGAACGGCGGAAGCAAGATCATTTCGTCGGTGGAGGCCAGAGAAAGGGAACGCACCGGCATTAAAAACCTCAAGGTGGGATACAACAAGGTTTTCGGCTATTACATTGAAATAACCAATTCCTTTAAACATCTGACACCACCTGAATACATCAGAAAACAGACCACCACCAACGCCGAAAGATACATAACCGAGGAGCTTAAAAACCTTGAACAGAGAGTGCTCGGAGCAAAGGAAAAATCGGTGCATCTCGAGCAGGAGCTTTTTGCCGACGTGAGACGCCGTATCGCAAGGCAGCAATCGAGAGTGCAGACATCGGCCAAGGCCATTGCGCTGCTTGATGTGCTTACCAGCTTTGCAGTGGTGGCCAGAAACAACCACTACTGCCGTCCGGAAATTTATGAGGACGGACGCATCGAGATACTAGAGGGACGTCATCCCGTGGTTGAGACGGTCAACGACACTCCCTTTGTTTCAAACGACACGCATTTTGATATGAAGGATCACCGCTGCGCCGTTATAACCGGCCCCAATATGGCCGGTAAATCGACCTATATGCGGCAGGTGGCTCTTATTACCATTATGGCACAGATGGGCTGCTTTGTACCCGCAAAATCGGCCAAGATAGGCATTGTCGACGCGGTTTATACAAGGGTAGGTGCGTCGGATGATCTTTTCTCGGGTCAGTCTACCTTTATGGTGGAAATGAACGAGGTTTCTGAGATTCTCGAAAGCGCCACCAAGGACAGCCTTGTCATTTTGGATGAAATCGGCAGAGGCACATCCACCTTCGACGGAATGTCCATCGCTCAGGCCGTGCTCGAATACATCGTTTCAAACAAGCTTGGTGCAAAGGCTATGTTTGCCACCCATTACCACGAACTGACCTTTATTGCCGACCGTCTTAAGGGGGGTGATAATTTCAACGTCGCCGTTAAAAAGCGGGGAGACGAGATTACCTTCCTCAGAAGAATTGTTAAGGGCGGTGCCGATCGAAGCTACGGTATCGAGGTTGCGGCCCTTGCGGGAGTGCCGAGAAGCGTAGTTAAGCGGGCAAAGGAAATTTTAACCGAGCTTGAAAGCGGGCAGCATCCCGGCTGCTGCAACGGTGCTGCAGGCGGTAAAATCGCCGAAGAAATAGAAAAGACAGACAGCGCAGCAGGTGCAAAAACGGCTAAAAAGGCAGGAAAAGCCGCTGAGAATGCTTGTAATGAAGCAACAGGCGAAGGAGTGCAGATGTCGCTTATGTCGGGCGAGCAGAATCCCGTTATAAAAAATCTTAAGGCTCTTGATATCGATACTCTTACCCCCATCGAAGCCATGAACACCCTTTACGAGCTTAAAAAACAGGCCGAGAGCGTTTGATTCCTTTGAAACAGCGTTTGATTTGCAATTAGGCAAGCAATCAGAAATATTTATAAATCTGACAACGGTAATCAACAATAATCATCAGCAATCAACAATAATTATCTGTAATCATCAATCATCAGTAATCATAGGTAATCATCAGCAACAATCAAAAGAAAAGTGAGGTGTGGGAAATGCCCAAGATAAACATACTTGACAAGCATACGGCCGATCTTATTGCGGCGGGAGAGGTTGTCGAGCGGCCGGCATCGGCGGTTAAAGAGCTTGTGGAAAACAGCATAGACGCCGGCGCAACGTCGGTGACGGTGGAAATTCAAAACGGCGGCATTTCCTACATCCGCATAACCGACAACGGCTGTGGGATCTCCCGTGAGGACGTTAAAACCGCCTTTTTGCCCCACGCCACAAGTAAAATCAAGCAAAAGGACGACCTTAACTCTATTCTGACCCTCGGCTTTCGCGGAGAGGCGCTGGCCAGCATTGCGGCCGTTTCAAGGGTGGATATTTTAACAAGAACCGCCGACGAAACCTTCGGAACAAGATATTCCCTTGAGGGGGGAGAACAAAAGGTCTTTGACGATGCCGGCTGCCCGGTGGGAACCACCATTGTGGTTAAGGACCTCTTTTTCAACACCCCCGCGAGAATGAAATTTTTAAAGAAAAACGTGTCGGAGGGCAATGCCGTGGCCGATGCGGCCGATCGAATGGCACTTTCCCATCCCGAGGTGTCCATAAAGCTCATCAGGGACGGAAAGGAAACCCTCTGTTCTCCCGGCGACGGAAACCTGCTTTCGGCCATATACGCCGTTTACGGCAAGGAATTTGCGTCGGGACTGATTCCGGTCAAATACGAATCGGACGGCATTAGGGTGGAAGGGTATGTTTCAAAGCCCCTTGCGTCGAGAAAATCGAGAAGTATGCAGCTCTTCTTTTTGAACGGCAGATTTGTGCGAAGCGGGACGGCGTCGGCCGCTCTTTCGGAAGCCTACCGCAATTCCATTATGGCGGGTAAATTTCCCGCCTGCGTGCTGCACATAAAATTCCCGCCCTCTGCTGTGGATGTCAACGTCCATCCCGCAAAATTAGAGGTGCGTTTTGAAAACGAAAAGCCTGTTTTCGACGCCATATATTACGGTGTCAAAAACGCATTGATGACCGGGGATACCCGCCCCGAGGCCAAGCTTTCGGATAAGGGATTGTCATCGCAGAAAGCTCCCTTTTCCCGTCCCGAGAGCCTTTATAAAAAGAGCAATATGTTTGCTCAGCAAAAATTCCTTTTAAATAAAAGGGAAAAAAACGGCGATCTTTCGGCCCTCAACCGTCCTGCGGTGAAGGGGGAGGGAGAAGCGGATTTTGCCAAGGAACAGGGTGCAGGCTATCCGTCAAACGGCATTGATTCTGCAAAAGTGCAGGGGACAGGCCATCTGTCAAAAGATGGCACAGCCTTTGACGGCCGACAGAGCACAGAAACTTTTGCAAATGACGAAAATAATCAGAATGTTCCTTCAAACGGCAAGACTGCCGACGGCGGTTTTTCTGAAAAGGGCGGCGGGGCATATTTCCGCGAGCCTCAGGCCGTTAACGGTGCATTTGAATATTACCGCCCTCCCGTCAACATCGACGTTACGGTGGACGATGAGGATGTCGAAAATCCTGTGTTTGGTGAATCTTCAAGCCTCGGTGCGGCGGGAAATAATGCCCGGGGCGACGGGAAAAACGGTGCAGAGGGGCTGAAGGTGCTTTTTGACGAAAGGTTTGAAAATTCTTCGTATGGAGCCGCCCAAAACGGTGCGGCGGAAAGCACGGCAGCAGATAATTTTGCCCAAAGCCCCGGCGGCGGTGTGCCTGAAAAGGCTGCTTTTGCAGGCGAGGCCCCGGAAAGCGCCGCAGAAAGTGCATCCGGCAATACATCAGATAACACTTTAGCCCGGATAATCGACGACGACAAAACCGATTCGCCCATTTTTATCGGCGAGGTTTTTGCAACATACATAATCGTGCAGGTGGGCAAAAAGCTGCTGCTTATCGACAAGCACGCCGCCCACGAACGCATTTTATTCGACAGCCTTTGCGAGAATCACAGTGCGCCGTCGGCTCAGATGCTTCTTGAGCCGGTTACGGTAACGCTCAGAAAGACCGAGCACACGGTGCTTCTCGAAAACGCCGATCTGCTCGAAAGGGCGGGCATACTGGTTGAGGATTTCGGAATGAACTCGATCATCATACGGTCGGTTCCTATGAATCTCGATTCCCAGGGAGTTTGCGAGATTATTGAGGAAGTGGCCGACCGGCTTTTGAAAAACCCCAACCGCGTCTCTACCGAAAAGCAGGAGTGGATATACCATTCCATCGCCTGCCGCGCCGCCATCAAGGCGGGAGATAAATCCGACAAGGCCGAGCTTATGGCCCTTTGCGAGCGCATTGTTAAGGACGACAGCATACGGTATTGCCCCCACGGCCGACCGGTCGCGGTGTGGCTTTCAAAGTATGAGCTTGAAAAGCAGTTCGGCAGGGCATAGGGGCTTTTAGGCGCTGATTTTAACAATTGCTTTGATTGCAATTACATTACAGTTTTATCGCTGATTACAATTACATTACCTGTTGTAATTACAGTTACGGTTACATTGACAATTCAACAGTTACATTGACAAATCATTGACATAGCATTGCCGAAAAGGAGGACGGTAGAGTGAAACCCATAAAGCTTGTGGCCGTTGTTGGACCCACCGCAAGCGGAAAAACCGCCCTTGCCATCGGCATTGCAAAAAAGTTTTCGGGTGAGATCGTTTCCTGCGACTCTATGCAGCTCTACGATTTTGCGCCCATTGCCACCGCCGCTCCAACCAAAGCGGAAAGAGCCGCCGCTCCCCACCATATGATCGGAATACTCGGGGCGGGGGAAAGCTACTCGGTCTCTAAATATGCAAAGGCTGCCCGGCAGGTCATAGGCGACATTTCAGAGCGCGGGCATCTTCCCATACTTTGCGGCGGAACGGGGCTTTATTACTCGGCTGTTGCCGACAACATCAAGTTTTTTGAGGACGGATTTGATCCGCGCATCAGAAACGACCTTTTAAAAAAAGCCGACAGTGACGGGCTTTGCTCCCTTTATGATGAGCTTTGCAAAATCGATCCCGCGTCGGCGCAAAAAATCGAAAAAAACGACAAAAAGCGCATTTTAAGAGGGCTTGAAATATTTTATTCCACCGGAAAAACCCTTTCCGAGCAAACCGCCCTTTCAAGGGCCGAGCCGTCGCCATATGAGCTTCTTGCCATCGGAATAACCTATCGTGACCGTCAAAAGCTCTACGATCGTATAAACCTCAGGGTCGACAAAATGATGGAACAGGGGCTTATTGATGAGGCATATGAAATCTTTAAAAAGAATCCCGCCGGAACGGGTATGCAGGCCATCGGAGTTAAGGAGCTTTACCCGTATTTCCGCAAAGAGGTGTCTCTTGAGCAGGCGGTCGAGACCATAAAAATGGAGTCGAGACGGTATGCCAAGCGGCAGCTGACCTGGTTTAGAAGGGACGAGCGGATACACTGGATTTATGCCGATGAGGCGGGGCAAAAAAATATTTTTGAAAATATTGAGATTTCTATAGAAAATTTTGTAAAAACGTGATATAATGTCCTTATCAAGGGGTTGTACAAAAAAATATTCAGGTGCCGCGCCGAATAAGAGAGGATTTTTAATTATGGCAAAAAACATTGATCGCCAGGGGAATTTTCTCGACAGCGTTATCGAAAGCGGAAAAACCGTGACGGTGTTTCTGACAAACGGGTTCCAGTTTGACGGAAGGGTGCTGGCATACGATAATTTTACCGTTCTTATGATGAATGGCGACAAGCAGAATCTTGTTTTTAAGCACGCCATTTCCACCATCGTGCCCCACGAAAATATCGACGGCCTATTTGAAGGGGATTACAGAACCTTTTAATCTTAATCGGATGTCGGCTGCAAAATCGGGATGTCGGAAGAAAGCTTTAAGAAATTTTAGCGGACAGGCATTACCTTACGACGGGCAATAAAACGGGTGGTTCAAATACAGTTAAACGGATTGTTCAAACACACGTTTGCACGGACGGTTCAAGTACATATGCATGAACGGTTCAAATACGGTTAAACGGACAGTTCAAGCGTATTTACGCGGACAGTCCAAATACACATTTACGCGGACGGTTCAAACATTAAATACATAAAGGGGTGATATTGATGCTTAAAAGGGGAAAGAAAAGAGCGCTGCTTTCGGCGCTGCTGTCGATTCTTGTGCTTATTTATCTTATATTGCAGCTGAGCAACTTTTTGAGCAAAAACATCACCACCGAGTTTGCCTCGGCTTATGAATTCGACAACAAGATAACCGCCGACGGATACATCATCCGCGACGAGGAGACCATTGCTTCTCCCGGCAGCGGCGTTATCGGATACTGTCAGCAAAGCGGAGACAAGGTTGCGGCTCAGAGCGTTGTGGCCGAGGTCTTTTCCACCGAGGAACAGGCCGCGGCCAAAAGCCGCATAAACGACATCGATAAAATTCTGACCCGTATGGAAAAGCTGCAAAGCTCCAATCGGCAGATGAATGCCGGCGCGGAATTTATCGATTCTAAAATCAGAGAAAACATTTTTGATATGCTGGAAATAACCGATACCGGCAAAATGAGAGGATACAGCGAGCTTGCTGAGCAGCTGCTTGAATACATCGACAAGAAACAGATGGCCTCGGGCGGCTCTTCCGACCTTAATCTCAGCATTGCATCCCTTGTTACCGAAAGGGAATCGCTGCTTTCGGCGGTGGGATCGGCCCAGTCGGTCACCTGCGAGAGCGCAGGGTATTTTGTCAGCTCCACCGACGGATACGAGGGACGGCTGAAAAGCTCCGACATCAGCGAACTGACGGCCGAGAGGCTTGACGGTGAGCTTAATTTTGAGGCCGACAAAAACGACGGCAGCATCGGAAAAATCATCTCGGGAAACGAGTGGTATGTGGCCGTTAATATGAAAACCGAGCAGGCCAAAAAGCTGCAGAAGGGTCAGGAGGTAAACATTTACCTGCCTATGGTAACCTCCGAAAAGCTGCTTTGCAAGGTTGCGGCAATTAATCAGGATTATTCGGCCGACAGATGTATGGTTGCGTTTATGTGCGACCGTATGGACATCGACCTTACAAATATCAGAAAAGAAACGGTGGAAATATGCGTCGGAAGCTACGACGGCCTTAAGGTTTCCAGTACGGCGGTCAGGGTAAACGACGGGGTGACCGGGGTTTATGTGCTGTCGGGAATCAATGCCGTTTTTAAGCCTATCGAGATTTTATATTCCGATTCGGCGTATGTAATCTGCAAAAACGACGTGCAAAATTCCTCGGGACTGAGAATATACGACGAGGTAATTGTTAAAGGCAACGACCTTTACGACGGAAAAACGGTTAAATAGCGAAAGAAGCGAAAGAACGGCAGGAAGGACGTTAAAAATGCGGCAGCCATTGCGATAGCAAAAGGCGGCGGTCTGTGTTATAGCGAAAGAAAGCCTGTCAGATAGATATACATCTGTTTTTTCCGCCGCCAAAACAACCGACAAAAAAGGAGCAAACCCATATGGAACCTGAAAAATTATCTCCCGAAGCTTTTGAACAGAAAAAGCGGGACTTTGACCATAACTATGAAATAATTAAAGAACGCATTAAACAGGCGGCCGAAATTTCCGGCAGAAAATATGAGGATATACACCTTCTTGCGGCCACAAAGACCGTCAGCCCCGAGCTTATTAATTACGGCATTTCAAAGGGCATAAGCCTGATCGGCGAAAACCGCGTTCAGGAGCTGCTTTCTAAAAAGGACAGCCTTAACATCGATAAAGAACACACCCATTTTATCGGCCATTTGCAGACCAATAAGATCTCTCAGCTGCTGCCATTTGTTTCGATGATCGAATCGGTGGGCAGCCTGCATCTTGCCGAGGAAATTTCCAAAAAGGCGGTCGCGAAGGGTACCGTTATGCCCGTGCTTGTGGAAATAAACGCAGGGGAGGAGCTTTCTAAATCGGGAATTTCCCCGAAAGAGGCGGTGGACACGGTGGAGAAAATTATCTGTCTTGAGGGAATAAAGGTCAGAGGACTGATGACTATTCCGCCTATTTGCGATAATCCCGACGACGCAAAACGATTTTTTTCGATTATTTACAAACTGTTTGTTGACATACGGGAAAAAAACAGGGATAATAAAGATATTAATTTGCTTTCAATGGGTATGTCGTCCGACTACTTTGAGGCAATAACCGAGGGCGCCAACATTGTCCGCATAGGATCGGCGCTTTTCGGACAGAGAATATACAAATAAAAAAATATAAATATAAAACGGAGGAAATAGGTTATGGGATTTTTTGATAAGATCAAAGAGGTTATGAACGCTCCCGGCGACGACGATTACGAGTATGAGGATGATTATGAGGAGACAAACGAGGATTCCGACTTTATGAATTATTCTTCCCGCTCGGAATCGACACGCTCGGAAAGAAGCAGCTCTTCCAAGGACAACAAGGTTGTAAACATACACGCTACAACGCAGCTTCAGGTCGTGCTTGTTAAGCCCGAGGAATTTTCCGAGGCTCCCGCAATCGGCGACCATCTCAACAACAAGCGCACGGTGGTGCTCAATCTCGAATCTACCCCCAAGGATGTTGCAAGGAGACTTGTTGACTTTTTAAGCGGCGTCGCTTATGCTAACAACGGCACCTTAAAGCGTGTGGCCAACAGCACCTTTATCATCACTCCCTATAATGTGGATATTATGGGTGATATGCTTATTGACGAACTCGAAAGCAACGGACTTTATTAATTTTCGGAGGGGGATAACATTATGCTTACCGCCAAAGAGGTCAGAGAATCGACTTTTTCCCGTTCGGCAAGGGGATACAGGGTCGACGAGATCGACGAATACCTTGAAAATGTTGCCGACACCATAGAAAAGCTTACCGAGGAAAACCGTTCTTTGGTCAAAAAGATTGAAATTCTTGCGGCCAAGGTTCAGGAATACCGCGAGGATGAGGACAGCATACGCGCAGCCCTTGTTACGGCCCAGCGCTCGGCCGATTCCATTATCAAAGAGGCCAACAGCTCGGTCGAGGGACAGCTTGCAAAGGCAAAGCAGGATGCCGACGCCATTACGCAGAACGCTCAAAGCGAGGCCGACAGTGTGGTCGCAAAGGCTAATGCGGAGGCCGAAGCCACCCTTTCAGAGGCAAGGCTTAAGGCCGAGACCCTTGTTGAGGAAACCAAGAAAAAGGCAGCATCGGTGCTGCTTGAGGCCAAGACCAAGGCCGACAGTATGATTTCCGACGCAAGAGAGGGAAGCAGAGCCGAGACCGAAAAGTTTGAACTGATGAAGAAAAAGGCACTGGAATTCAGAAGCGCCCTTCTTCAGCTTTATAAGGAACAGTTTGAAATTATCAAGGACGGCAAATTCATCAAAGAAAAAACCGATGAGTCCTTAAAGGCTGACGAGGCAGTGAAGGGCGCGGAGGAAGAAACAGCCGTCCCTTTTGACAAGTCCGCCGATGATAAGTCGGCAAATGAGACCGCGAAGGACAAAGGGCAGACGACCGAGCAGAAAACCGAGCAGTCCGATGAGCCTTTAAAAGATATACCCGCCGACGTTGACGACCGCAAGGCCGCCGAGGAAGGTGCCGAACAGCCCGCAGATAAAGGGGGCGAGCCCACAGCTTCGCGAATTACCCGGCCGGAGGCGCAGACCGTGACCGATAAGGCCGATAATGCTGATGATACCGCCGAAAATGCGGCATCGTCGGAACAAGGTAATGCGGACGGCGAAAGCGGCCGAAAGGGTGAGGGCATTTCGGACGGATTTAAAATAAGCGCAGCTCCGGCAGAAAACAAGTTTTCCGATCTTAAATTCGGCGATGATTACGATATCTCCAATGATACCGACGATGACAGCGGAAAAAAAGTCGGATTTTTCGGAAGAAGAAAGAAATAAATGATTTGGCAATGCTTTAATGGGGCACTGCAAAATTTACAGCAATAATATAATCAATGCAAAAAATAAAAATATCAAATAAGCAATGTACTGCGCTTTTTTGCAGTGCAAAGCGTCGCGCGTTTATGCCCGGCGCAAGCTTTAAAAAGGGGAACCAATAAAATGTCTCAGGATTATAACAAGACCCTAAACCTGCCTTCCACCGATTTTCCCATGAGGGCGGGACTGCCTCAGCGCGAGCCTGTCGTGCTTGAGGAGTGGGACAAGGAAAATGTTTACGAAAATGTTCTTAAAAAGAACGAGGGAAAGCCGCTTTTCGTGCTTCACGACGGCCCTCCCTATGCAAACGGCGATATCCATATGGGAACCGCACTCAACAAGGTTTTAAAGGATTTTATCGTCCGTTATAAAAATATGTCGGGATTTAAGGCGCCTTATGTGCCCGGCTGGGATACCCACGGACTTCCCACCGAGCTTAAGGCACGTGCAAAGGCGGGAATTTCCGCCGATTCCACCATTCCCGATACCGAGCTTCGCGACATCTGCCGCGATTTTGCCCTTTCCTATATCGACGGTCAGCGCAACCAGTTTAAACGACTTGGCGGAATAGGTGAATGGAACAACCCCTATATCACCCTGACCCACGATTTTGAGGAAACTCAGATCAAGGTTTTCGCCGAAATGGCCGACAAGGGATATATCTATAAGGGACTTAAGCCGGTCTACTGGTGCCCCGAGTGCAATACCGCTCTGGCCGAGGCCGAGATCGAATATGCCGAGGATCCCTGCCATTCCATCTATGTTAAATTCAAGGTGACCGACGACCTCGGAAAGCTTAAGGCTCTGGGCGCCGACCTTGACAACACCTATTTTGTAATATGGACCACCACCACCTGGACTCTGCCCGGCAACGTGGCCATCTGCGTCGGTCCTTCCTTTGATTATTGCCTCATTAAGGCAGGTAACGAATATTATGTTATGGCCGACGGACTTTATAAATCGGCTATGACTGCCGCAAAGATCGACGATTATGAGGTGGTGGGAAGAATTGTCGGTTCCGAGCTTGAGGGTATGAAAACCGCTCATCCCTTCCTCGACCGCACATCTCACGTTATCGTCGGCGATCACGTAACCCTCGAAAGCGGTACCGGCTGCGTTCATACTGCTCCCGGATTCGGCGTTGAGGACTTTGACGTCTGCAAGAATTATGACTTCCTCGAGGTTGTTGTGCCGGTCAACAACAAGGGCGTTTTGACCGAAGAAGCAGGCGAGAAATTTGCCGGACTTACCACCGACGAGGCCAACAAGGCCATCGCCATCCATCTTGACGAGACCGGCGCGCTTTTCGCCATGGAAAAAATAATCCACCAGTATCCCCATTGCTGGCGCTGCAAAAAACCGGTGCTTTTCCGTGCCACAAGCCAGTGGTTCTGTTCGATTTCCGATTTCCGCGAGGACGCTATCAAGGCGGTTGATTCGGTCAAATGGATCCCCGAATGGGGCCACGACCGTCTCCAGTCGATGATCAGAGACCGCAACGACTGGTGCATCTCCCGTCAGAGAAAATGGGGTGTGCCGATTCCGGTTTTCTACTGCGACAAATGCGGTAAGGAGATTGTCGACAAGCCTGCAATGCTCAAGGTGGCCGAGATATTCGGCAAAGAAGGCACAAACGCCTGGTTTGAGCGCCCGGCAGAGGACTTTTTGCCCGATGGCTTTAAGTGCCCCCACTGCGGAAATGAGCACGGCTTTACCAAAGAAAAAGACATTATGGACGTGTGGTTTGACTCGGGCTCGAGCCATTTCGCCGTCTGCAAAAACCGTCCCTACCTTAAATGGCCTGCCGATGTTTACCTCGAGGGCGCCGACCAGTACAGAGGCTGGTTCCAGTCCTCTATGCTGACATCGGTGGCGGTTGAGGGCAAGGCTCCCTACAAAACCGTCATTTCCCACGGCTGGGTGGTCGACGGAGAGGGAAGAAAGATGTCCAAATCCCTCGGAAACGGCATCAATCCCGACGATATCGTTAAAAAATACGGCGCCGAGATTCTCCGTTTGTGGGTGGCTTCCTCCGACTATCACGCCGACATCCGCATTTCTCCCGAAATCTTAAAACAGCTGTCCGAAGGCTATCGCAAGATCCGCAATACCGCCAGATTTATTTTGGGCTGTATCGGCGACTTTGATCCCGATAAGGATATGGTGCCCGACGATAAGCTTGAAAGTATAGATAAATGGGCAATCCTCAAGCTCGACAGCCTCATCAAAGATGTAATAGAGGGCTACGAAAACTATGAGTACCACAATGTCTATCACGCCATCCATAATTTCTGCATTGTTGATATGTCCAACTTCTATCTCGACGTTTTGAAGGACAGACTTTATGTTGAGGGCACGAACAGCGAAACCCGCCGCGCCGCTCAGACCACCATCTACCGCGTTCTTGAGGCGCTCACCCTGCTCATCTCGCCCATTCTCGCCTTTACCTCCGACGAGATCTGGCGCAGTATGAAACACACCTCCTCGGTTAATGCCGACCGTGCAGTCTATAATGATATGCCCAAGGTCAGCGGTCTTGAGGTTGAGGACGGATTTGTCGAAATGTGGGACAAGATCCACGCCCTGCGCGACAATGTTCAGAAGGCACTTGAAGAGGCCAGAAACGCCAAGGTCATCGGCGCCTCTCTCGAAGCCAAGGTCACCCTTTTCGCCAAGGGAGAGACCCTCGATTTTCTCAAAGCCAACTTCGATAAGCTGGCAGACGTGTTCATCGTTTCGGCCGTCGAGCTTAAAGAGAATGGCGAAGGTTCCTTTAAGGGCAGCCTTGAGAGTGTAACCGTCAATGTCGAAAAGGCAGGCGGACACAAGTGTGAGCGCTGCTGGAAATACACCGAGGACATCGGCGCAGATCCCGCACATCCCGACATTTGCGCAAGATGCGCCAAGGTCGTTTCGGAATAATAACAAAACTAAAGAACAGAAATAATATGAGCATAAAAAAACACAGAATTATTTCTCTTGCTGCGTCGGCGGTCATTTTGATCGCCGACCAGCTTGTAAAATACCTTGTTGCGGCAAATTTTGAGCTGTTTTATACCACTCCCATCATCAAGGGACTGCTTGAATTTTGCTACCTTCGCAACGACGGCGCAGCCATGGGAATGCTTTCGGGAAACAGAATTTTTCTTATTGCCCTTCCGGCCGTTATGATAATCGCCATACTTTTCTTCGAATTTTCGGGAAAGATAAAATCCCCCTTCCTTATGTGGGCCTTGAGCCTTGTGATGGGCGGGGGAATAGGCAATCTCATCGATAGGATAAGATTCGGATATGTGGTTGATTTCATAAGATTCCCCGTAAGCTTTTTCAACTATTCCTTTAACATTGCCGATTGCGCCGTTACCATCGGTGCCGCAATGATGATAATTTATCTTATAATCGACATTTTCAGGTCGGATAAATCGGATAAAAAAGATGGAAAAGAAAACCTTTCAGATTGAATTTGAACTTGACAAAACAAGGCTCGACAAGGCTCTTTGCACGCTGGACGATACTCTTACAAGAGCGGCCGCCGTGCGCCTTACCGAATCGGGAGATGTCATCCTAAACGGAAAACCCGCCTCAAAAAGCGACAAGGTCAAAATCGGCGACATTGTCGAAATTACCTATCCCGAGCCGGTGTCATCCGAGGCTGTGCCTCAGGACATACCCCTCGACATAATTTACGAGGACGATGATCTTTTGGTAGTCAATAAGCCTAAGGGAATGGTGGTGCATCCTGCGGCGGGAAATCCCGACGGAACCCTTGTCAACGCCCTGCTTTACCATTGCGGGGATAGTTTATCCGGCATCGGTGGGGTGGTGCGTCCCGGCATCGTCCACCGAATCGACAAGGACACAAGCGGCCTTTTGATGGTGGCTAAAAACGATACCGCCCATCTTAAGCTTTCGGAACAGATAAAGGAGCATTCCTTTACGAGGGAATATGAGGCGGTCATTATCGGTCATCTCAAGGAGCAAAAGGGCAGTGTTGACGCGCCCATCGGCCGCAGCAAAAACGACCGAAAGAAAATGGCGGTCACCGAGCTTAATTCCAAAAATGCCGTTACCCATTATGAGGTGCTGGAGGAATATCCCGGCTTTTCATATGTGCGCCTGCGGCTTGAGACCGGCCGTACCCACCAGATCAGGGTGCATATGGCCTACCTCGGGCATCCTCTTGCGGGAGACGGGGTATATGGCGGCAGAAACGCCGAAAGAATTATGGAGGGCGGACAGTGCCTCCACGCGAGAAAGATAGGATTTATGCATCCCACCACCGGAAAGTATATGGAATTTTCCTCTCCGCTTCCCGAGTATTTCACAAAATTTTTAGAGAAACTGCGAAATGAATGATTTGATTTTTGAAAACATTGTTCTTTTTTCGGACATAGACGGTACGCTGTGTACCTACGACAAGAAAATCCCCAAAAGAAATCTCGACGCCATAAACCGTTTTAAGCTTTTAGGCGGAAGGTTTTCTATCTGCACCGGGCGCTCGGCGCTGTCGCTGAGAAGGGCGGTGGATGTGTCCATTCTCAATTTTCCCGCCATTATTTTTAACGGCGGCGGAATATACGACTATTCAAAGGACGAATATATTAAGGACAGCAGCCTTCCCATTGATGTCACCCCCTTTGTGGATGAGATTTTTGAAAAATATCCCGATGTGGGGCTTGAAGTTAATGTGGACAATGTGCTTTACTGCGTTAAATATTCTGATCGCTCAAGCCGGCATATTTTAACCGAAAACAGCGAGTTTAAGCTTTATGATATGAGCGAGCTTCCAAAGGGCCAGTATAAAAAAGTACTCTTTACGGGGGATAGCAGTGATATCGACCGGCTTTCGGCCGAGTTCTTGCGCAGAAACAGCGATGAAAACGACTACTATTTTTTAAGAAGCGAGCCCGGCCTTTTCGAGCTGCTTCCAAAAGGGGCTAAAAAGGGCATTGCCGTTAAGGAAATATCTCAAATGTACCGTATTCCCATCGAAAATATCTATGCCATCGGGGACTATTACAACGATGCTACCATGCTTGAAGCGGCAGGGTGTTCCTGTGCCGTTAAGGGTGCACCAAAGGAGATAATCGACATTGCCGATTATGTTTCCTGCCCCTGCAATGAGGGGGCTGTGGCCGACTTCATCGATTATATCGAGGAGAGAATAACAAAGCAGAAGTAACGGTAGCTTTGAAAGCTTTGCAAAAACGACTGCCAATGAGCAAGCGATTGTTTCCTCGATATTATTGATTGGAAACTAAGAAAACAAAGGCAAAACAAGCCTTTAGCATAACTTTTAAACAGATAAAATTACCTTTAATAAGGAGTGTATAAGCTTTGGACAAAAACGAAAAGAAAAGGCTTCAGATCACGGCAACAAAAATCAGAATGGGCATAATCGAAGGAGTGTATAACGCTAAATCCGGCCATCCGGGCGGATCCCTTTCCATAGCCGATGTGCTTGCCTATCTTTACTTTAAGGAAATGAACATCGACCCTGAAAATCCCAAGTGGGAGGACAGAGACCGTCTGGTGCTTTCCAAAGGTCACACAGCTCCCGGCCTTTACTCGGCTCTTGCAAACCGCGGATATTTCCCGGTGGAATACCTTAAAACCTTGAGAAAAACCGATTCATTCCTTGAGGGACATCCCGATATGAAGGGCACTCCCGGCGTTGATATGAGCTCGGGCTCTCTCGGTCAGGGAATATCGGTTGCCTGCGGAATGGCTCTTGCATCCAAGCTTGATGGCGACCGTTTCCGCGTTTATTCCATCCTCGGTGACGGCGAGCTTGAGGAAGGTCAGGTATGGGAGGCAGCAATGTTTGCTTCTCACAAAAAGCTGGATACCCTTACCGCCATTGTCGACAACAACAACCTTCAGATAGACGGCGAGCTTGAAAGTGTCAACTCTCCCTATCCCATTCCCGAAAAATTCAGAGCCTTCAACTGGCACACCATCGAGATCGACGGCAACGACTTCGACCGGATCGAGGCCGCTTTTGAAGAGGCGAGAAAAACCAAGGGTCAGCCCACCGCCATCATTATGAAAACCACAAAGGGCAAGGGCGTTTCCTTTATGGAAAACAAGGCTTCCTGGCACGGCGCCGCTCCCAACGAAGAACAGTATAACATCGCCATGAGCGAGCTTAAAGCTGCTCTTTGCGAGCTTGAGAAATAAGAGAGGGGAGAAAACAAAAATGGCAGAAATCAAAAAGCAGGCCACCCGCGAGGCATACGGCGAGGCACTGGCCGAAATCGGACATAAATACGATAATCTTATTGTGCTTGACGCCGACCTTTCGGGCGCCACCAAGACATCCACCTTTAAAAAAGAATTTCCCGACAGATTTTTTAACTGCGGAATTGCCGAGCAAAACCTCATCGGCGTTGCAACCGGCCTTACCGCAGCCGGAAAACTGGTATTTTGCAGTTCTTTTGCAATGTTTGCGGCAGGACGTGCCTTTGAGCAGGTCAGAAACGCCGTAGGTTATACCCATCTTAATGTTAAGATTGCCGCTACCCATGCGGGTCTCTCG
>CAKSDF010000020.1 GCA_934444695.1 uncultured Eubacteriales bacterium | reverse complement strand
CGAGACACCGACCGCGCCACCAACCTTTGGAGACAGTGGTTTATCGACTGCAATATGTTTAAAAAGGATGGGGAGAATGTTATACAGCCCTTTATCGCAGGACTGCCCAAGGAGGTAATGTTCCAGACCGAGGACAGTATGATCGAAAATATCAATGCATACAGCGATGCAGGGGTCAAAATCGACTACTGGTGGATAGATGCAGGATGGTATGAGCAGGGAAATACCAAAGGATGGGCATATACCGGCAACTGGACCATAGACACCGAGCGTTTCCCCACAAAGCTTAAGGCCGTTACCGAGGCCTGTAAGAAAATCGGAATGAGGGGCGGAATCGTGCTGTGGTTTGAACCCGAGGCCAACGCCTTCTGGATGAACAGTGATGATTTTGACCGATACGGAATCAAAAAAGAGTGGCTTGTGGGATACAATAAAGAGAAAAATTCCGCACCGGGACTTGGTACATCCCACACCTTCGACCTCGGCAACAAGGAAGCCCTTAACTGGATTACAGGCCGTATAAAAACCGCCCTGACCGAATCGGGTTCAAAGATTTACCGGGAAGATTTCAACACGAGATTTTTAAGGGAGACCTGGCGGCAGGCCGAGGCAATAGAAGCCGACCGCAGCGGTATGATAGAAAACAACTGTGTGCAGGGGCATTATGCATTGTGGGACAGCATTCTCGAGCTTGACAGTATCGAGGCCATTGATTCCTGCGCATCGGGCGGACATCGCCTTGAGCTTGAATCCATGCGCCGTGCAATTGCAATGCACCCCACCGATTATAACTATAACGACCTTCAGGCAAAGCATCAAAGCAGTTATGAAATGTCAACATGGTTCCCCTTTACCGGCGCAAATACCGGCTACGGAGAATATCATTCCTACACAAGCAAATACATCCTCCGTTCGACCTATCGGCAGTCGATGGCGTTTCAGGTGCACCTTGAAACCTTCGACGAGCAGACCAAGGCGGTGCTCAGAAACGGCGAGCAGGAATGGAGAGGCATTAATAAATATTTCTATGATGATATTTATGAGCTGACCAAAAATACCGCCAGCGCCAACGAATGGTATGCCTACGGATATCTGAACGGCGAGCAGCAGGAGGGCTTTGCGCTTGTATTTAAGCACTCAGGAGAATATGCCCCCGAGAGTCAGTCCATACGCCTTAAAGGTCTTAACGCAAGCGACACCTACGAGATTACCTTTGCCGACGATAAAAACAGAAAGATAACCGCTTCCGGCGCCGAGCTTATGACTGTCGGAATAGCGATGACGCTTAATGAGCAGGAGCATTCCGACAGCAGCGATTCCGAGATAATTTATATCAAACGTACCGCTATCGGGCAGGATGATGACGATGATATAGCATACGGCGATGTTGACGCAAACGGAACGGTTGAAGCCACCGATGCACTGTGGGCACTGCAGGCATATGTAGGCTCGAGACAGCTCAGCGACAGTGCATTTAAGGCAGCAGACGTTAACCTCGACGAGAAGGTTGATACTTCCGACGCACTGGCTATTTTGCAGTATGCGGTTAAGCTCCGCGACAAGCTGCCCATTGCGTAAGTGATCGGCGTTAAATAAACGTCATCATTTAAACCGATGCTGATGTTTCTGAAATATAGAAACAGGCAGGCGGCTTTCAAAGCTTAATAAAAATATTCCTTCCCCGTAGGGCTTGATGCTTTGCGGGGAAGGTTTTTATGTTAGGAACAATGGCTGTATCGCCTGATTTTATGCGCCTTAACGCACCTTGATAAACCAAAATGTTTCACGTGAAACATTTTTTGAAATTACTGTGAACAAGAGTGGCGAGGAGGCTTTTTAAAATCTCTGCAAAAACCGACGTAATGCAAGTTGCATAAATTGAAGCAATGCGATTTGTGAAAAACGGAGAAATCTCTCTTGCGGCATTGACCTAAAGCAAGCTTTAGGGTTTAAAATATCACGGTGAGAATGTAAAAACGTGTTTGATCCCCCGTAAGCATGCGGCGGAAACCTGAAGAAAAGGTGATTTTATGAAAAAATTAGTTGCACTGATAACCGCGGCGGCAATGTTCCTTTGTATGTCGATTCCCGCCCTCGGATATTCCAACAAAGGCGAAATAACCGAGGAGGAAGGCCTGATAATCGAGGGCCTTTTTAACGGAATGACCTATGAAGAGGAACTGCCCCAATACGACGGACTGGGCGGATGGTTTGGAATGCATTTTGCCGACTTTGTGTGGGTGGACGATGTGCTTTACAGCTATTATATAAGGGGCGAAAACGGCAAATCCTGTATCGGTCTTGCCACATCCACCGATGCCATACATTTTGAGGACAAGGGCCTTGTTATAAATGCCGACTCAAGCTTTGATCTTTTAATGGCAAGCTTTGCGGGAGTGTGGTATGAGGACGGAGTCTTTTATGTGACCTATGAAGCCCTTCCCGAAAGCGACGACGGCGCCAACATCGCCCTTGCCACCTCCAACGACGGCATTCATTTTGAAAAAAAGGGAGTCATTCTTTATCACGACCGTTCCCTCGGCTGGCAGAATTATAACATCGGCACCCCCGATCTTTACAAGGTGGGGGATATGTGGTATCTCACTTTCCACGGCTTCGGAAAGGAAAAAAAGGACTGCCAGATAGGCGTGGCATACGGTACCGACCTTTTCAATCTTACAATGGTCGATCATCCGGTTATAGAAACGTCAAACGATCCTAACGACCCCGATTGCGGCACCTGCGGACGCAGAGACGTCATATACTATAACGGATGGTACTATATGACCTACGAAATAAGCACCGACGGCGGCAAGATAAACCGCAATTTAGGCGATGATTTAGGGGTCGAAGGCAAGTATTATTACGATTTTTCCGGATCGAGCTGGGGACATAAATTTGCCCGTTCGAGAGATATGATAAGCTGGGAAAAGATCCCCTATCTGCTCCACGACACATATACCGGAGATTATGCTTATGACGGTCCTTCCTGGCTTGTTAAGGACGGAGAGGTGTTTATATACTATCGCGGCCTCGGCGTGAGAACCTGCGTCATTCAGCTTAAATCAAACGCCGTGCGAAAGACCGATCGCACCACCGGCATAAGCCTTGTTACCCATAAGGCTGCCGATTTTTCGGCCGTCGAGCAGCAGAACGGAGAACTTTTTGAAAAGGCGTCGGCCACACGTTCGATCGGCGCTTTCAGGGTCTATAAAACCGAGACCACACTTGACGGAGAGAATTATACCGCCCCGGTTTCGGACAATTGCAGGGTGGAAATACCTCGATTCTGGGTAAAAGATAAGGCGGCCATTGTGGCGGTCGACGAACAGGGCAATCTTACCGAAATCGAAAGCACCCTGTACGAGCAGGACGGAAAAAATTATCTGACCTTTAACGGCGGTGTTAACAAAGAATTTATGCTGGTATATAAAAAGTCGGCCAAGGCGGGAGATGTCAATTTCGACGGAAAGCTCTCGGCCGTGGACGCACTGATGACCCTTCAGGCGGCGGTGGGAAGCCGCACACTTTCGATATATCAGCCCGAGGTTGCCGATCTTGACGGCGACGGCAAGATTACGGCAAGCGATGCTCTTACCATTCTTTTGAGCGTTGTGGGAAAAACCGCCTGATACGTTGGCAATACCCTACCGCTGAGGCGGTCACGGCAAGACCGTGACCCGAGGGCGCAGTGCTCCGCAACCCTGCAAAAGCGGCAAAGCAATTCTTTTTAACCGCAGCCTCGTTTTTTCTAAAAGCCCGCCCTCAAGCTGGCTTTTGCCGGCTTACCTCAGCTTTTTTAACCCGCCGCCTGCACCCTACGACTTACCGTATCAGGTCTTTGTAGATTCTAAAAAAAGCGCAAAAAGTAAAAGCAATGTAAAATAAAACGGGAGTAAGCATTTTGCCGATCTTCCGTTTTTTGTTTTTAAAAGATGCAAAACCCGCAGAAAACGGACGCTTTGACAGGAAGGTAACAGCATTGATACCAAAATATTGTTGACATTCTCTTCTGAGAATCGTATAATGGCTATGCTAATTGGTATACCTGCGCCGTTTCGACAAAAAGGTCGAAATTTCGGACATTTAAAATATCGGAGCTGAAAAAGAATGAAAAAAATAAAGGGATTCATCCCTTCGGCGGGCCTTATTATATGGGATATAATATCGGTCGCCATATCGGTCACACTGGCAATTACCCAAACCTTCTGGAGCTTTTACCAGGTTCCGCCCTATTACGAACACAATCGCCTGCTCTTTATCGCCGCCCTTTCGGTGGTGGTCATTGTGGCAAATACCATCTGCGGATGCTATAACCGGGTGCTCAGAGCCATCGGCTTTTCCGACATAATTCATCAGGGCGTGTCGGTGCTCATAACAATGGGCGTTGTGGTCATCGGGGACGCGGCTGCCAGACACATTTATATGCTGCGCAATCCCGACGCCGCCGACAGTACCGGGTTTTTGCCCCCGACGGCATATCTAATAATCGGTATGTCGCTCATAATCCTTTCGGTTATAGGCCGAGGCTGCGGAAGATTTTTCGCTGTTATTAAGGAGACAAAGCTCAAAAGCAAGACGGCCGATCCGGTCATAATATACGGCGCAGGTGAAACCGGCACATACCTTCTCAAAAAGATAAACGGCCATTCCGAAACCGATATGCGTGTGGTGGCCTTTATAGACGACGACGTATCCCTTCACGGCCGCAAGATCGAGCGGGTTAAGATCGTCGGCGGTAAAGAAAAGCTGGACGAAACCATTGTTAAATACGGCGTTAAGCAGGTTGTAATCGCCATTCCCACGGCCGAGAGAGAAACCATTCTCGGCATTTTAGACGTATGTAAAAAACACAACTGCCGCACCCGCCGATTCGGCACCATCGAGGAATCGGACAGCGAGCCCAAGAATATGGTTATGCGGGAGATAAATCTCGAACAGCTGCTCCATCGAAACAGCGTTTCGCTCAATATGCAGGTGGTTGAGAACTTTATAAAGAACAAGGTTGTGCTGGTAACCGGCGGCGCAGGCTCCATCGGAAGCGAGATATGCCGTCAGGTGCTGCGTTTCGGATGCAAGCAGCTTGTGGTTGTGGATTTCAACGAAAACGGCCTTTTCTTTATCGACAACGAATTTAAACAGAACTATGCCGGAAAATTTGTCGTAAGACTCGGTTCCATCCGCGACAGAGACAGAATGACCGAGATTTTCGACGAATTCAATCCCGAGATTGTTTTCCACGCCGCTGCCCATAAACACGTTCCCATGATGGAAATAAACCCCCGGGAGGCCATCAAAAACAACGTTATGGGCACCATAAACGTCTGCCAGGTGGCGGTTATGCATAAGGTCAAAAAATTCATCACCATCTCCACCGACAAGGCGGTCAACCCCACAAACATTATGGGCGCTTCCAAGCGTATAACCGAGCTTGTAATGCAGATGATGGATACGGTATCCGATACCGATTTTGCCGCCGTGAGATTTGGCAACGTGCTCGGCTCAAACGGCAGCGTTGTGCCCTTCTTCCGCGATCAGATCGCAAAGGGCGGCCCGGTAACGGTTACCCATCCCGATATGCGCCGCTACTTTATGACCATCCCCGAGGCCTGCCAGCTGGTGCTTGAGGCCGGCGCAATGGCCAAGGGCGGGGAGATCTTCGTGCTCGATATGGGCGAGCCTGTACTTATAAGCGACCTTGCAAAGGATATGATACGCCTTTCGGGATTTGAGCCCGATAAGGACATTAAGATCATTTATACCGGCCTTCGCCCCGGCGAAAAGCTGTTTGAGGAAATAAGCCTTGCCGACGAGGATGTCGACCATACGACCAACAAAAAGATTATGATAATGAAGCCTATGCCCTTTGACGATTTCAAGCTTGCGGCAACCATAAAGGACCTTGAAGCTACCGTCAAGGACGAGGACATCAGCCATATGTTCGGACTGGTTAAAAAGCTTGTCCCCACCTTCGACCACAAGTCCTAAAGGGGGATGTCAGTGATAAAACAGTTTGAAAATCTGCCCGAGTGCGTCAGACTGCCCGAGGTCAGGCCCTATTTCGATTCGCTTAAAGGTAAGGGCTTTCAGCTCTTTTTAAAGCGTGCTTTCGATATTTTTGTGGCCGCCGTCGTGCTGATAATTCTGTCGCCCGTGCTGCTTATATCCGCGCTGTGCGTTGCAATCGGGTCAAAGGGGCCGGTATTTTACCTTCAGGAGCGTATAGGCAAAAACGGCAAACCCTTTAAGATAATAAAATTCCGCACAATGATCGTTAACGCCGATAAGGCAGGTACACAGATTACCGTCGGCGGGCGGGATCCGCGAATAACAAGGGTAGGCTATGTGCTCAGAAAGACAAGTGTAGACGAGCTTCCCCAGATGATAAACATTTTAAAGGGGGATATGAGCCTTGTAGGCACCCGTCCCGAGGTTAAAAAGTATGTGGACGAGTATACGCCCGAGATGATGGCAACCCTCCTTCTGCGGCCCGGTGTGACCGGCAGCTCAAGCCTTAAATACAGCTGCGAAAACGAAATGCTGAAGGACAAGCAGGACCCCGAAAGATATTATATCGAAAAGATACTGCCCGATAAGATGGCCATAAATCTCGAATACACGCGGGATTTTTCGGCCGCTCTCGACCTTAAGATACTTTGCAAAACCGCCGTCTGCGTTTTCAAGAGATAATGTTAACCATAGCGCACATATACGAACACGCCTGAAATGGCCTATTAATGGTGCTTTCCGGCTTGTCGTCGCATATAGGCGTTAGCCTTATATGTTCCTCCGCACCGAAAATCCCTCATTACTATGCTCATTTCAGGTCGAAGAATTTTGTCGGTAAGAAAAATTCTCAGATACAAGGCAAAAGCGCAGTTCATCCTGCCGGATTAACGAGCATTTTAACGCGGTATATGGGGATTTTTCTCCGCCAAAATCGTGTTCGGATATGTACGCTATGGTTAAGCGCCAAAGAGACAACCTAAGTTCCAAGAGACAACCAAGGCACCGTGCAGGTGCGGCGAACGGCAGCATAATTACACAACAACCTACGGGCGAATTTTGAAACTTGAGTTTTGAAATTCGCTCTTGTGTTACATCGGTTTGTTTTGAATTGTTTGATCTGTTTTGTTGCCGCAGATCGTTTTTTCAAATTACCCGCGTCACTTTCGCTTCCCTTTGTTAAATCATTTTCAGGAGGTATAGATATGGCCGAAAGATCATCCCCCAAGCAAAAGCTGCTTTGCATAGCCGACATTTTAATGAAAAAGACCGACGAATATCACCCTCTTATGGCCGAGGAAATCGTGGCCGAGCTTCAGAAAAGGGGCATATCGGCCGAGAGAAAGTCGGTTTGCGCCGATATAAG
Source organism: uncultured Eubacteriales bacterium (assembly GCA_934444695.1). Lineage (GTDB taxonomy): Bacteria > Bacillota > Clostridia > Oscillospirales > Acutalibacteraceae > UMGS1484. The sequence continues at coordinate 13,468 of CAKSDF010000020.1, read as the reverse complement.
GGAGCTTTCCGATTTCGGAATGGATATTTTAAAAACCCGTTCGACAAAAAGCGGATTCTATCTTGTCTCCCGGGACTGGGATCCGGTGGAAATACGCCTGCTCTGTGATGCCGTGCTTTCGGCCGAATTTATTACCGGACAAAAGAGCCGCGAGCTGGTCGAAAACCTCTGCAGGAGCCTCAGCGAAAGCCAGGGGGCCGAAATCAAGAGTCAGCTCTTTATCGAAAACCGCAAAAAGGAAAAAAACGAAGAAATATACTATAACATTGACAAAATTCAGCGGGCCATTGCCGCAAAGAAAAAGATACACTGCACCTATCGCCGCCGCAAGGCAGGGGAAAAGGGTAAGGTCATAACCGAGTCCAAGGAATTTACCGTCAGTCCATACGCCCTTTTGTGGGAGGACGACAGGTATTATCTCATCGGCAACAACGAAAAGTACGACAACCTTATGCACCTACGCCTTGACCGCATAAAATCGGCCGAGATAACAAACCGCCCTGCCCGCAGCTTTGAGGAGGTGTCGGAATATAAAAACACCTTTGACGTGGCCGACTATGCCCGCAAAATATCCAACGCCTTCGGCGGAAAGACCGAGACGGTGGAGATAAAATGCAAAAACGAGATGCTCGAGCAGATGTTTGACCGATTCGGCGACGATATACGTATACGTCCCGCAGATGAGAATTGGTTTTCCTTTAAGGTAAGGGTGGCCCAGAGCGAAGGCCTTGTGGCCGATATTATTTCCTTCGGCGACGCGGTGGAGGTGCTCCGCCCGGCAGAACTTAGGGAATCGGTAAAGCAAGCGATCGAAAAAATATATAATTTATATGCCGACAAGGAACAATAAAGGGTTAATCTTTATAAAACCTTTCACGAAACGTGTTTTTAAAAGAAAAGCTAAACAACACGTTGACACAATTAAATAAACCAAACGCATAAACGCTAAGCCGCCGCAGCCCATCGAGGGCTGCGGCGGCTTTTTGGCGCCCTGCATCACTGCCGAAAGCCTATCCCGTCCTACCGCTGAGGCGTCTCGGCACGGCCGAGAACGGAGGGAGCGAAAATCCGCAGCCTTACCTATAAAACAAAGCTGTTTTTAAATGCCGCGCTCACCTTTTCATCGGTGCCTCCCTCCGTGTCAGCTGCGCTGACCGCCTCAGCGCCTGCAGCCTTGCACCGCCGCCCATTTTGACATTGAAATACAGGTTACATACGGCCGATCTTATGCTTTACCTTAAAAAAAGAAGGCCGGAATTTCTTCCGACCTCCTGATTTATCTTTCGCTATTGCGCTTTGTTATGCGGCAACGACCTCGTACCAGTCGCCGTCCTGAACAACCTTGTATCCGTCGGGAACGATAATCTCGTCCTCGCCGGTGGTGGCGTTTGAAGGATCGAACTGATAGAATCTTCCGCCCTTAACGGTGATCTTGGCGCCGCTGCCGTCAAGGCAGTTAAGTGTCCACTTAGGAGTTACGCACTTAAAGGTACCGCCGTTGATCTCGATTTGAGCACTGCCGTCGGCGTAGATGAGATCAAAGTGATCGTCGTGATCTGCGGGAACGCCTACCTGTCTGAAGTCGCCGCCGTTGATAACAACAGTACTTGTTTTGCCGGCCCAAACGGCAACTGCCTCGTGCCAAAGCACCCATTCGCCGTTTTGCAGGGTCTCAAACTCTTCATATTCGGAATATACATCGGCATTAATGGTGGTTTTGCCGCCGAGGACTTCAATGGTGCCGTCTTTACCGGAACCCTGAGTGTTCTGATCGATAATGCGGTCGGCTGCGCTGGTGGTAAGACGGCCGATATAGGTAGCTGCCTTCTCGTCATACAGATTGTTGAAGCTGTCGCTTTCAACGGTAGCCTGGGTTGCATAAACCTCAAGTCCGAGATCATAGATCTTTGCGGTCCAGCCATTGCTCTTGGCATTGGCTTCGTTGCCGACTGTGGTGGGCATATAGATGACCACTGCCATAACGGGGGTGGACTCTCCGCCATTAAGTACCGACCAGCCGTCGGTCAGCTGAACACCCTTTGTAAGAGGCTTTTCAACTGCCGAAATGGCGTCCCAAGCCTGCTGACGGTTTTCAAAGGGAGTAACATCATTTGCAAGACCTATCTTAAGATAGTCGCCTAAAGAGAACTTGTCTCCGAGAACATTTTTGCCCGGAGTTTCTCTGTAATTGTGGGCAAATTCGGTGGAATATTTAAGAGCGAGGCTGCCGTTGTTTACGATTTTGAGGTAAACATACTGGGTATAACCGGGCTCCCAAAGGGCGTTGTCGTCGAAAAGGGGAGTGTCCTTGTTGGCCTCGGCCCATTCTACGCCGTCTTTACTGTACATAAGCTTGACATCCAGGTTGCCGGATACGATTTTGTTAACGCCGGTGGTGGCGGTATCGGTGAACCATGCAAAGGTCGAGCCTACAAGCATTGCAAGACAAACGACTAAAGCAAGTACGCTTGTGAGCAGTGCTCTTTTGGTATTTTTGCTGTTCATTGTTGCTTTCCTCCTGAATATTTTTAAATTTGCAATTAAGATTACTGATACAATTGCAATCTAAATAATATCACCGCAAAAAGCAATTGTCAATGCCGTTTTTAACCAAAAAATGAAAAGATTTTTTGTCGAAATTTCACATGGCCTGCATTGCCTGTCGGCGGCAGCGGGATTTTGTTAAATAAAAAGAAAAAGGGTATGCTTGCTGCCGCCATTTTCAAAAAAAACAAGGGAGACGAAAGCTCATCTCCCTTGCGGTTGTTTGTTTGAGTATTGCCTAAAAAGGTGTGTTAAACCCGATTATGCGGCAACGACTTCATACCAGTCGCCGTCCTGAACCACCTTATAACCGTCGGCAACAAAGTTTGCCACAGGATTTTCGGACTTGCTGTTGGAAGGATCGTACTTATAGAACCTTCCGCCCTTAACTACTATCTTTGCGGAACCGTTTTTATATGCGTTGTCCTCACAGTTAAGGGTGAAGTCATAATTATTGCTCTTAAAGGTGCCGCCCTTGATCTCTATGGTGCCGCTCATATTATAAATGCAAGCGTTGCCGTCTTTGCCGAGGAAGGTGCCGCCTTCGATGGTCAGCTTTCCGCCGTGGTCAACGGTTACGGCTGTGATGTTATCGATGCCGCCGGTGGCATCAACGGTGCCGTTGCCGGTAATGGTGAGATCGCCGTTAGCGGTAACATCAATAACCGACTGATTGCCTGTGGAGGTCATTTTCTGACCGTTGAGGTTGATGGTGGTTTTATATCTTACAAACCAGCCGAAGGAACGGTCGGCGTCGGCGCCGAGCAGGATGGAGGGATTGTAATTTTCAAGTTCCTCATACAAAGCGGTGCCGGTACCCTGAGCGTCTTTACCTGCAACGGGATAGGGAACCTTCTCATCATATTTGTTGTCAAAGCTGTCCGACTCGCTGCTTGCCTGGGTAGCGGTGAGAGCAAGGGAGAAGCGGATCCAGGGTGCACCGTAGCTTCCTCTGACGGTGGAATCCCAGTTGGCTTCATTGCCTACCGTCTCGGGCATACGTACAACAAGTGCGATGTAATCGGCATCTTCGCCCGCAAGGATGGTGCTGTCCTTGGTGTAGCTTGCATAGTCGACCATATTGCCGGCTGCGGCTTTAACGGCCTCGTCGCGGCTTGCAAAGGTGCCTTCTGCGGCATTAACGCCCTCGGCTACGCCGATCTCAAGATACTTGGAAAGAAGTATCTGCTCGCCATTGCTGTTGAGTGCATACTGATACTCAAAGGTATCGAAGGTGCGGAGGCGGTATTTAAGAGCCAGAGAACCAAGGTTGGAAATCTTGAGGTAAACGACCTCGGTGTGGCCGGGCTCCCACTTGGTGTCCTCAGAGAAGAGGCTGACATTTGTGGCATCGGCATATTTTGTGCCGTTCCAATACTCAAAACCGACCTTAAGGTTGCCGGATACGATTTTGTTAACGCCGGTGGTGGCGGTATCGGTGAACCAGGCGAAGGTCGAGCCTACCAGCATCGCAAGACAAACGACTAAAGCAAGTACGCTTGTGAGCAGTGCTCTTTTGGTGTTTTTGCTGTTCATTTTCGTTTCCTCCTAAAAATTTAAATCGCAATATAAACGACATATTATAATTGCATTTTACATAATACCACTACGATTTTTGCTTGTCAACATTTTAGAACAAAAGATTTTTAATTCCGCAAAATGCCGAAAGAAATAAAAAAGCGACGGATTCTTCTGTCAAAAGAAAAATCCATCGTGATGCCATGCGAGTGTAAAAGCGGGTAAAGATAAAAGCCCGGCTGAGATACGCTGAGGCGGTCAGCGCAAGCTGACAGGAGGGCGGCCGATGAGGGCATCCGGGAATCGCAATTTAACGAAACCGCCCTTTTTCGACAAGCTTACAGATCATTGCGCCCTCCGATCTCGGCAGAGCCGGGATAGCCTCAGCGGGTGGGCTGCGATACTGTCCCGGCGGTCGGTCTGAAACCTGTCATAGTGTGGTCTGAAACCTGTCATTGTGTGGCCTGAAACCTGTCGTTTGCGGTACAGTTACGGTAAGTTGCGGTTGCGGCACGTTGCGGTACATTTGCGGCGTTGCTTTTGCAGGGCGGAGGTAATGTGCAGAGCAGTGGTAATGTGCGGGGCGGTGTGCAGGGACGGCCGACGGCGGGGTAAAAGCAGCGGTTAAAATCCCGAAAGGTCGAAATCGGGGGTGTATTCTTCTTTGGCCGAGCATCTTTCCTGGCAAAAGCCGTAATCGACGCCTTTTTTGATCATATAATCATATACCCTGTTGTATTCAAGGGTGGTAAGCCGCCGATTAAGCTCCTTAAAGGGGAGAGATTTGTCTCGCGGCGGTGTATATTGGCTCATAAGACTGAAAAGCACCGTGCCCTTTTCAAAGGTTTCTGCAAAAAGGTCAATGACCCCGTAGGAATTTTCAAGATGCCCGGGAAGCACAAGATGCCGGACTATCATTCCCGATTTCAGCATACCGTCCTCGCCGAATTTGCAAGGGCCGACCTGACGGTACATTTCCTTTAAGGCCGAAAGGGCGGTTTGCGGATAATCCTTTGCGGCCGAAAGGGTCAAAGAAAGGGAAGGGTCGGAGTATTTAAAATCAGGAAGGTATATCTGAACCTTACCCTCCAATGTTTTAAGAGTATGGACCGATTCATACCCTCCGCAATTGTAAACGACGGGAACCGACGGACGGTAAAGCGACAGTGCTTCTGAAATTGCAGAAGAAAAATGGGTGGGAGTGACAAGATTGATGTTGTTTACCCCGCTTTTGTCCAGCTTCTCAAATATTTCAGAAAGCTCGTCTACCGATATTTCCCGGCCGAAACCTTCCCGGCTGATTTTTTTGTTTTGGCAAAAAACGCATCGCAAATTACAGCCCGAGAAAAATATCGCTCCCGAGCCTTTTTCCCCGCTGATGCAGGGCTCTTCCCAAAAGTGGGTCATAACCTTGGCCACGACGGGGGTTTCCGAAACACCGCAAAAACCTGCCCGGGACAGGCGGGAAACCCCACACCGTCTCGGGCAGGCAAAACAAGGTTCATTTTTTAAAGCTGAAAAATTCAAATTGTCCATTGTTTTTACGACGGCCGCCTATAAACAGCCTCTATTCGTGATTTTTTATCGGCAGATATTTGTCTGCGGGGCTCTTAATCGTTATCCTCGTCTCCGCCGTTATCTCCGTTGGCAGGATCGTCGACCTGTGTGGTGTCGGAGCTGTCCTTTGAAGTGTCGGGCTTGGAAACGCGTGAGTTGGTTTTGCTTTCGGCAGTCTTTGAAGCGGGAACCGAGGACTCCTGGGTGTTGCTGACGTAGATTTTTATGGGCATATTTACGTCGTAATTCTTGGTTCCGCTTGAAGGTTCAACCTCGATGACCTTGCCGTATTTAACCGAGTCGGAATACTTCTCAACCTTGCTGATGTTTGCGGGGGAGAATCCGAGAGAAACAAGCTGCAGCGCCGCTTCTTCATAGGATTTGCCCGAAAGATCGGGAATGGTGGCGGTGGAGGGACCAAGGCTGACGACCACCGAAATGTCCTGCTTTTTGTCGGCAGGGAACTCGGTGCCGGCATCAACGCTCTGTTCCATAATCTCGCCTGCAGCATAGTTGGTGCTGTATTTCTTTTCCGAAATGGTCAGATTGTATATGCTGCTGTATTTTGAAACGGCGTCGGTGTATTTAAGGCCGGTAATGTCCGAAACCTTAAGGGTCATACCCGAGTCCACATAGCTGAGCGCCGTGTCGGTGCTGATGACCGACGGTTCAGTAGTGGGCTCTTCGCTATTCCCGGGAAGCTTATCTTTTAAAACAAAATTCCACAGCAACCAAAGAACAACAACGGTCACTATCATTGCAATAAGTGCGTATGTAACGCCGCGGCCTTTGGAATCCTTTTCGTTTTCGCTTTCGGGCTGTTCGACGGCTGTGGGATCAGTGCCGTCGTCATCATTATCGTCAATAATCGTGCTGACCGGAGCGGAGGAGGAAAACTCGTTTCTCAGCTCCTCTGCCGAAGATGTGCGGTCGGCCGGCATTACCTGAAGGGCGTTTGCCAGAGCCACAAGGGCGTGGCGGGGAATGGAACGGGTAACGGCGGCGGGAATGGTCAGACTGTCGTTGGAGGCGCGCTCGGTTGCAACCGGCGGATCTCCGCCCACAAGGGCTCTGTAAATAACGGCGGCAAAGGCATAAATGTCGGTCTGAGGACCTTTTTTGCCCTCAAATCCATATTGCTCAATGGCCGAATATCCTGCGAAAAGCTCGGTTCTCAGATCGCTTCTCTTGTCTCTTAAAGCCGGGACGGCAAAGCAAGAAAACTTTATCTTTCCCTCCCTTGTCAGCAGCAGGGTTTTGGGCGAAATGCCCCCGTGGAAGATGCCTGCGTTGTGCAGCGCCGAAAGGGTGCCAAGCGCCGGCATAAGAAGCTGGCGGGTCTGCTCGAAGGAAAGCACGTTTCCGTTGCGTTTAAGGAAATCCTCAAAGGTTATGCTTTCGGTGTATTCGCTTATGCGGTAGCCCGTTCCGTTTGCCTCGAAAATATCATAAACCGGAATGAGGGCGGGAAGCTCTCTCATTCTACCGAGATCCCTCGAAAGGGTAAGAAACTCACCGAGGTGGGCGTCATAGGAAGCCTTGAACTGGGGCTTCACATCAATGGGAAGGGCGTCGATCTTGCGGTCGATCATTTCGGTGGGAAGAAACTCGCGGATGTATATGGGAGCCTGAAGAGTGTTGTCCCAGCCAATGTATGTGGCGCCTTCTCCGTCGTTTGAAATGAGCTTTCCCACAAGGTATCTGTCCTCAAGCCAAACCTTTGGCGGCATAAAGGGGGCGGTCTGAAGATGATCGTCGTGATAGCCGCAGAAGGGGCAGGTGTCGGCTCCGCCGTTGTCCTTCATACAACCGAGGCAGAGATTTTCAACGTTTTGCATTGTATTCAGCTCCTTAAAAAGAATGGGTCGGCATTACTCGGGCATATTCTCCCAGTTGTGCCAAACGGCCTGAATGTCGTCGTTTTCTTCAAGCATATCGATGAGCTTTTGCATTTTAACCACATTGTCGGGATCGTTTATCGAAGCGCCGGTAGAGGGAATATATTCCACCTCGGCACTGACAAAAGCGTATCCCTTGGCATCGAGTGCATCGCGCACGGCTCCGAGATCGTTGGGCTCGGTGGAAATCTCAAAAACCTCGCCGTCGGAATTGAAATCGGATGCGCCTGCGTCGAGAGCGTCCTCCATAACCGTATCTTCCGAAAGTCCTTCGGCCGCTATGCGAAGCATTCCGGTGCGGTTGAACATAAACATAACCGATCCGGGCTGGCCGAGATTGCCGCCGTTTTTGTCGAAATAGTGGCGAAGATCGCCGGCGGTGCGGTTGCGGTTGTCGGTCAGTGTCTCGACTACGACGGCCACACCCTCGGGACCGTATCCTTCGTAGGTGATGTTTTCGTATTCTCTGCCGTCGCCCTCTCCGGCAGCTTTTTTGATTATGCGGTCGATGTTGTCGTTGGGAACGTTGTTGGCCTTGGCCTTGGCGATGCAGTCGCGGAGCTTGGAGTTGTTCTCGGGGTCGGGACCGCCCTCTCTTACCACAATGGCCATCTCACGGCCGATCTTGGTAAAGATCTTGGCCTTCTGGGCGTCTGTTTTTTCTTTCTTTCTTTTTATGTTGTTCCACTTGGAATGTCCTGACATAAAGTCGTCCTCCGATTTAAAATATAAAATTATCAATTTATTTTACCACACCATTATTATAAATTCAACCCCCTTGAAACCAAATAAAAATTGTGTTAAATTAAAGCGGTGAACGGCTGATCGGCCGTGCAAAAACCGGCGGCCGCCGGAGACCGGTCAGGCTTAGGCGCTGTTGTATCGGCCGCACATCGAGAAGTGCATTTCGGAGGGATGAAAAACGGAAAAGCTCGATCAAAGAGAAATCGAAAAAAACCTTAAAAATCCCATTAAAATAATCATAAAGCCGTCCACCCTTTCAACGAACGCCGATTGTAAAGAGCTTTGCGAAAAAGCCGCAGAGGATTTCCTTATTGCCGCCGACAGCCAAACCGGCGGGCGGGGAACAAGGGGAAGAAGCTTTTTCTGCTACGGCGGAGGGCTGTATTTCAGCCTTGTTAAAGACCTTGCCGAAGATAATCTTAACCGAGTGACCCCTCTTGCGGCCGTGGCGGTGTGCCGTGCGGTCGAAAGACTGACCGGAAAACGCCCTCTTATAAAATGGGTAAACGACATATATCTGAACGGCAAAAAAATCTGCGGAATACTTTGCCAAAGGGTTTCGCAAAACGGGCAAAAGGGACGGGTAATAATAGGAATAGGCATTAATGTTACCGAGCCCGAAAGCGGATTTCCCGAGCAGATAAAAAAACGGGCGGGCGCGATATTTCCGCGCGAGCAAGCCGGGATTTGCGAAATGCAAGGCTTAAAAAATTGCCTGTGCGCCGAGACGGTCAATGAAATATACGACCTTTTTGAAAGGGACAGCGAACAAATACTGTCGGAATATAAATCGAGAATGCTTTTGCTTGGCAAAGAAATCGAATTTTGCCAAAACGGGGAAGCATTTACGGCGGCGGCCGAGGATGTGTGCCCGGATTTTTCTCTGCTCGTCAGACTGCCCGGCGGTGAGACAAAACATCTTTACTCAGGGGATGTGACCCTGTCGGAAGATGCGCTGCGGAAGGATTAAGCATTAAACACACCGTCACATAGATAAACAAGTACATCTACATATTATTAATATACAAATGCGCAACACAACACACAAATTCGCAAATGCCCAAACATACAAACACATAAAGTACACAAATATAAAGCGCACAAATATATAGAGCACACAAACACGTAAGCATACAAACAGAGAAACATATAAACACACAAAAACAGCGGTGTATCATTGCATAAACACGCGGATAAATTATCTTGATACATCATCGGCAAACGGAGTGATAAACAATGGATTTAAACGAGGCAAGAAAATTCTTTTCAGGAGACATTTTTGCGGTAGAACAGGCGGGAGCGGTCATAGAGGAAATAGGCGACGGCTATGCACTTTGCAGTATGGAATACGGGAAAAAGCACCTTAATGCGGCGGGAACGGTTATGGGCGGCGCAATTTTTACTTTGGCCGATTTTACCTTTGCCGTGGCGGCAAACTGCGGCGGAAGGCTGACGGTATCGCTGTCCTCTCAGATAAATTTTATGGCTGCCCCAAAGGGCGGAAAGCTGTTTGCAAGGGCGCAGTGTATAAAGAGCGGGCGGCACACCTGTTTTTACTCGGTGGAAATAACCGACGGTGAAAGCCGCAAGGTGGCCGAAGTAACCGTCACAGGGTATATAAAAGGATATCAGAGCGGGGAAAAGGAAAACCCCACGGCCTGAGAAATCATAAGACGAGAAAAGAAACCCCACGGTCTGAAAAGTCAGGCTTTATTATAACGTATAACTGTATGCGGCCGACCTCCAAGGCCGTAACGGACGGCAACAGACGGACAAAGCAGCGTAAAAACCTATCAATGCCGTAAGTCCGTGAAAAACAAAGAAAACAAAACCCACGGTACAAACCACACATCCGCAGGGCGGAAAAGGGAGCGATCAACTTGGACAAGAAAAAATTGTTTGTAAAGGGAATGAAGGACGGAATACCCATTTTCCTCGGTTATTTGTCGGTGTCCTTCGGATTCGGAATACTGGCGGTCAAAAGCGGCATATCGGCCTTTTTTGCCACCCTTATTTCCCTTACAAATCTGACATCTGCCGGTCAGGCGGCGGGCGTGCTGATAATCGCCTCGGGAGGCACCCTTATAGAAATGATACTGACCCAGGCGGTCATAAACGTACGCTATTCCCTTATGGCCATATCCCTTTCCCAAAAGCTCTCGGAGGATTTCACGGTGCCCAAAAGACTGCTTCTTTCCTACGGTATAACCGACGAGATCTTTGCCGTGGCGGCCTCAAAACCATTCCTTGTGACCCCCGAATATATGGGCGGACTTATATCGGTCTCGACGGTGGGCTGGTGCGTGGGAACGGCCCTGGGCGCAGTGGCCGGAAACATTATGCCCGAAGCCGTGACAAACGCCATGGGAATACTTCTTTACGGAATGTTCCTTGCCATTATTATTCCGGCGGCCAGAAAAGAGCTGAAAATTTTGTGTGTAATATCGGTGGCCGCCGCCGTAAGCCTTGTTTTCAAATTTTTGCTGCCGGTGGTGGACGGAGGCTTTGCAATAATTATAAGCGCCGTTGCTGCCTCGGCTTTCGGCGCCCTGGTTTTCCCGCGAAAAGAGGAAAATGACGATAAAAATGCCGGCAATCAAAGCGGCGGACAAGGTGCAAAGCAGACCAAGGAGGGGCAAAACGTATGAGCATAATCATTTATATAGTCGTTATGGCTCTCGTGACCTATCTCATCCGCGCCATTCCTTTTACGGCCTTTAAGAAAAAGATAACCTCCCCCTTTTTGCAGGACTTTCTTTTTTATATACCCTATGCCGTGCTGGCGGCCATGACCGTGCCGGCCATATTCTATTCCACCGGAAGCAAGATTACTGCGGCGGTGGGCACTGCGGTGGCCGTTATACTGGCATATTTCAAATGCCCTCTTATAGTTGTGGCACTTGCGGCGGCAGCCTCGGCGCTGATTACCGGATTTATAATCTGACCGCCCGACAGCCCGGCCGTCTATAGAGCGATCGACCGCCGACCGACAGCCCGAATAAACAAAGAAACGGCAACGCCGAAGGGCAGTGTATCTGTACACCCTTAAAGATGTGTGCCGTTTTTTGTTAAGATCACCCGAAAATAACCGCCGTAATTGTCGCGAGAATGACCGCCGAAAAAATATCGCGAAGAAACTTTAAAGAAAGGCCGCAAAAAGGAATGCCGCAGAAAGCGGGCGCAAAACCACCGCAAAATCTGCGTGAAAATCCCAAAAAGTAATAAAAACTTCCAAAAGGCATTATGTTAACTTATTCTTTTTAATTTTTAAAAACATTGTTTCATCTTTATTAAAACTTAATTCACATCCGTGGGGTATATTAAAAACGCGGTAAGGAAAGGAGAACCTTATTATGAACGATGAATTTTTCGGAAGCGAAGGTTTCGGAAATGACCCCCGGGGTCAAGAGACCCAAGACAACGAAAAACCGGTTTCTCAGTTTTCCGACCCGTCGGACAACGGAACAAACAACGGCAGCGAAAGCGGAATCGACAGCAGCACCGGCAGCATCGACAACAACCGTATCGATGAAAAAGCCTCTGATGTTTCTGATGTGAATTTCCGCCCGCCATACATTCCGTCAGCTCCGTACACCTCTCCCCAAAACCACGGTGAAAACAGTTACACGCCCGCTGCAGTTTCGGCAGTTCCGGAAGTCGGTCAAAGTCAGACCCCTCCTCCGGCATACACAAAGCCGAAAAAACAGCCAAAGCCGGTTACCCGCGGGGGATTGATAATTGCCTGTGTGTGCGTTGCACTGGCAGCAAGCATCATAACCTCCTCGATATTCTGCTTTGCATTTTCCAAGGGTCAGTTTTTGAACCCTTCGCTGGGCTCTTCGGGCACAAGGACCTCCATAGTCACCGATTCGACCGATGAGGCGGCTGTTCAGGCCGTTGCAGAGGCTGTTTCTCCCTCGGTTGTGGGAATAGTGGTTTCAACTCAAACGCTCGGATTCTTCGGAAACGACACATCCTCCGAAAGCGAAGGCTCGGGCATCATATATTCGGACGACGGATACATTATAACCAATTATCACGTTATTTCTTCCGCCGTGGAATCGACCGGAAAGATCAGCGTATACCTCCAAAGCGACAGCGATACGGCCATCTCGGCCACCGTTGTGGGATACGACGTCAGCGCCGATCTTGCGGTTATTAAAATCGACAAAAACGGTCTGCCTGCCATCGAGATAGGCGACTCCTCGGCCCTTAAAGTCGGCCAAACCGCCATTGCAGTGGGAAACCCCGGCGGAATGGACTTTATGGGCTCGGTGTCCAAGGGCATCATAAGCGGACTTGACCGTACCATACAGCTTGAAAACACCACAGAGATTAATCTGATTCAGACCGACGCCGCCATAAACCCCGGTAACTCGGGCGGAGCGCTGGTCAACAGCAGCGGTCAGCTGATAGGTGTAAACAGCGCCAAAATGGCGTCAGACAACTTCGAGGGAATGGGATTTGCCATTCCGGTCAATGATGTTGTTTCGATATGTGACCGCATAATTTCCAAAAAGGACGCGCCCGTGGGTTATGTCGGTGTGGAGATCTCCACAAGATATGACGCGTCGACCCTTCAGATGATGGGTTATCCCGCGGGAGTGGTCGTGGCAGGTGTAACGTCGGGAAGTCCCGCCGAAAAAGCCGGAATCGAAAAGGGCGATATAATCACCCAATTCAACGGAACTGCCGTGACCAGCTACACCGTCTTTAACAGTGAAAAGATGAAATATTCGCCCGGAGACGAAATCACCCTGACGGTATATCGCGGGGGAAAGAACTATTCGGTCAAATTAACTCTCGGAACTGCCAACTCTTAAAATTCCGAAAAATGAATTTAAAAGCCAAGACGGATTCTTCCATTTATAGCCTCATCCCGGGGTTGAGAGACTTTCCAAAAGGGAAGGACTTCTCGGCGGCGGTACGGTGAAAAGCCTCTGTGCCGCCGAAAGGGAACTAAAATTTGACAACGCCTAACTTTTTCATACTCTCCTCATTGCAAGCCCCCGTTGGGTAAAACCGGCGGGGGTCTTGCATTGACCATATTGTTAAAAATTTAACAAACTTTAAAGCCTGTCTCTTTGAAAATCGGCTGAGTTTGTTAAAAAAACGCGCAAATCACTTGACAAAATGTAAATGACGTGTATAATAGGAAATAGACACCCGAGATAAGGGAAATTTTAACTTTGGGAAGTTTCATACGA
>CAKSDF010000019.1 GCA_934444695.1 uncultured Eubacteriales bacterium | reverse complement strand
AAGTGAGGATTTCCCGCTTGAACTTAGAAAACGCGGCGGAGTCAACATCTTTGCTCCGGTTGCACTTTGGTGCGTCATAAGCTTTCTTTCGCCGCTTCTTTCAACCCTGATATAGCGAACGGAATTTAAAAACATCTTACCGATTACCGACAATTTATATAAAAAGAGGAGATTTTAAAAATGGTAAAAAAAGCTGTTATCCCGGCCGCGGGACTGGGAACCAGAGTGCTTCCCGCATCAAAGGCCTGCCCCAAAGAAATGCTCAACATCGTCGACAAGCCGGCCATTCAATACATCGTTGAAGAGGCTGTGCGTGCCGGCATTACCGACATTCTCATAATCACCAACCGCGGAAAGGGCATAATCGAGGATCACTTTGATCACGCCGTCGAGCTTGAAGCCGCTTTAAAGGCAAAGGGCGGACGCGAAGATATGCTTAAAGAGCTTGGAGACATTGCCTCCATGGCCAACATATTCTTCCTTCGCCAGAAGGTGACCAAGGGACTGGGACACGCCGTTCTTCAGGCCCGTTCCTTCATCGGAAACGACCCCTTTGCGGTGCTTTACGGTGATGATGTCATCATAGGAGAGGATCCCGCCATTGCTCAGCTCTGCCGCGCATACGACAAATACGGCAAGGGCGTTGTGGGAGTAAACAAGGTTTCACCCGAGGCCATCGGAAAATACAGTTCCCTTAAGGTCGATCCCCTTGAGGACAGAATTTTCAAGGTGACCGATATGGTCGAAAAGCCCACCCCCGACAAGGTGCTTTCGCTCTATTCTATCCTCGGAAGATGCGTTCTTGAACCCGAAATTTTCGATATTCTCGAGCGTACACCTCTCGGCGCAGGCGGCGAGCTTCAGCTTACCGACGCTATGAAAACCACCGCAAGAGAAAAATCCATGATCGCAGTGGAATTTACCGGCAAGCGCTATGATATGGGCAATAAGCTCGGAATAATGCAGGCCGGCTGCGAGGTCGCTTTGAATCATCCCGAGATCGGCGAGGATTTCAAGGCCTATCTCAAAGAGTTGGTTAAAACATTCTGATAACTCTGACGGAGGGAACTTGCCCCTCCGTCTTTCTTTTTGTATGTTGCAAAAAATTTGTTTTTGTGGTAAAATGTTGTGGAAGCAGGAATATGAACAGGCCGGTGATGGTCTGTTTATTTCCAACACAGTGTTTTTACAAAGATCGGAACGCTTTCCGGCAAAAAGGAGCAAAATCAAATGACATCTCTCGAAAAATATAAATCTGCCATAGAAAAGGCAAAGGAAATAAAAGAAACAGACGTTTTTGCGGATCTCGAAAGCACCTCCCGCGAAAACTTTGAAAACGCTTATAACCGCGCCCTCTCGGTTGTCACAAAGGCCGAAGCCATGCCTGAAGGAACGCTCGATGAACTGTCGGGAAACCTTCTTGATTCCATAAACTTTCTCGCAAAAAAAGCAGACGGTTCTTCTCCCCTTTTTAAGCAGGTGGTGGTTGCCGGAATCGACGGAATGGGAAATTACGACCGTTTTGCAAGCACGCCTTTTTTCGACGCTTTAAGAAAGAACAAAAACGCCCTTTATACAGATACTGCCCTGTCGGTGCTTCCCACAATTTCGGCCGAAAACTGGTGTGCCATGCTTAAAGGTGTAGGACCCGAGAAACACGGATACAACAACGAAAAGCTTTCGGTCACTCCCGCTCCCGACAACAGCGATCACCCCTCGGTCTTTAAGTATTTAAGAGATAAATATCCCTTTGCGCAGCTTTGTTCCTTCGTCAACTGGGAACCGATAAATTTCGGCGGAATAGAACATAATATCGGTGTGGAAAAATTCCGAAACGACGACAATCCCCTTGCCGATCAAGTTATCGAAAAGCTTGTGAGCAGCCGTCCCCTTTTCACATTCATCGCCTTTGACGGCGTGGACGAAGCGGGACATCACGGCGGCTACGGCTCGGAGGAGCATCTTTCGGCAATTATGTCGGCCGAGCAAAACTGCAGGCGCATATATGAGGCGATAGAGCAAAGCGGAAGAATGGACGACACCCTCTTCATAATTCTCACCGACCACGGCGGAATCGGCCACGGCCACGGCGGAAACGACGACAAGGAACGCCTTAATTCATACATTGCCGTAGGCAAAGGCCTTAAATCCGGCAAGCTTGAAAGCGAGGACTTTCATACCGCAACTATGGCCGCAGTAGTTTTGCGGGCGCTGGGAGTCAGTCAAAGCGACAGCTATGACTTCCCCGTTCCAGAATGCTATTTCGCCTGATGAGGTCATTATCTTATCCCGCCATCAATCCCGCAATTTAATTTCGGGCGGATCATTTCAGATAGATCAATGATCAGGCGGTCAAATCAATCAAACTTAAATAAATAAATTAAACCATTAAATCTATCGGGTCAAAATCCGACAAAATAAATTAACCGACAAAATTTTAACGGAGGTATTTTTTATGAAAAAACTTGTAGCATATTTTTCGGCAAGCGGAGTTACCGAAAAGACAGCAAAAACTCTTGCAAAGGAGATCGGCGCAGATCTTTTTGAGATCGAACCGAAAGAAGCCTACACAAATGCAGATCTCGACTGGACAAATTCCTCAAGCCGCAGCTCGGTGGAAATGAAAAACAAGAATTTTCGTCCCGAGATGATCAAAAAAGCTCTCGATCTTTCGGAATATGACACGGTATTCGTGGGATTCCCCATCTGGTGGTATGTTGCGCCGACCATTATAAACACCTTCGGAGAAAGTTATGACTTCTCAGGCAAAACCATCGTTCCCTTTGCCACATCGGGCGGAAGCGGAATGGGCAAAACCACCGAGGAGCTTATTCCTTCCTTTAAAGGTGCAAAGGTGGTTGAGGGCAAGGTCGTAAACCGTATGTCCCCCGCCGAGCTTAAAGCCTTTGCCGAGAAATTTTAAGGCTTAAACCTTTAGCTCGGTGCGTTCCATACGCACGGCATATTTAAGCAATGCCTTTATTTATTTTACTTGCAAAAACACCGCGGAAGGTCAAAAACTTTCCACGGTGTTTTGTTATGTTATCTTTACGGTAACACTTCTTTTATACTGTTTAATGCAAATGGCATTGCGTGCCTTTCAACCGCACAGCGCTTTTAAAGAAAACTTATTTCTTTGCGCCGTTTTCCCAAACGGTCACATTGTCGATAACAACGGTGGTTGCAGCATTTGTGCCTTTTTCCACATTGTAAAGATTGCTTCCGCTGGTTGCATCGGTAGCGGCAGTGGATGTGCAGCCCTCAAAGGTTACATCCCATATTACATCAAAGCGCGCTTTAAGGCAAACAGCCGGTTTGGCGGGAACAGATGAGCCGGTGTATTTGAAATCGCAGTTCTTAAAGGTCAGCTTTACATCAACCTTTTCGTCCTTATAAGCGTTGATGAATTTGCCGATAGAGGACATAAATGTGCAATTTTCAAAAGTGAAATCTGCGCCGGAATATACCCAGAGATTGTAGTCCTTGTTGTCGGCAAAGGTGCAGTTTTTAAATGTAATCGTTCCAACACCCCAGTAGCTTCCCATGCCTTCAAATCTGCAGTTTTCAAACAAAAGCGACTTCGCACGGATAAATCCCATGTAGTTGGCCACGCTCATTTTAATGGTCATATCACGGAAAATAACATCCGAATTATCATAGCTGTAATCGCCCTTGTATTCGTCCGAGCTGGAGGACACCTTTGCTCCGACAGAGAAGGTGGTCTTGTCGGCTCCCGCTCCGGTAAGAGTGAGGGAGGTGTTCTGGGTCTTGGAGCTGTCTACCTGATAAAGGGTATATTCTCCGGCTCCCAGAGTTATGTCCTTTTTACCCTCGGCAATTGCGCTTACCACATCACTTTGAGTAAGAAGGGGATATGTTGCCTTCTCGTCATACATGTTGTCAAAGCTGTCGCGCTCAACGGTATACTGAGCGGCCACAACGGTAATTCCAAGGTCGATGGACGGAGCTGTCATGCCGGTCATATGATTGGCTTCGTTACCAACTGTGGAAGGCATCCAAACTACAAGGGTCACTACCTTCTCGTCGCCGGAAAGCATATGATCCTCTGCGGTGTAGCCCGCATTCAGTGCGGTACCTTCACCGGCAGCTTTCACCAAGGTATCACGGTTAATGCCGCCATCGGTCTTATCGCCGTCGATCACCGCAAAACGGATATAATCGGATAGCTTGAAGGGATCGCCGCCGACATTCGTGCTGCCGACCTCATTGGCAATGTTGATGCCAAGCTTATACTTGAGAGCCAAAGAGCCTGCGTTGCTGACCTTCAGCACAACATATTCCACATGGCCCGGCTCCCACAGAGCATTTTCATTAAACACAGGCGTGTCCTTATTTACCTTCGTGAACTTCTCGGCAGTGTTGCTGTTCTTATAAGACAGCTCGACATCGAGATTTCCCGAAACGATCTTGTTAACGCCGGTTGTGGCGGTGTCGGTGAACCATGCAAAGGTAGTGCCGACCAGCATTGCAAGACAAACAACCATAGCAAGGACGCTTGACGCAAATGTTTTTTTAGTGTTTTTACTGTTCATTATTTGTTCCTCCTTATCTTTTTCCGACTTTATTCTCTGTCATCGGTAAAACATCCCATCAAAAAAACAAAAAAAACCGATACTTTTAAGCATTTTTTTGACGGCTTTTGACAATATTTTATCACTGCAAAACTGGGTTTTCAAGGAATTTTATTCAAGTAAAAGTAAAATCGGCACTATTAAAATTTTCCTTAAAATTTGTTTGAATATTATGTCTTTTTCAACAAAAACTTATTTCCAAAAAAGAAAACGCAGCGGCAAAGATGTTGAAAATTCCAAACCGTCTCTAATGAATGATCTCACCTTGCAAAAAGCATTTTTAAAGCAACAAAAAAACAGACCTTCGAAAAATCAAAGATCTGATTTTTTTGCGAAAATCGCAAACCGACCGAACCTATAAGCCGAGTTCTGTTGAAAGCAGTCATCTATCTCGACGGGGGATTGCTCCCACCGCTCAAGCCATCTTTCGGAACACGCCGGACAAGCGTGTCGTTCCTGTTGATGTTGCTCCGGATAGGGTTTACAGGGCAACGCGGTTCCCCGCGTTCCGGTGAGCTCTTACCTCGCCTTTCCACCCTTACCGATTTCTCGGCGGTATATCTCTGTTGCACTTTCCCTAAGGTCACCCTCGGCGGCCGTTAGCCGTTATCCTGTCCTGCGGGGCTCGGACTTTCCTCATGCACCAAAAGGTGCACGCGACTGCTCAGTCCGCTCGGTTAAGAAAGCAGGGTTTAACTCCCGCCAACCTAAATAAAATAATATCCCCTTAAAAGTCATTTGTCAAGGGTATTTTAAAGGACAGCCCGTCATATAAATTAAACGGGAGTGATTTTTGTGGATTTAAATGAAAACTATCAATATCGGGAAAACCTCCCCGACATAGACGACACGCCGGAACAAAAAGATAAAAAGCCCAAGGATCCAAAGGTCAGACTTCTGCTGTTTCAATCGGTCGTTTGCGCCTTGGGAATTTTGTGTGTTTTCGGGCTTAAAACTATGGGCGGAGAGGTTTTTTCGACTGCGAGTGAAAAAATGAAACAAACGGTTTTTCACAGTATGACGGCCGATGAGGTAAGATCGGCACTGTCATCTGCCGTTTATAAAAACGAAGGCAATCAATCGATCGCTACACCCGATAGCCCAAACGGTTTGACAAACGGCCAAACAGCAGGCCTTGAAAACGGCGGGACAGCGGGCACTTTAAACGGTGGGTCGACGGGAGAAGGCCTCGCAAGCGGGACGGCAGACGGGCAGACAAACGAACAGATAAACGGGCAGACAGGCAATCAGACAAATGCGCAGCCCAGCCTCCAATCGGACGGACAGCAGCAGGGATACACCGATAATTCATCGAGCGATCAGGGCACATCCTCTTCATCTTCCGAAACGCAAATACAAAACGGCGGCACGGCTGAAAATCTTCTTCAAAAAAACAGCCTTGCGGGCAAAAATTCAACCCTTCTTTGGTCAAATGACAGTAACTCATCAAAAGAAATTTCCGACAACGGCACCGCAAACACCGTCACCCTTTCAAATTCAAAAAGCGGCAGTTCTTCCCCCGTCAACAGCATTATTATGCCGGTGGACGGTCAGCTGACCTCGGATTTCGGCTACCGCATACACCCCATATACGGCACCAATCTTTTGCACGGCGGTATCGACATAGGCGTTGAAAGCGGTACTCCGGTAAAGGCCGCCCTGCCTGGAGTGGTCAAGGACACGGGATACAATTCCTCTGCCGGAAATTACGTCACCCTTTCCCACAGCGAAAAGGTGGACACAAAATACGCCCATTTAAGCGAGATCGCCGTCGCAAAGGACGAAACGGTTTCCCAAGGTCAGACCATAGCCTTTTCGGGAAACACCGGCGTCTCCACCGGTCCTCACCTTCACTTTGAAATAAGGATAGGCGGCGTGCGTATAAATCCTCTTTGGATTTTAAACATATAGCGGGTAAGGCGGATGAGATTTTGCCTTTTCGGCTGTAAAATATACATTTCCCCGCTCTTTTTGCTTTGGCTGACCGCCCTTTTGATAATCGACAAAACAGGGCAGATCGCCACAATGCTTTTATGCTGCTTATGTCACGAGGCAGGGCACCTTCTCATAATGATTATGGTCAAATGCCCGCCGTCCTGCATCGATTTTTTCCCTTTTTCCATAGATGTAAAAAAGCCCAAATCTCCCCTGCCCCTTATTTTTGAGCTTGCAATCCATATGGGCGGCATTACGACAAACTTTGCTATCTGCTTCTTGGGATTTCTACTTTTTTCGAGGTGCAAAAACGACAATCTTTTTGTTTTTTCGGCATCAAATCTCGGGGTCGGACTTTTTAATATTTTGCCCGTATCGGGGCTTGACGGCGGAAATTTTCTCTGCTGCCTGCTGAGTTCTACCCGCCCCGGATCAGCACACAAAATATGCAAATGGGTATCTGTCGGAACGCTGAGTGTTCTTTTTGGTCTCGGGGGATTTTTAGGGATAAAATTTCGCAATCCCGCTTTATTTCTATTTTGCATTTATACCCTTCTGATGGGCGGGTGCTTTTGCCAAGGCCGTATTTTTAAAAGCAGGCGTTCAGACAAATATATTTCCGAAAAGGAATTATATAATTAAAGCATCCCGATTCATCAAATACCATATTTTGTAAGTAAATAGTGTAAAAAAAGAGATAAGGAAGAACTCCTTACCTCTTTTTGCTTTTATGGATTATTCGGCAACGACCGTGTACCAAACATCGCCGTTATCCTTGGTTTCGGAAACGACCTTGTAGCCTTTGGCAACGAAATTCTTTTCGGGATTTTCGCTGGCGCTGTTGGAAGGATCGTAGTTTACGAAGGTTCCGCCTGTAATCGAGATCTTGGCGGTGCCGTTTTTGATTGCGGCATCAATTCCGTTAAGCAGGAATTTATAACCGTATACAGGATTGCTGTAAGGCTCAACAGCAAAGAAACCGCCGTTTATGATAAGGGTACCCTTCTGAACCTGAATGGCAGTACCGCCGCCGTAATATGTTCCGCCGTTGATGGTGAGTGTTGCGCCGTTTCTGACATTAATGCCGTAACCACCGTTTGTGCCGGTGTCGATTCCGCCATTAGAGGAAGCGTTGATAGTGGTATCGGCATCAACAACGAGAGCGCAGAAATTGGTGTTAAGATTTCCCATATCGTCGGGGGAAACAATCTTCTTATCGCCGAGATTGAGAACAGTGGGAGCAGTGATGATAACTCTGTCGTCTACCGTATCCTCAACAGCACCGTAAACAATGTCTTTGGCGGGAGAAACAACGCCGCCTACGGCGATTGCATCTTTAAGAGCGGTCTTGTCGGCTACGGTGTACTCGGGATATGTAGCCCCATCATCATACATATTGTCGAAGCTGTCGCTTTCAACGGCATCCTGGGTTGCAACAACTGTGATGGAAATACCGGCCAGAGTCTTGTTCTGATAGTCGTTTCCGGCGGCAGTGTCCATTTTACCACGGATCATAATGGCCTCGTCGCTAGTGTTTCCCGCAAGTTTTCCGACAAATTCGTCAAGCTTGACTGCAGCTGCTTCCTTTGTGGGCTCTTTTACCACATCAAAGGTGATAACGTCGAGCAGATCGGAATCGCCGTCAAGTCCGTTGATAACAAGCTTGTATTTAAGAGCGAGGTTGCCTTTGTTGACGACCATAAAAGGCTCGGTAACATATGTGCAGCCGGGCTCCCAAAGGATGGCCTCGTCAACATTATCGGCCTTAACAAAGTTAAGGGCCTTCCCCTGAAGAGAGGTGCCTTCTTTGGATACGATGTCGACCGCAAGGTTGCCCGATACGATCTTATTAACGCCGGTGGTGGCGGTATCGGTGAACCATGCAAAGGTCGAGCCGATCAGCATTGCAAGACAAACAACCATAGCAAGTACGCTTGTGAGCAATGCTCTTTTGGTGTTTTTGCTGTTCATTTTCTTTTCCTCCTGATAATTTTTCATACCACGAAAAACCACGACCTCAAAGTCTCTTTTTCGCGTACAGAAATTTTACCACCGGCCGCATTTCTTGTCAATATGTTCAAAGAACTTTTTACACTCTTCGTCGAATTTTACAATGATTTTTTCTGATTTTTCAAATGGAATCTTTAATTTGTCAATTTTTCTTGTCGAAAAAAATACTGTTTGTATTATTTTTGTGTCATCCGCGCCAAGAATTTTATGCTGACATTTTCCATATAAAAATTCTGCCGGCTAAAAAATATTAACCGGCGGCAATTCTCCCTCCGTCATTTTTTCAAAACAGAAAAACAAAAGAGACAGAGCCTAAACCCTGTCTCTTTGTAAACGGTTAAAGTGCAGCCTTATTCGGCAACAACATTGTACCAGTCGCCGTCCTGAACAACCTTAAATCCGTCAGCAACAACAACCTCGGTGTCGCCAAGGGTAGGCTTGGAAGGATTGTATTTATAGAAACTGCCGCCCTTAACGGTTATCTTTGCATTGGAACCGTCCAGGCAGTTAAGTGTACGGTTGGGCTGAGCTGCCTTAAAGGTACCGCCGGTGATCTCAATTTGAGCATTGTCACTTGCATAGATCAGATCGCAGTCATCTCCTTCATAAGCACCAACCTGACGGAAGTCACCGCCTTTGATAGTGACCTTACTGCTACCGTCTGCCCAAACAGCTGCGCCGACGCCTTTGTTGTCTGTAGCATATACGGCGTATACATCGGCATCGATTGTAACCTGAGCATCTTTAAGGGTTTCTACAGCACCGGTGCGTCCGTTAGCCTGCATATTCTCGGTGATTTCATGAGTGCCCTTAAGAGTGCTGAATTTTGTTAAAACGGTAGGAGCCTTTGCATCATACTGATCATCGAAGCTGTCGCT
This sequence comes from uncultured Eubacteriales bacterium, assembly GCA_934444695.1. Taxonomy (GTDB): domain Bacteria; phylum Bacillota; class Clostridia; order Oscillospirales; family Acutalibacteraceae; genus UMGS1484. Next base: position 11,438 of record CAKSDF010000019.1, on the reverse strand, counting down.
TTCAACGGTTGCCTGAGAAGCATTAACGCTGACGCCGAACGAAAGCTTTCCTGCCCAGTAAGGGTCTTTATTCTTCGGATTTGCTTCATTTCCGACTTCGGTGGGCATATAAATTACCATTGCATATGTCTTGGTTTCGCCGGTTTTAAGAGTTGCACCGACAACACCCTTCTCGCCGAGAGCCTTGATGGTATCGGCAACAGGATCAACGGCATCTATTGCTGCTGCACGATTTTCATATGCAGCAGTGGCTTCTTTAGTACCCATCTTTACGAAATTGCTGAGGAAATAGGACTCGTTTGCAACATTGCGTCCTGCACTTTCATAGACATTACCTAATCCGAGAGTATACTTCAGTGCAAGATTTCCGGCATTCTTAACGCGAAGATATACTACCTCTGTGCGGCCGGGTTCCCACTGTGTGCTTTCCTCAAATACCTTGGTTGTATTGTCAACCTTTTTCCACTCGGTAAAATCTTTGCTGTACTCAAGCTCGACATCGAGATTTCCCGAAACGATCTTGTTAACGCCGGTGGTGGCGGTGTCGGTAAACCAGGCAAAGGTGCTGCCGACAAGCATTGCAAGACAAACGACCATGGCGAGTACACTTGCAAGCAGTGCTTTTTTAGTGTTTTTGCTGTTCATTGTTTGTTTCCTCCTGTATTTTAGATTTTTTAAATTACTATATGTTAAACACGGGGTTCCCATGTTTAAACCACATCAAGCAACAAGCATAAAGCTTATCTAAAAACCACTTGAACGTTCCTTCGTACAAAGGCGAAGGAACAACGGTAGAATTTGATTATTTCGCAGTTACCTTCCAAAGGCTGCCGTTCTGTACCATCTGGAGATCGTCCGCCAGGAAGTAAGCTGCCGTATTATCGGTAAAGGTGACAGGGGCATCGGCGGTAATTCCCAGCTTGAAGAGAGAATAGTTATAGCTCTTTTCCAGGGAATATATCGGGTTGGTGATTTCGCCCTTTACAAGGTTGATGGTGGGCAGCTCTGTTTTGACACCGCTGGACTCAAATTTGATTCCCTTTACATTCGGTAAGGTTGCTGCGCTTGCCGAGCCGATGTTGATCTGCGCCTCACCCTTTGCATGTATCGCATAGCTTGTGCCGTATTCATCATCTCTGGAAACGGTGCCGTTTGCAAGCAGCTTGCCGCCGTTGATGTTGGAAACAGATCCTGCGTAGGCATCAAGAGCATATACGCCGCCGCTGACCGTACCGCCGTTGATGTTGACGGTCATACCGTTGCTTGCAACAATAGCGCGGCTCTTAACGTGTCCGTCGGGATTGGAAACGGTGCCTCCGTTAATATTGACTGTGCAGGCGGTTTTCTTGCTGTTGCTGATGGCAACAGTGTAGAGATTGTCTTTTGCGCCGCTTTGTACCGTGCCCGATTTCAGTGTAAATACGGCATTTGCGCCCTGTATATCGACCGTTGCAGGGTCTGCGCTGCCGCTGTATGTATTGGTCAGCACACCGGTCGCATCGGCGGAGCTGTCGGTAACGGTGACATTAGCACCGGCGACGAGCTTTAATGTATACTGAGCAGTACCCAAAAGCTGAGAGCCGTTCAAATCAATAGCCAGTTCCTTATTAACGGAAATTTGGCTGCTTGTTTCAACATTTGCTCCGAGACGGATGGTTTCGCCGCCTTCAGCCGATTTGATTGCTGCGGTCAGTTCTGTTGCATTATTGACAGTGACCACTTTTTTCTCGTCATATTCTGCTTTCTCATCGTAATCATCGCCGAAGCTATCCTTTTCATAGGTGTACTGAGCAGCAACAACCTGAATGCCAAGGTCGATGGACGGAGCAGCCTTGCCGGTCATATAATTGGCTTCGTTGCCAACGGTGGAAGGCATCCAAACCACAAGAGTCACTACCTTCTCTTCACCGGAAAGCATATGATCCTCTGCGGTGTAGCCCGCATTCAGTACGGTGCCTTCACCGGCCGCTTTCACCATGTCGTCACGGCCACTGTCACTCTTATCGCCGTCGATCACCGCAAAACGGATGTAATCGGACAGCTTGAAGGGATCACCGCCGACATTAGTGCTGCCGACCTCATTGGCAATGTTAATGCCAAGCTTATACTTGAGAGCCAAAGAACCTACATTGCCGACCTTCAGCACCACATATTCCACATAGCCCGGCTCCCACAGAACATTTTTATCGAACACAGGTGTTTCATTATTGACCTTCACAAACTTACCTGCGGTGCTGCTGTTCTTATACGACAGCTCGACATCGAGATTTCCCGAAACGATCTTGTTAACGCCGGTGGTTGCGGTGTCGGTAAACCAGGCAAAGGTACTACCGACCAGCATTGCGAGACAAACGACCATAGCAAAAACACTTGTAAGCAATGCTCTCTTGGTGTTTTTACTGTTCATTGTTTATTTCCTCCCTATATTTTTTCGGCTTTTTGCCGATTGTTTATAAGCTTAATCGGAAAGACAAATCCTTTCCGAAAAATTTTATACACATATTTTATCACTTTGTCTGTAAATGTCAATGCATTTATTTAAAAATCTGCGAAAAAACGAATTTAATTACATTTGTTTATTTCATTACGTCGTTTTTAACAAAAAGCCATTTCCCTTAAAAAATTAAACATAATAAAGATCGGAAGAGGGATATTCGTCCTCACAGGTGACATTTATACCGAGACTTCTCAGCGCACTGTCGTCGGACGAAGTCAGCATACAGCTTGCATGTGCCTCGCAGTTTTTAAGCTTCTTAAGCTCGGTAACGGCAAGGCTTGCCACGGGATTTGTGGCGGCGCAAATGCTCAGCGCAAGAAGCACATCTGTAAGACTGAGGTTTTTCTGCTTTGAGCGCAGAATCTCGGTTTTCATCTTTATGATAGGTTCGAGCACCACCGGCGACATAAGCAGCATTTCATCCCTTATGCCCGCCATTTCTTTAACCGAATTGAGCACTGCGGCGGCCGACGCGGTAAGAAGCTCTCCCGAGCGGCCGGTGACGATCCTTCCGTTCGGAAGCTCGATCGCAACGGCGTGTTCTCCGCTTTTTTCGGCCTTCGCAAGGGCGGGTGCAACCACCTTTCGATCATTGGTCGAAAGCTCAAGTTCGTTCATAAGAGACTCGATACGCTCGACCGTTTCCATATCTCCCCTGCCCTGCTTATAATCGCAGCGGGCCTTGTAATATCGGCGGATTATCTCCTGCTTCGCGGCATCTCTGACGGCCTCGTCGTCGTTTATTCCGTATCCGGCCATATTAACGCCCATATCGGTTGGGGACTTGTAAAGGCCGGGCTGGCCGGTAATTTTGGTAAGGATATTGTTGACCACCGGGAAAACCTCGATATCGCGGTTGTAGTTGACTGTGGTTTTGCCGTAAGCTTCAAGGTGCCACGGATCGATCATATTAACATCCTTAAGGTCGGCGGTGGCGGCTTCATATGCCACATTGACCGGGTGCTTTAAAGGAATATTCCAAATGGGGAAGGTCTCGAACTTGGCATAGCCTGCATTAACGCCACGCTTATATTCGTGATAAAGCTGGGAAAGGCAGGTCGCAAGCTTGCCGCTGCAGGGACCGGGAGCGGTTATGACAACCAGCGGACGGGTGGTTTCGATATATGGATTAGCACCGTATCCTTCGTCGCTTACAATGCGCTCAACATCAAGGGGATAGCCCTTTATAGGATAGTGGAAATAGCACTTTTCGCCGCGCATTTCAAGCTTTTTGCGGAAGGCCTCGGCCGAAGGCTGACCTGCATACTGGGTAATGACCACGCTGTTAACCGAGATGTCCATTCCCCTTAAATTGTCGATCAGTCTGAGCACATCCATATCGTAGGAAATACCGAAATCGGCGCGTATCTTTTTCTTTTCGATGTCGGCGGCGTTTATGCAGAAGATGACCTCGGCCTGATCGTTGAATTCTCTCAGCAGTCTGACCTTTCCGTTAAGGTCAAAGCCGGGAAGAACGCGGGCGGCGTGGTAATCGTCAAACAGCTTTCCGCCGAATTCGAGATAAAGCTTGTTGCCGAATTTTTTTATGCGCTCGGTTATGTATTCCTTTTGTTTTTTTATGTACAGATCATTGTCAAATCCGATTTTCATACCCTTTTTCCCCTAATTCCTATTGTTAATTCTCTTTCATTTTATCGATAAGCGTAAAGGCCTTGTCCACATATATGCCGCTTTCCTTTGCGCCTCTTTCGCTGAACACTCCTGCCGATTCAACCGGTTTGTTGCTGCGGTAAAGCAGATAAGGCACCGGATCGGAGGCATGGGTCATGGTCGAAAGAGGTGTGGGATGATCGGGCATAATGAGGATGGTGTAATCGTCAAGTCCCTTAAGCTTTTCGAGCAGAGGCGCAAGGATTTTTTTATCGATTTCCTCAATGGCCTTGACCTTGTTCTGAACCTCTCCCCTGTGTCCGCACTCATCGGGAGCTTCGACATGGATATAAACATAATCCTGTCCGTTTTTGAGCTCATCAAAGGCAGCCTGCATCTTTCCTTCAAAGTTGGTGTCAATATATCCGGTGGCGCCTTCGACCTTGCAGACCTTCATATTGGCACAGGTGCCGATTCCCTGAACAAGATCAACGGCCGAAACGACCGAACCTTTAAGCCCGTTTTTGCCGTAAAAATCATCGAGAACGGCCTTTTTGCCCTGTCCCCAAAGCCAAATGTGTGTAGCGGGACGCTTGCCCTCGCTTATTCTCTTTAAATTGACGGGATGGTTTTTAAGAACCTCTCCGCTCTTTTTCATCATTTCGATGAGTTCCTTTGCACCCTCGTCACGATCGAGATGGGGGCCGATGACCCTGCCGCTGATGTCGTGGGGAGGGGTGAGGGTACCGATGTCAACGCTGCCCTTTTTCCACACAAGGCAGTGCCGATAGCTTACGCCGGGATAAAAGCTGTATTTTTCGCTTTTCAACGCCTCGTTTACCGATTTGATTATCTCGGCCGCCTCTTTGGAGGAAATGTCTCCGGCGCAATAGTCTACCATGGTTTTATCCTCGAAATTTTCCTCGTTGCTTAAGGTTACGAGGTTGCAGCGAATGGCCACATCGCAATCGTCAAGAGCGATGCCCATATTTGCCGCTTCCAGCGGAGAACGGCCGGTATAATATTTTGCGGGATCATATCCCATAACCGAAAGATTGGCCACATCGCTTCCCGGTTTCATTCCATCGGGAACAGTTTTTGCAAGGCCGATTTCGGCAGTTTTTGCAAGAAATTCCATAGCAGGATTGTTTGCCGCTTCCATAGGGGTCTTATCCCCAAGCTCTTTAAGCGGATAATCCGCCATTCCGTCGCATAAAAGAACAATATATTTCATAAAAACCGACTCCTTTTCAATACAGAAACAATTATATCACAGCAAATATTTTTTTTAAAGCCCTTTTATCAAGTATTTTTTCAAAAATCCAGTGAATATCACACAGCATTTCTCCGACGCCTTCCAGCACACAATTGTATTTCCTTGATACTCCCTCCAATATCTTGTGGCAAAAATCGCCTTTCGCTAAAAATCTTTAAAAAACTTCAGAAAAATCTTTCAAGCACATAAATAATTCTTGACAAAGGTCCTTCTTTTTGATAAAATAATTACCGCACTGAAAAAGTGCACACACGGAGACGTATCGAAGTGGTCATAACGGGGCTGACTCGAAATCAGTTTGCGCGCAAGCGCACGTGAGTTCGAATCTCACCGTCTCCGCCAGAAAAAAGCACTTGCTTTAAGCAAGTGCTTTTTTCAATGATTCAAACTGAGCATAAAGAGGCCATCCTGATTTGCGGATCAGGATGGCTTCTTTTTTGTTGCTTTATTTTTACTCAACCGTTACTAATCCGTCCTCGGAAACGGTAATCTTCATACCGTCCTTGACGTAGGCAAGGAATTCCTCGCCAAGCGTATCAATAACCGGCATATTTTCTCCTTCCAGCCACACATCGGAAAGAATCGCTCCGGCAGCGGCAAGCGAATCGATGGGTTCGGAAAAAAGCATACACGCAGGATTCCTCCCCATAGAGCAGGCGCAGTACAGCACCAGTCCGCCCGTTGTCGATCCGATGGTACGCGGCAGGCACAGTGCCTTGCCCAGCATCTGTTTTCCGTAGAGGTCGGGGTTGTTCTGATCGCCGCAGGTAGCCTTCTTATCGCCGAATTGCAGCGCCTTCTGAAAGGATGCAAGCGTGTTCAGGCCGCCGTGGGAAACCAACGCTTCTGCCGTCACATGACCTACTGCAACAACTCTGCCTTGAAAAGTCTTTTTCATGCCTTGCTTCCTCCTTTTGTGATCTGCTCGAGAATCTCGTCGTCGGTGTAGTAGCGTGCGCTGGTGTAGGTGCGCAGTTTATTGCTGGAGGTGATCACCGGCATACTGGTGCTCAGCGGGTTATTCATATACATCAGCGGGCAGATGAAGCTTGTAATGACGCCGGTTTTTTCCAGACGGGCGGAATAGGGTGTGCTCTGAAATTTTTTCAGCACAGCAGGAGCCGCGGTAAAAACGGTGGGGATGACCACGCGGCTGTTTCCGGCGGCTTTCAGACCCTCCTCTACGCGCTGCGTCCATGAGATCAGCTGCTCCAAGCTCATATGCGGACAACCCATAAAGCAGAGCTTCGGCTTGGCGTCCTTCTTTTTCCATATCACGGGGTAGCTGTCATAGACACGCTGAAGCTCGGCATCATCGATCACATAAACCTGCGCATCCTCCCGCACAAGTTCCTGACCGTATTTGACCGCCTCGGGCGTGATGTTTTCCACATGATAAAGGCCAACGGCGCCATTGGACGCGGTTGCTGCACCGAAATCCTTCAAATAGGTTTTGGCGGCATCGTCCAGCGTTCCTCCAAGCCACTTGTCAAGGCCGCGGATAAAAGGCACATCCTCCATAACCTTCATCCCGATGGCAGAACCAAGCAGCTGCGCCTCGGGCTTCTTGGTTGTACGTACCTCGACAATCCAGTCGGCACGCCGTCCTTCATCCTTCAAAAGTCCGAAAGATGGAACATATCCGACAACAGAACCCATCAGGTCAATAATGCCGGAATTGCGGTTGCAGCGCGCGCCAAGCACCGAGTTTGCATAAACAACCGCCGACGATTCCGACCACGAAAGAATCTCTCCGAAACCGGGCGTATTGCCCACTTCATCCATATAGCAGGTGCAGGTGAAGGCATCCGGATCCATCAGTCCGAGTTTGCCCAGCTGCTTTTCATAGTAGTCCTGCCGCGTATACATAAAATGATTGAACACAAAGTTTTGCAAAAAGCTGCTGGGAACCTTCGGATCAAGCGGACGCGGGTCGGCAGAAAACTTCTGTGCCGAAACCGCACCGGCATCAAGCAGCTGCTCCATCAGGTGATAAACCGGGCCAAGGGCCTTGAGACCGAAAGAGGTCACCAGGTGGTTATACTTGCTGGTTACAGGCACCATTTCATCCGCACCGAACAATTCACCGTAGCGGATGAGTGTCTGCATAACTTTTGCCATGGTTTCACCCCGGGAACCGTTCAGGATTTCCTGCTGCTCCGGTGTGAGTTTCATTTTGTATTCCATTGCTGCCCATTCCTTTCTTAAATCTTCATTGCCGCTTCATAGGCATCCCAAACGACGCTGCGCAGATTTCCGACTTTACGGCAATCGCCGACAAGCTTTGCCTTTCCTGCCTCGGGCAAGGGGGCAGAAATGTAGCCCGCACAGGAAATAACGCTGTCGCAGGGGATTTCCAGTTCTTTTCCGTCCTTTTCGGTACAGAGAATGCTGCCGTCGCGCACCTCTTTCAGGGCTGTTTCAAGATAAACAGGCACCTTATGCAGCTCAAACCACTCACGCAGATAGGAAGAATTGGCAAGGCAGACACCCTTCTGACTGACCAGATCATCCTTCATTTCGACGATCACGGGTTTCTTACCCTGCAGGGCAAGTTCGTAAGCGATTTCCGAGCCGGTCAGTCCTCCGCCGATAACGGCAACGGTTTCCCCGGTAGGCGCGCCGCAGAGGTATTCACACGCCTCGATCATCTTTTCGTATCCGGGAACACGACGCAGAACGCGCGGTGTCGCACCGGTGGCGACAATGACGGGACATCCTCTAAATGCCGAAACATCCTTTACTTGCTCGTTCAGATGCACTTCAATTTTCAGTTCCGCCATCTGACGGCGATACCAGGCAAGCAGATCACGCAGCTTGCCCTTGTATGATTCGGCACTGGCCGCGATAAATGCGCCGCCGAGCTCGCCGGTTTTCTCGTGAATGATCGGATTATGTCCGCGCAGTTTGAGCACACGGGCGGTTTCCATTCCGCCGATACCGCCGCCGATGATATGCACCGCCTTTGGAGAGGATGTTTTGCGGATGTAATGCTTGTTCCACTGCATGGTTTCGGCATTAACGGCACAGCGGGCAAGATGCAGGCTGTCCGAAAGATCCTGATCGTTGGGAACGCCTTTGTAGTGACACATATTAAAGCAGCCGTTGTGGCAGAGAATACAGGGACGGATATCCTCTTCCCTGCCCTCCTTAAGTTTAACGATCCAATGCTGGTCGGCAAGGAAGGGACGGGCAAAGCCGGCACCGTCAAGCTGCCCTGCTGCTATAGATTCCGCCGCCGTGTGGGGATCAAGCCGTCCGGCACAAATTACGGGAATGTCCACAAACTTTTTAATATGTTCAACATCGGCAAGGTTGCAATTTTCCGGCATATAGACCGGCGGATGCGCCCAGTACCATGCATCATAGGTGCCGTTGTCACAATTCAGGCAGTCATAGCCCGCGTCCTGCAGATATTTTGCGGCCCGTTCCGACTCCGCCATATCGCGGCCTGCCTCAACATAGTCCTCACCCGGCAGAGCACCCTTACGGAAGCCTTTTGTCTTTGAAAGTACACTGTAGCGCAGAGAAACGGGGAAATCCTTACCGCAGGCTTTTTTTATTGCCTGCACGATCTCTACCGCAAAACGGTAACGATTTTCAAAGGAACCGCCGTATTCGTCCGTGCGTTTGTTGACATACAGCAGCGTAAACTGATCGAGAAGATACCCTTCGTGCACGGCATGAACCTCAACGCCGTCCACCCCTGCATCCTTTAGAAGCTTGGCACTCTGTGCGAAGGAATCGACAAAGCGGTGGATTTCCTCAACAGTCATTTCACGGGAAGGCACCTTATCCGACCAGCGGTTAGGCGAAGGGCTGGCTGTCGCGGTGATCTTATCGAGATCCATAAAAGGCTTGCTGACAACACGCAGGAACTTGTTTGTGTAGAGGTCCTCCATCATCTTACTGATGGTAAAGGAACGGCCAAAGCCCGCCGTCAGCTGTACAAAAAGCTTTGCGCCGGTCTTGTGAAATTCCGGCATCCACTTTTTCAAATCAGCGAACATCTTCTTGTCCTTGTGCAGCCACTGGCCGAACATGGGGTTGTAGACCGGCTGACATCCGGGCATAACAAGACCTGCATCGTTCTTGGCGACCTCCATAATAAAGCGTGCGCCATCCTTGTCAAAATGGTTTTTTTCCATCCAGCCGAACAGATCGGTTCCGCCCATGCTGGTCAGGACAAAACGGTTTTTGATTTCACAGTTTCCGATTTTCCAGGGAGTAAACAGCGGGGAAAGACTTTGATCCATTGCGATCGACCTCCTTTATTCTAATATAAACATTTTAACATGTGCGTTCCGAAAAGACAAGACCCAAAAGGCAGGTTCCGTTTTGCGCAGGATCTTATACTGCCAAGCTTAATGCCTGTTAGGTTTCTTTCCCTACCCATTCGCGGATGCACCGGGGACTGTGTCCGACAACTTCTGCCGCCGTCTGCTTGGGCAGTGCAGCTTTTGGCAGCCATAACCGCTGCGAGTCAAGCCACCTCCGAAGGGCTTTAAAGTTTTTCGGCAGTAACTTCAAATATCGTGAGCAGACACCATTCGGCACGTTTTGAGAACATATCGCTCAAGGTGTATATCTCTGCCATCAACCGGCGCAAAGCCGCAAGCAAATTCAAATATTTTGATCAAAGCTATTGACAACCGAACGTTCGGTAGTTATAATTACGAAGTTATCAAAACACTTTCAAACGGAGGAAAATGAAATGGCCGAAAAGGGAAACACAAAACGGGAAATTTTAAATGCGGCGCTTGATCTTTTTTCGCTACAGGGTTACGAAGCCACGTCCACCGCGCAGATTGCCGATGCGGTGGGCATCCGAAAGGCATCTTTATACAGCCATTTTTCAAGCAAGCAGGAAATCCTTGATGAGCTTATAAAAGTGACGCTTGACGGATACAACAAAAATTCCATCTTTGCCAAAGCCGACTGGAACGATCCATCGTTTACGAAAAACATCAGCGACATTACCCCCGATGCGGCTCTTCAGATGGTTTTAGGTCAAGTAAAATATATTCTGCACGATCCGCAAATCAGCAAATCCCGCAGAATGCTGACCATAGAACAATTTCAGAACACCACACTCAAAGCACTTCAGACAAAGCAGAATTACACCGATGTTATGCGTTATTTCACCGGACTTATGAGCTTTCTGATTGAGCGCGGAAAGCTGAAAAGCAACAATCCCGAGATAATGGCAGCACAATTTTGCCTTCCGATATCGGTTTGGATAAATCTCTGCGACCGGGAGCCTGAACGGGAAAGCGAAGTAATGGGCCTGATCGAGCGGCATATCAGGCTGTTTTTCAGTCTTTACGGAGCCGGCAAATAAGAGACTTTCTTAACCATAAGTGAAATTGCCAAGTATCCGGCCGGTAATTCAAAGCGATATGTGTAGTGGTTTTCCACTTTCCGCCGGCACACATAAATCCTATAAATTCTAAATCAGCAATTAATACATATGGCAAACCGGCAATATAAGCAGCCGTTAAAAACAAACAATCCTCAGCGCGCCCGATATAATGGGCCGCATTTTTTTGAACATCTAACTACCGAACGATAGTTCGTGTAGTCTGCAATATTAAACCAAGCAATGCAAAGGAGCATACAACAATGAACGAACGTTGCAAAAAGTCAAGCCAACTGATGGGATGCTGCGGGCTGGACTGCGAAAAATGCGATGCCAGAATCGCAACGGTCACAAACGACGGCGCCCTTCGGAAAAAAACCGCTGCTCTGTGGACCAAGCTTAACGGCGTGACCATTACGCCGGAAATGATCAACTGCACCGGCTGCAGAACAGAAGGCGCAAAGACACCCTTCTGCGACAGCCTATGTTCCATACGAAAATGTGTTCGGCAAAAAGGGCTTGACACCTGCGCCGATTGCTCTCAAACCGACCTGTGCCCTACCCTTTCGCAAATCGCTGCAAACAACCCCGTTGTTTTGGAAAATCTAAAACAACTGCGCGATGCAAAATAGATGAAATTTTATTCAAAAACCGAGATTGATATCTGTCATACAGACATTATAACGAAAATGCAT
>CAKSDF010000018.1 GCA_934444695.1 uncultured Eubacteriales bacterium | reverse complement strand
GCCTCTCGCTGAGTGCCCCGATATAATACCAAAATTACCGCCCGTTGTCAACCCCTTTTTTCATTTTTTTTAACTTTTTTCGAAAAATTTTTTAATTGCTTTTTTTGTATGATTACAAAACAAAAACAGAGCCTTTCATTTGTTTAAAGACCCTGTTTACTATTTACTATATGTGTGTCGGCGGCTTTCCTGTTTTTTGTCACTCGGCAAACCGACTTTGTGTTTTTAGTCTATCCGGTAATGTATTCTTTAAGTTTGCTGTTCTTTTCAACGGCAAGGAAAAGAAACACTCCGAGTATAAACAGCACCGCAAGCTCTCCCACGGCCACAAGTCCTGCGTTTATCCAAAACACCGACCAAAAGGCCTCCCCTTCCGAAAAGAAAAGAGCAATTTCTGCGCCGACCAGAAGTCCGTTTGAAACCGCCGGGCAAATCAGCGACAGAATCGGCAGCTTTAAAGCCCTTTGATTTCGCAGAAGATACATTCCGAGAGCCGCAAGGAAGGAAGCGAGGGGACCGACCACAAGATCGATCGCTCCAAGTCCCGCAAATATGTTGCTGATTATGCAGCCCACAGTCAGCCCGGGTATTGCCGCAGGCGTAAAAACGGCGAGCACACATAAAGCCTCACTGGCGCGGAACTGCACGGCGGCCGAAGCCGTTCCCGGAAGCAGTGCGTTTTGAAGCAGGGTCAGCACCACATACATTGCGGCGATAAGCCCTGACAGCACGATTTTTTTGACATTCCTATTCATTTTTTTCACTCCATAGTTTTATTTATCGTCAGGATGGTTTCGAACTGACGGTATTAACATACTTACGGTCGGGCAGACAGTCTTTTGACCGCGTCCTTAGCTCCTTTTTTACAGCAGCTTTTTTAACCGATAATATTTTTTATCCAATAATATTTTCCCCGATAATATGATAATATTTTGTATACACATCCGGCCGCTTAAAGCATCATATCGGAATTGATGGGTATAACATCCTCAAAAACGGCGGTATGGACGTTGGTTATGATGCGGTCCTCGTGCATACTTCCGAAATACCAGTGCTTAAATTTGCACACGCGGTTGAGCTGTTCAAAGTATCCGTTGAGCTTGTTTACGCTGTCGGTTTCGCCGGCGCGGAGCAGCATTGTGCTTTTTACAATGGATGGCGGCTCGTGGGTTATGATGAAATCCACATCGCAATCGACCTCGTCAATGGCCTTTGCCCCTTCTTCAAGCTCGGCAGGGGTGGGCATTTCTTCCTTCCACCAGGAAATGTGCTCGGTGCGCATTTCGCGGTCGGTGCTTTCTCCGCCTCCGAAGGTGAATATACGATAGCCCTCGATGGTGAATATCTGCCCTCTCATCATATGAAAGAGGTTTCCTGAAACGCGATGCACCTTTCCGCCGTTCCACACGGTCATTCGGCATTTTTCAAGCAGGTCGAAATTTTCGTGGGTTCCGTCGATGAAACACACATTATATTTCCGACTACCCAGATATTCCAAAATCTTTTTTTCCTTTGCCGATCCGTCCCACACAAATCCGAAATCGCCGCAAACGATAAGTGTATCGCCCTCGCTGAGCTTTTTCATACTGCGGGAATACAGGCGTTCTTCCTCGCCGTGCATATCTCCGGTTACATATATCATAAAATCACCTGCAAAATTTCAAAAAAATCTTTTATTTAAAGCGCAAATCTGTTATAATTGTTTTGATATACATTATAATAACACATTCAAAGGGATATTGCTATGAAAAAATGCACTTTTTCGTTTTTTTTAATATTTTCGATTTTGCTGTCGACCTTTCTCTGCCTTCCGGCGTCGGCATACACCCTTCCGGCAGGAACCGAAATAGAGGCACAGTCGGCCATTCTGTACAATCTCGAAACGGGCACGGTGGTTTATGAAAAGGACGCCGACAAGCAAATGGAACCCGCTTCCACCACCAAGCTTATGACCGCCCTCATCGCCGCCGAGCACATAACAAATTTCGATCTGCCGGTAACGGCATATTCCACCGTTGAAAGCGATTTTGCGGGACTGGGCGCATCGGTCATAAACATAAAGCCGGGAGAGCAAATCTCAAGCAGAGAGCTTCTTTACGCTCTTCTTATTCCGTCGGCCTGCGATGCGGCAAACGTCCTTGCCGTTCACGTATCGGGAAGCACCGAAAAATTCGTCGAACTTATGAACGAAAAGGCCGAGGCTCTCGGAATGACCGGAACACACTATTCCAATGCCCACGGCCTCGCTCAGGAGGGACTTTACACAACGGCAAGGGACCTTGTTACCCTAGGAAAAGAAGCTCTTAAAAACCCTCTCATTGCCGAAATATGCTCCCAGACATACCACGAGATCCCTGCCACAAATATGAGCGATTTAAGAAAGATATATACCACCAACTATATGATGGAGGTTACCTCTCCTTACTATTATCGTCGGGTAAAAGGACTTAAAACCGGATACACCGAAAAGGCAGGAAGATGTCTTGTGTCCTATGCCAAAAAGGACGAGACCGAATACATCGGCGTTGTTATGGGCTGTAAGACAAAGGACGAAAACGGCAACGAACACCACTATGAATTTGACGACACCGACGCACTGCTTCGCTGGGCCTTTACCGATCTTTCCTACGCCTGCACCGTCACCAAAACCACACCTGTGGCCGAGGTCAATGTCAAGTTTGCAAAATCCACCGACCACGTTTTAGCCCTGCCAAAAGACGATGTTTATGCAATGATCCCAAGCGGGTCAAAGGATTCGATAATTATAGAACCGCATCTCGACAGCACCGAGATAGAAGCGCCGGTTGATCAGGGACAAACCCTTGGATATGCCTCGATACTTTGCGCCGGTGAAGAAATCGGCAGAGTGGATCTTGTGGCATCGGAAGCCTGCGACCGCAGCGCCTGGCTTTCTTTTTTAAACGCGCTTAAAACCATCTTCACCTCTACCATATTTATCGTTTTGGTTATAATCGTGGTTTTGGTAATTGCATCGCTCGTTGCCTTCAGCGTATACGACACCCGCAGACGCCGCCGCTTGTATAATTCCAAAATGAGAAAAAGATAGCCGGCCTGTACCCTCCCCCCGGTTGTTTATGCGGCAAAGTTGCCTGAAACTCATTCCTACATCACAAACCGGAATTTCAAAACACAAAACACAAAATGCAAATAAAAGTTTCAACCGCAAGCAGCCCCTTTACCGACTGCCTGCGGTTGTTTTTGCTATTATAATCAGTATGTATTATTTATTGCACGGCACAAAATCCATCCATCCGACAAATGGCCTTCCCTCCCATCCGTGCAGCAAAACATAAAAGCAAAAACTTGTTTTTAAGGCTGAAGGTTTCGGCCGTACTTTTTTTTGCCGGAAAGGGTAAATCAACCATAGCTATCGGATTCAGACGGCATAAAGGCGGGCACATGACTGCGGGACGCTGAGGCTGTCAGCAAAGCTGATCGGAGGGAGGCTTCCCATAAAGCTTTAAGCGCGTTCTCAAACAAAGTTTTACTTCATCGGTAAGACCTCCGCCCATCGCTCCCTCCGGTCTCGGCAAAGCCGAGACAGCCTCAGCGGCTTTGCAAAAACCTACCATCATCGGCATTGCATTTAGAAAATAAATCAAAGCCTCGATCAAATTAAGCACATTCGATATTTTTCCGTTCATCAATTGCTTTCCTGGAAAATCTGTGATAAAATAAAGAAAAGCTGCAAACCCACAAAATCCCGTACCTGCAAAAAGCAAGCGCGGGAAATTTCCAAGGCATAGAAAGGTTTTGCTTTGTACTTATCTGCCGTCGTTTCAAAGACTTTATGCGCAGCAAGCCTGTTTCGTGGGATTTTTAAGCAAACACATTATTTTCATTTGTAATTATGTAGCTTTAAATACTTCTCTCGGGTGGCCATTCCGCCCCTAATGTGCCGTTGGGCCTTGTTGGTGTCAAGCACCGATTTAACCTCGGTATAAAGGCCCGGATCGATGGTTTTAAGCCGCTGTGAAACATCTTTATGTACAGTGGATTTTGAAATTCCGAAGCTTTTTGCAGCATCTCTGACGGTAGCTTTATTCTCAACAATATACTCTCCCAAAATAACCGTCCTTCGGTCAACAGTACCTTTCAAAGGTGTCCCCTCCTGAAAAATGTCTTTGATAAGATATATGCAGGAGCGGGCGATAACATTCTAAAAAAGGAAAAACAAAATTTTGCCCTGCCGTCAGATTGGATGCACCCGTGGCGGATTAACGGATGCTCTCAGACGCACCGTGATAACCAAAAACACAAAGGATGATGATTTATGAACAAAATAGAAAGCTTTCAGGTCGACCACAGAAATCTTCTGCCGGGACTTTATGTTTCCCGAAAGGACACTAAGGACGGCCTGACAATAACCACCTTTGATTTAAGATTTACCCATCCCAATCGGGAGCCTGCTCTTGACGGCGGCGCCATGCACACCATCGAGCACCTTTGCGCCACATATCTTCGCAATTCCGACCGTAAGGAGGATATCGTGTATTTCGGACCAATGGGCTGCCGAACGGGATTTTATCTTGTTATGTTCGGAAATCTTTGCTCGACGGATGTTTTGTCTCTTGTAAAATCAGCCTTTGAATTTACCGCCGAATTTAACGGAGAAATCCCCGGTGCGGCCGAAGCGGAATGCGGCAACTATCTCTATCACGACCTTCCCATGGCGCAGTATTATGCAAAAAAATATCTTGCCGACCTTGAAAAGTATAAGTCTTTTGAATATTGATTTTGTAAAACCATTGAACATTGATATTTGCAAAAGCGTTCTTTTGCTCCGCTTTGCAAAAACAGAACGGTTTATTCCCTTCTTGACAGATTATTTAAACTGAAAAATGCCCGACCAAAACGGCCGGGCATTTTTGTTTTATGGGGTGCTTTATTCGTTTATAATTTCGCCCTGACCCGATTGAAGCACGAGATCAAAGAAGGTATGAATATCAACATATTTGTATTCATATTCGGGAGAATGCTCCTTGGCATAGGCGATAAAGCGCTCGACAAGCTCCTTGGTCTGATCGGGGGAATCGCAAACCGTGCGATATCCGGCAAAATTGAACTTGCCCATATATCCGGTCATATAACGGTACATTTCGGGGATGCTTGCTTCGATGCGCTCGGGCTTTCCCGATACCTCATTCTGCAGATGGAGATAAGGAGTGCCGTTGTAAACGGTAATGGGACGGGCAAGTGAATTGTGGAAGGAGCCTTTCGGAGAAATTTCGTTAAAGGCGGCCATAATTTCGTTTGTCACCGTCTCGTTTCCGTTGATTATGAATCCGGTAATGTCATAATCGAAACGCTCGTAATAGGGCTTTGAATACTTGGCCCATTCAAAAATTGCGGGGGGATTTTCGCGGTAATCGCAGGCAGCAGTAAGTCCGTAGGGAATTACATAACCGGCACCGCTGTCTCCGGCAATGAAGAAATCATTGTCGGTCTTATTTTCGTAAACATAGTCGAAAACCATGGGCGCGCGCTCGGAAAGATTGGGATTGAATGCCCAGTTTATCGGCAGGCTTCCCCTTGCGTTTTCATGAGAGAAGAAATTCCACACGTGCATACGAAGCCATGCCGCCGAGTCGTAATCTCCGCCGTAAATGGTGAAGTATTTTGTGTTTTTGTCAAACTTGAGTCTTTCCTTGGGACGGGGCCAATGATATTCCTTGACGTGACTCTTATAGTTGCAATATGCGCTGGCGTTAGGCATAGAACAGGGATGAGCGGCATCGGCTTCCTTGGCCAGATTGAAGGCCGATCCGAGGCAAACGCAGTCCCATTCGAGAACGGTGGCGATGACGCTGCCGGTGCCCGAATCCTTGGTATATTTCATCCACCAGGGCGGGAATCCGAGAAGCTGGCCGATCTCGCCATTTGCGCGGTCATAGCGGCGGCGGAGAATTTTTATAAAGGTTTCGCGGTCGGTGCCGAACTTCTGCTCGGGATCGTCGATGGGAGCTTCCTTGTCATAACAGGTCAGATCAAAGAAGAAGCAGCGGCGGGCGATATAATAATCGTGATTATAAATGCAGTTTTCAAAAACATTGCTTTCATAACGCTCGCGGCAGGGATTGCCTCTCGAACAGGCGGCGCCGTCGAGAATATAGGCGATATATCTGGAGGAGCAGCGGTCAAAATATTTGTCCATTGCCCAGAGATATGCGTCGCATTTTGCGCTGCCCGTACCCATATCAACGCTGCCGTCTTTTCCGAACATTCCGGTAAGGTTTTGTTTTTCGGCAACACCCATACCTTTAAGAAGGTTATAAAGGCTGCCCTCGTTTTGGTCAAATTTGACCGGCAGATATCCGTCGAGGCCGCAGATAGTGGCGGCTACGTTGGAGGTTGCGGGAACGGTCTCATCCCACAGCACCATTCCGCAGGAAAGTATCTGCTCCTTAAAGGTGCTAAGGAAAGCATCAAAACTGTCGATGTCGATAATGTTCAGATGGGAAAAGCTTCTTCCTTCTCCCCTGATATAATCGAGCCAAAACTCGTCCACACCGTCGTTTTGAAGGTACAAAAGAATGTTTCCGTTGGTTTCATAATCGCGGTTAAGCAGTCCCTGCAAGCTGCAAATAAAGCGGGCGGCGTCCTTTTCAAAAAGGTTTTCCATACCCTCAAAAAGCTTGTGATGTATGCGGTAGAGAGTGCTGCTTTCAAGACCCTTTGTGTCCAGCCTAAAGGACATATCAGGTGATGTATCTTTTTTAATCATTAGCTATCTTCCTTTTTCTAAAAAAGGGACCGTATCGGGTGATACGGCCCCTTTTGAAATGTTATGTCGGGAGACTATTTAGGCAAGGTTGCCCGAATAGAAGTCGTCAAGCTGAGACTGAAGCTGTCCCTGAACCTCTGCAACAACAGTGGAGGGATCGGTACCCTTACTGAGAACGGAGGTATCAACCTTAGCAGAAACGGTAGAATCGATAGCACCGGTTCTGTACTCGGCAGTAGCGTTGTTTACAGCATATTTGTATGCGGCAACAGCGTTCTTGTCGAGGCCGTTTCTCTGCATTTCTTCGGACTTAGCGTTGATGATCTTACCGTTGGCATTGGCAAGCTGATTGAGGAAGGTTACCGAGATGCTGGCAGTGCTTTCCTTGTTCTTGGGAACGAGGAAGCCGTTTCCGTCATAAGCACCGGTGATGTAGTTGCTTTGATCGGGGCCCATAGGCATAAGTACGAAACCAAGCTCGAAGGTTGCGCTTGCGGCCATGGTGGAATAGTAATCCATGTTGGAAGCAAACATTGCAGCTTTACCGGCGATAAAGTCGTTAACGCTGGTGCTGATGTCTGCATTGTATTTGTAGGACTTGTCGGTCCAGTAAAGCTCTTTCATAAACTCGAGAGCCTTGATACCGTTCTGGTTGCACATGGTGGCAACGATCTTTCCGCTGGAGTTTCTGGTAGCGGTACCGCCGGCCTCAGAGGTGATGGCCATACCGATAATGTTGGTGTTGGAGGTTACACCGAAGATGCCGTCAGCTTCGCTGGTGCACTTCTTGGCAACTTCTCTGAACTTATCAAAGGTCCATTCCTTGCTCTTATAAGCGGTTGCAACAACATCCTTACCGCCGTTATACTGCTTGATAAGGTCTTTGTTGTAGATAACGCCCATAGGAGTTGCGCCCATTGCGGGGAATGCTACTGCATATTTCTTTCCGCTGTAGGTGCAGGACTCGGTGAATCCGTTGGTATAAGCCTTACCGAGAGAGTAAGAGGAAAGATCAACTGCGCAGCCCTGCTTTGCGACCGAGCGGAGAGCGGCAAGAGACAGCTCAAGAATGTCGGCCTGGCAGTTGCCGGCCATGACCTCGTTTACGACGGCGCCTGCGTCATCGGCATAGGTCTTGAACTCGACAGAGCAGTTGTATTTGGACTTAATGGTTTCGATCTGGGATTTGTAAACGTTACCGATGGTAGAGTTCTCGGTGTATTTGCCGGCCTGATGACTTCCGAGAACGAAGGAATAACCCTTAAGAGAGTTGGCAGTAGCACCGCCGTTTCCGCTTCCGTTTCCGCCATTGGTGTTAACTCTGTTGGGATCCTTGTTGGCTTCCTTCTGCTGTGCAACCTCTTCGGCCGAAACAACAGTGATGTCGTAGGTCTCAACTTCAGTGTCCTCAGCGCCTTCTTCACTGGCAAGCAGGAAAACCTTAAGCTGCATACCGGTCTCAAGAACGGTAGAGGCCTCGGTTACTTCTGCGCCGTCGGCGTCAAACATTTTAAGAGCATAGCCTTCGGTGGCAACAACATCGGTGTTGAACTGCTCGAGAGTGGTTCCCTCGGCAACTTCAATGACCGTAGTGCCGTCGTCATTCTCTTTGAGAACAACCTTTTCACTGTTCTCGTCGATAGTGAAGTAGTTTGTGCTGCCGGGATCGACTGAAACTTCTACCGTGCTGAGGGTGGAAGTATCGTCGGTCTCTTCGGTCTTTTTCTTACAGGCCGAGAAAGAGCACACTACCATAAGCACTGCAAGTGTAATACTTATCAGTCTTGTGATGTTTGTCTTCATACAAGCATCTCCTTAAATTAAAATTTTTATTATCTCGCAGCCGGAATATCCGGCAAAAGATCAAAATACTTAAAAAGGCTTTCTGTCTTTTCGTCCGCAAAAGGTCTATTTCCTTTCGCGCAAACGATTCAAACTGTGTTTATCGGCTGCCGGCAGTCTTTGCCGAGATTTCATCCGAAAGACTGCCGAGCCGCCGTTTATCCTTTTATACCGTAATTATAGCATATTACTTGGAAATAATCAATAGGCTATTAACCGACAATACCGCTCTGGGAAACGCCCTGAACAAAGAATCTCTGTCCGAAAATGTAAACGATGACCAGCGGAAGTATCGAAAGCACGATACCGGTGTCGATTATGGCGTTACGGAAAACCGTCGTAAAGGACGCAATGTTAACACCGTATGCTCTCAGGCTTATGAGGGCGTTGGTGATAACGGTGTAGTCGCTGTGTCCCAAGAAAAGCTGAGAGTAATAGTTATCGGTCCACTGCCAGGAGAAGGCAAAGAGGATGATGGTAACCATCATGGGCACGGCGTTGGGCAGCATAAGACGGAAGAATATTCCGAGATGGCTTGATCCGTCAATCATTCCGGCTTCCTCGATTTCGGTGGGAAGTCCGCGGAAGAACTGGCGCAGCATATAGATGTAAAGGGAGTTTTTAAAAGCTACGGCCGTTGCCGAAAGAATGATAAAGGGAAGTATGCCGTTGGAAATATCAACTCGTCCGCCGCCGAACAGCGACACAAGTCCCAAGGGGTTGACATGGGCAAAGTTCATATAAAGGGATGCCATAACGACCTGGGGCGGAATAAGAAGTATCATAATGACGCATCCGAAAACCAGTCCCCTTCCCACAAACTTAAAGCGTGCAAGACCGTATGCGGTCAATGTGCAGCTCAGTGTTTGCAGTACTGCCGTTATAACGCAGAGAATAAGGGTGCGAAGCAGCGTTCCCCAATAATCCATTATACCAATGGTGGTTATTATGGTGTAAAGGGAAAAATGCTTGGGTATATACTGGACCGTCGTGTCACTCAGATCATCATAGCTGAGGAACATTGTAGAAATCTTTTGAATAAACGGAAACAGAATCAGGAAAATAATTCCGATAAGAACGATGTGACAAAGAATATTTCCGCCGTGGTCAACATAAAACTTCTTGGTAAATATCGCTTTTGGCTTTTTCTTGGTATCTTCGGTCACAACGCCGGCTTTTTTTACAGCTTCCATTAATAACACCTCCTGATAATTTTTCCGATTTTACTTGTTCTCATAGAAAACAAAGTGGTTTACGACACCGACAACAACGGCGATTATAACACCGACGAAGGCCAGATAAACGAAAGCTCTTGCCGATGCTTCTTCGTAAGCTCCGGTGGTTATGCGGCCGAATATGTCGCCCATAACGCTGTTGCTGGAGTTTGTGAAGCTGTCGACTATGGTATAAACCATATTAACAAGTATGAGCGGGCTTATCATCGGAATGGTTATCTTCCAGAAGCTTTCCCACCAGGTAGCGCCCTCAACCGTAGCCGACTCGTAGATTGCGGGAGAGATGGACTGAAGTCCGGCAAGGAAGATTATGAGCTGAACGCCGGAATTTGTAACGATCGAATAAATGTTGTCGATTGCTCCCGAAACGAGTGATGTAAGCTGCGGGCTTATGCTAAGGGAATTAAGCAGCAGCTTAATGTCGACCTGGGTGAAAAGTCCTCCGGCCACGTTTCCGGCCTCGGTGGTAAGAGCCGCAGCCGAAACAAGTCCCATACTCTCGGCGGTCACGATAACGCCGGTGGAAATAACAACCGGGAGGAAGAGCATTGCGCGGTAGAATCCCTTTCCGCCGAGGTTTCTGTTAAGAAGTGTGGCGATTATAAGGGCATATATCAGAATGATAAGAACATTCATAAGCATAGTTCCCAGAGATTCAACGATTCCTCTGATAAAGTATGCATCTCCGAAGATGGCGTCCTTATAATGGGTAAGACCTGCCGGGGTAAAGATGTAATTTACCTTGTCCACGTCGCTGATACTGAATCTGAATGATTCCACAAGGGCGGGAATGTAAATCAGTACAAGACCGATAAGGAACGGCAGTATGAAGATGTATCCCATGGCGTTTCTTTTGGCCGTCAAATCCATCATTCTCTTTTTCTTAGGAAGCTTGAGGGCTGCCTGACCGCCGTTTCCGACGACACTTGAACTTGCGTTTTCGGTTGTTTGTTTAAGTTTTGTAAATTTCATTTTCAGCCCCTCCTTCCTATCTGTTTACCACAACGAAGCCCTGTGCCGGAACGGTTACACCGTCGACCGTGCTGTCGTTTTCGGTATAGTTAACGGCAATTCTTCTGCCGTTTTCGTAGGTTGTTACATAAACGCCTTCGGCCACCTTGTCGTGTCCGGTGATGACGCAGTTCTGAACCCCGTCAAGGGCTTCGGCGACACGCTTGTAATCGGCGACCGCCGTATCGAACCATCTCTCATAGTTGGTGGAATAAAGATCCGAATAGTTGGTATCCTTAACCATCTCGGGCTTGGCATAGTTGAGAATGTATCTGACGCCTGCGCCGTATTCAACCGACTTAAGTATGAGCATATTGTAGTTGTCGGCAAGGTTAAGTGCATCTCCCGCATACGACACATAGCCGTGAACGACTATCTGCATAAAGGGAACGCTTTCGGCCGCGAAGGAAAGTCCGCTGTTGTCCATGGGGATGTTGAGCACATCGTCTGCATAAGGCAGCGCATATGCATTACCCACATCGACCATAATCTTGTTGTCGGCCGACAGTTTTTCAAGCAGCTTTTGTGTATCTGTTCTGACCTGCTCGCGGTGAACGGTGTTTTCCTCAAAATCGGAGAACATTGTGTCGCCGATGGTCGAAAGAGCAACCGCTCCTGTGCCGAGCTTGGACATTCTCTTCATAATGCTGTCGATGTTTGAAAGAATGGTCGAGCTCTTGTTGACAATCTGGGTAAAGGGAACGGCAATGGCCTTCTGGGCTATGTCGCTGGAGGTGTTGGAATAGGTGACCAGCGTGCCTTCCATAAATCTTGCATGGGTCGATGCAGCTCCGAGAGTGCCTTTATTCTTTTCGAGCACAAGCTCCATATTGGGATAAAGGGTGTCTCCGTTTTGCTTCATCTTTTCGGCAAGATCAGCCACACTCTTCTGAGTTCCGACCGTAGACTGAATATTGCCTATCTTGGAAAGCTCGTTTTCATATTTATCTCCGTAAAGATTGTTATATCTTACGGCGATATTTTTAACGCCGTTTGCAATCAGGCTGTCATATATTTCTCCGCACTGCTCAACCGTTGTAAGAGCGCGGGTGGTGTTGTAAGCATATCCGACAAAGGTCTCGCTTCTGAGCACGGCGCCGTAGGTCTCGTAATAGAACTTGGTCGAATCGTCCGAAAGCTTTTGCTTGTCGCCGAAGACCTTGTTTCTGACCTTTTCGGCCATACCGACATAGTTGGATTTTTCACCGGTCAGGAAGTTGTAGCTTATGGTGATGTCCTTGTCGTAGGGCTTGGAAGCAAATTTAAGCAGGTTACTAAGGTTGGACATTCCGCTGGGCAGATAAGAATCAAATTCAGCCAGCTGATATTCGGTGCCGATGTAGGCATAGGGGGTAACATCCGAATAGATCGGATTGTATTCGATAAAGCCCTGGCCCGATCCGTTGTCAACGTATGCCACGAAGGAGTTGTCCCCGTTGGTCACGCCAAACACCGGAAGCGTTGCTTGCTTCATTGTGCCGTTTATTGATTTTGTCCACTGGGTATGGTCGGGACCGTAGAAGGGCAACGAAACCGAGTTTTTGGTTTCGGTTTTAATGTCAAAGAGCGATCCGCTTCCGTCGGGAACGAATACATATCCGTCGCTTCCGTCGGTAACCGTTCCGAAATAAGGAAGAACCGATACCGAGTAAAGCTTGAAGTTATCGTCGTCATACTTGATCTGGTCGGCCGGAACATTAACGTGCAGTCCGTCTTCGTCGAGGGTGTATTCGATGGTGATGAAGAAGTTGGCCTCGGCCGGAGTTTCGGAAACGTAACTAATCTTTTTGTATTCCTCTTCGACCTTTTCGAGGGTCCAGCCTACGGGGCGGAGAGCCTCGCTGACGAACTTGGTCTTGCGGGTTTTTGCAACACTCTGCACTATGTAAAGATCCTCGCTCTTTATGAGGGGATATTTACTGGCAATAGCCTGCTGCTGTTCCTTGTCAATCTCATCGTAAACATTAAGAAGATAGAATGACTGGAACTGATTTTTCTGCGCCGGTGTCAACAGGTCGCAAATACTGTTATATGTATCAACCGTCAAAACATCGGGGAGCAGATAGTAGTCGATTGTTTTACCTATTTTGTAGGCCACTCTGATACCGTTGTCCATTGCATAGCATTTAACGGTAGGAGCGTATTCGCTGTTGTTTAGAAGCGCGTCTCTGTAGCTTGTGAAAATCGTGCTTTTGTTGTTTTCGTCGTAATAGTTGAGAAGTACCTGGGACATATATTTGTCCTTTGTGGAGTCAACAGTGGTGGAATCGACAAAGTCGCTCTCACCGAGATTACTTCTCCAGATATATCCGGTACTCTTTACCTTGACGCATACAGTCATTGTATCGGGGTCTATCATCAACTGATAGTTGCTGTTATCGGCAACAAGGTCATAGCCTTCGACATCGGCCGTTCCTCTTGAGGTGAACTCGGTTCCTTCAAGATTGTTAAGGTCAATGTCGAGCACGCTTTCCTCCTCGTCGGTGGAGGCGGAGGAAACGGCATCGGTGCCGTCGGTGCTGTCCGAACCTTTACAGCCGGTTATTGACAGTACGAGTGCAAGACAAAGCAGTATTACGCTCAAGTGCTTAAATCCGGTCTTCATAATTTCCCATCCTTTTGCAATAATTTGTCTGCTGTTTGCGTTCGTTACATTCTGTAGGTAAGTTCAATGATAATACTGTCAATGAAATTATATATTCTCTGATAGGTGGTGATGATGAGCAGAGCGATAAATACGATGATCGCCATTCCCACGCCGCTGAGAAGTATAGAACCAAGACTGCTGGCAACGGTGTATCTGTGTGTAACCGTATTGCCCACGAAAAGCAGAATTCCGGTCCATACAACTCCGAGAGAGGAGAAGAAGGTGATGTACATTGCCTCGTCGAGTATGAATATGTGGGACAGGCAGATGTTGAGCACCGTCATAAGCACCATCGGCATAAGAGCATATCCGGTGAATTTGTATATATCCTTCATACTTCCTTCGCCGTTTGCGAGTGTGGTGACGCACCAGTTGGCGAGCACCCACAAAAGCAGGGGAAGAATGACCATTGAAATTTCCTTGATGGGAGAGATCTGTGTTCCGTAGCTTCCGTTAAAGAGGTAGTTGGTGAACAGCTTGGAACAAATATTCACCAAAGCAAGAAGTCCTATAATGAGCGTTGCGGCAGGTGCCGATCCGCGTTTTTCATGCTTGAGATCCCAGAATCCGTCGAAGGGATGTAGCATTATATAGAACTCGTAAAGGAAGGAATTTAAAAATCCTTCTCTCTTATCCTTATATTTGTCGTCGCGGTTGCGTTTGCCTATCCAGCTGAAGAGCTTGACAAGCAGGAATATGATGACCACAAATATGAGCAGGAACCATACAAGATATTTTTCGATAAGCTGATTGCGGTATTCTCCGAGAGCTACCGAGTATCTGGTCTGGTTGTTGGAATATTTGAAGTTCTTAACCGCGTCGATGTAATCCTCGGTTCTTATCTGGGCGTTTCCTATTCCGTCATATGCAATGTCGAAATTGGCATTCTCATTAAGAACCTGTTCCCAATACTGAACGCTCTCGTCATACTCAAATCTGCTGTAGCAGTCATATGCTTCGTCAATGAGCGTTCCGTAATTGGTGATCGAGAAAACGGTAAAGCTGCTTCCCTTTGCGTCGGCGTCGAGAAGCAAAAGATCCTCGTCTTTATATGCGATGGAAACCGGCGTTACCGAATTTCCTATCTGGTTGCCCTTGCCCGAGAAGGCGTAGAGCAGCTCGCCGTCTACCGAGTAGGTAAAGAGGCGGTTCTTTCTGGTGTCCATTATGGTATATCTGCCGCTGGGCGAAAGGGCTACGTCGGCAATAATGGAAACCTGCGCCTGACCGAGGGAGTTATAGCTAAAGCTGATATCACCAACAGTTGAATGGTATCCGCTTCTCACCAAAACGTCGTTACCGGTAGGATTAAGGCGTTTGACGGGAGAATACTTGGAATCCTTCGAGCGGGAAGAAATGGTCGAAGTGATCTCATCGGCGTTTATCGAGCTGGTGGTCGCATAAACGAATCCCTTTTCGTCAATTCTTATATTGTTGTATTCGGTAGGAACGAAGGACTGCATCTGACTCTGCTGCTCCTTGGAAAGCATCGTTTTCCAGATATAGTCGACCACGTTGTAGCTAACCTTCTGTGCTCCGACGAATCCGCTGAACTCTCCGTCTCTGTCGAGAAGAAGAATACCCATATTAACACTCTGTGCAACCACGAAAATATTTTCCGACTGGTCGACCGCAAGCTTCTTGGGGCGGTAAACATAGTCGCTGTCCATAAGGCTCTTGAGCTGACTGTCTTCCATATTAACGGGGCTGTCATAGGTCTTTATGAATTTTCCGCCGGGAGTAAAACGCACGATACGCTGATTCTGGGTATCGGCCACATAAATGGTATTGTCGGGTGCTATGGTCACGCCTTCGGGACGGTTAAAGGAATCCTCTTTTCCGTTGTTGTCGAAGGTGGCTATAACAAACTTGACCGAGTAATCGGGATTAAGCACAACAAGACGTCCTATTTTTGCGTTTGTGTCCTCAACCACGTCGGATGAGCTTTCATCGGTACTGCTGTCCGAGACCTCGCCCGAAACTACCTCGCCCGAGGCAACACCGGCCACATCATATCCGGTGTCGACAATGTACACGTTTCCGCTGCTGTCGACCTCGATGTCCTGAGGCTCGGTGAAATTTCCCACGCCGAGATCGTCACCGGTAAAGGTGTTGCTCGGAATATAAGCGTGGGGGGTGATTATGGGATTTCCGTTATAGTCATACATATATGTGTCGTATGCCACCGATGATGACTCTACCGTTTTTGCCGATGCGCCGATGCAAAGGGCGCCCGTAACCATAATCGCCGCTATTGTTATACTAAGTATTTTCTTAAATATTCGCATTTAAATATCCCCTTGTTACAATATCGGTTTAAACGGTCTTACTCCTTAATACCGGAGGATGACATTGTTTCCACGATGTTACTTTGTGAAAACATAAATACGGCGATAGGCAGTATCATCATAAATACCACCGAAGCGGCGCCTGCACCGGCTCGGGAAATACCCGCCGAAATAATCTGGGATATTGCATAGTTAAGGGTTTTTAACTGCTCGGTATAAATGTATGTTGCGCCGGTGGCGTTCCACAGTCCTTGGAAGGAGAAAACGATAAGTGTCAGCCAGGCAGGCTTAACCATCGGCATAACAATGGTCCAGAATATTCTCATTTCTCCGGCACCGTCGATTTTGGCGGCCTCGATTATGGTATCCTTGACCATGGATTCCATATGCTGCTTCATAAGGTAAAGTCCGAGGGTGGACGAGAAAGCAGGCAGGATTATCGACCAATATGTATCAATAAGTCCGAGCTTGGACATAATGATGAAGGTCGGAATGGCAGTCGATCCGCTGAACATAAGGGATGTAACTATGACCTTGAATATGGTTTGTGATCCGTAAAATCTCTTTTTCGAAAGGGCATATGCCGCCATTGATGCGATTATAACGTGTCCGAAGGTACCGACAACCGAGATGAATACGGTGTTGAATATGTATCTTGAGAAAGGTACCCAGGAATTGCTGAGGTTTGAGAAAAGGTCGGCAAAGTTTTTAAGGGTGGGCTTTGCGACCCAGAAGCGCGGAGGGAAAATCCAAAGTTCATCAAGAGGCTTCAGAGAGGTGATTATGGCGTAGTACATAGGAAGCACCATAAGGAATCCGAATATAAAGAGAATTATGAAAATACCTATGTCGCCGCCGGTCGAACGGTTAACGCGGTTTCTTGCCATATTAGTTACCCACCTTTCTGAGAAGTTTCTGAATGACCTTGTTGGTGATTATCATAACGAGGAAGAGTATGGTGGCGATGGCCGACGCATAACCCATCTCATAACGCATCCCGCCGTAGTCCTCAAGGTGGTGCATTATAGTATGTACGGCATATCCGGTTGAGGGGAAGCCGCAAAGACCGGTGATAACACCGCCGACGCCGAAAGCACCGGTGATGCTCATAACGGCCGAGAACATCAGCGACTCACGCATAAGGGGCAGGGTAACAAACCAAAGCTCCTGCCAACGGTTGCGGACTCCGTCCACTGCCGCCGCTTCGTAGTATGTACGGTCAACACCCTGGAAACCGGCGATGAAGGCAAGGAAGGAGGTGCCGAGACTGGTCCAGAGAATAACTACGATACAGAGCGGCATCATATACTGGGTGTTGGTAAACCAAAGTATCGGCGAATCGATAACTCCGAGTTTGAGCAGGAAGGCGTTTACAAGGCCGTAGCTGTCGCTGGAGAACATCAGTGTGAAGATAAGGAAGGCGTTACCCGAAATGGACGGTGCATAGAAGCAAAGTGTGATGAATGCGCGGACCTTCGGGGAAAACTCGTTTATACACCATGCAAAGAAGAAACAAAGCAGGTATCCCACAGGTCCGGTAATTCCGGCCAGGATGACCGTGTTTCTTATGGCAATAAGAAATATTTCGTCGTGCAGCAGCAATCTCGAATAGTTTTCAAGTCCGACAAAGTTAGGCCACTGGAGCATATTGAAGTCGGTAAAGCTGAAGAACATGGAAACTGCAACCGGAAGCACCGTGAAGATGGTGAAGAGTATAACATACGG
Organism: uncultured Eubacteriales bacterium; assembly: GCA_934444695.1. GTDB lineage: Bacteria > Bacillota > Clostridia > Oscillospirales > Acutalibacteraceae > UMGS1484. Next base: position 4,148 of record CAKSDF010000018.1, on the reverse strand, counting down.
TGCGCTCATAAGATAGCCGACGCGGTCGTCCCAAATCTTTGCCAACTTTTGCTTGCCGGTCAGTTTCTTGCGATCCTCCCGAGGCTGCCTTTTAAAAAGCTTCATAAATTTATTACTCCCTCGTAATAGAATTGGATAAGTTTAATGCTTACTTTTTATTTTCGTTATCTGCAAATTCCTTTTGCTTTCTGGTAAGCTCTTCGTTGATAAGTCTTACATTATCAAGGAGTTCTTCGCCCGGGTCGGCGTCCTGGTTGACGACGGCCTGGAAAGCAAAGCTCAGATAACGGCCCAGAATGTAACTTCCGGGATACTCGGGAAGAGATCTTGCAGATTGCCACTGGTTATAAATTGCTTTATAGTCGCTGGACGACCAGGGAAGCTGTGCAACGGCCTCCAGGTTGGCGGTGTTGTAACGGGCGGAAGTGCCGAGGATACTTTCGATTTCCTGACCGTATGCCACCTGAGTGTCGGTGCTGGTCCACCAGCTTAAGAAGTCCCAAGCTGCCTCAGGATCCTTGGCGTTGCTTATGATTATCGATGCGCTTCCGGCTGAAAGAGCGGTGTGGTCGATGGTGCCGTCCTCTTTTTCGATTCCGGGAATGTCGGTGAATCCCCACAGTCCCTTGATTTCGGGAGCGAAAACGCTCAGCTGGTTATATGCGGTGTAATCGGCAAGGCCGAGAGGCATTTCACCGGTACGGAAACGGTTGGAGAAGTCGAAGGTGACAAGGCATCCGTAGGAGGTGAAGAACTCGGTATACTGCTTAAAGCAGCTGATCGAAAGGGCGCTGTCAAGTGCCGACGCCGATCCGTCTTCATTATAATAGGAACCGCCGTTCTGATAAAGCAGCGTTCCGAACACGTCGGTAATTCCGAAGTAGAGTCCGTTCATATTAAGCTTGACGATGCAGTCGTAAACCTCGGTCCAGGTTTTCGGCACCTCCATCTCAAGCTCGGACAAAACGTCCTTTCGGTAGAACAGCATTCCGAAGGAGAAGGTCTCGGGAATACCGTATGTCTTACCTTTATATTGGTAAGGCGTATATGCCGTTTTGTTGAATCTCGACATAACCTGATCGAAGGTCTGATCGACCTTGTCGGGATCGTTGAACTGGGAAATATCCATAACCGCACCACGGATGGCGTAGTTAAGAGGCTCTGAGTTTCCGACGCCAAGCACCACATCGGGTCCTATGCCGGCCGTAATCGAAGGAAGTATCGTTCCGGCCGAAACAAGTTTAAGGTTGACCTTAAGGTCGCTTGACTTGGACAGCGAGTTGTCTATCAGTCGTCTGATTATCTGGGACTGGTCCTGGCTGGTGGCCACCCATACGGTAACGTCGCGGGTGTTCTCACGGGCATCGGCTGCGCGTCCCACATTATTATAGTCCATATAGAAGGAGGAAGCGAACATCTTGCTCTGGTGAACAAGGTTTTCCCAGAAGTTTGCGTTGGCGCGGGGAAGTTCCTCTTCTGCGGGGGTTATCTGAATCCAGTCATAACCTACCGGCTGAGCCGTGGCGTTGACAAGCCAGGTGGAAATGGTACCGAGGTTGGATTTGAAGTTTTCAAGCTTCTTGGCGATGGTGGTGGGATTCTCGGTCATTATTTCCAGGTCATTTATAAGAGTGTTGAAAGAGCTGGTAAAGGAGCTGTTCTTCTCTCCCGTCAGATCCTTGATCTTGGAAACGACATCTTTAAGGGTTTCAAGATCCGCTGCCATTTCGGAAATGGTATCGGGAATCATTGTTTCAAAGCTGTAATCACGGAAGGTATCGGGGGAAGATCCGGTGATCATCATAATGCTGCGGTAGCAGTTATTGAGGCTGTAAATGGTGTTGTCGACCGCAGCCAGCAAATCGGCAAATTCTCCGAGGGTTACTTCAAGACGGATGGTGTTCTTACCTTTATTAAAGTAGAAAAGGAAGGGGGTTCCGTCGGGAGCGCAAAGATTGGATACCTGCCAGCCGTCCTTATAGTCGAAGTGGACGTACTTTGCTTCTTCGCAGGGAATGACACCGTTGACGTAAACCGAGCGGTTACAGAAAGCACCGTCGCGGTCGGTCTGTTTAAAGCGGGTAGTTATATTGTAAAGGCCGGCTTCCTCAACGTCGAATTCCCATTCGATCCACTGATATGCCGAGCTGAACTTATCGCTCTTTATCTGGTTGAGCTTAATTACGTCGAAGGACGTAGGATATGTAAGAGGGGAGGTACGGTCCCACTCGGGGTAAATGGTTGCGGCCGATTTAAGATGCATATCCTCGGCCTGACGGCGCATGGGATTGTCTCCCATTTCTCCGTCGAAATCGTTTACGCTGGAGGTTCCGAGCTTATAGCCCTTCTGCTCGTATTCCTTCTGAAGGTCGGCGTAGGAAATAAGGGTGGGGGCCTTCTGGAGGGAGATGCGGTTGAAAACCACCGCTTCCTTCTGGGATTCAAGCTTTATGGTGTGTGTTCCGGCGGTAAGGTAGAATTTAAAGTACTCACCGTATTTACCGCTGGTATCGATACATTTTCCGTCATACCATCCGTTGACCTCAACCGAGCTTGCGCGGATGTCGTTTCCGTCCTGGTCGAGGGTTATTCCCTCGTCGCTGTCTCTCCACACTCTGGGGAAAACAATACCGCCCGCCTCGGTGAAGGGAGATTTATCGTCTATGTAAAGCGAACGTTCGATGGAATTGTTCTTTCCGGGAACGGTGTAGTAAAGCACATCTATAACGAAAAGTCCGTCGTTCTGAATGTTGACCGTCCATGTGGTCGAAGCGTTTATACCGTTGTCCGAATCGCCCATATAAAGCGACTGACCCTTGATTCCGTTTTCGGGCAGAGCGTCGTCATAGGTGGCATCGGCTCTGACATCACCGACAGACGCAGTAAGATAGGCCGGATCGGCCGCTCCGAAGGTTATGGTTTCAGAAGCGTCGGGCACATCGGTGTACTGTGCAATGTATTCGGTGTAGGTGAATTTCGAAAAGACCGTGTTTTGCTCGCGGGCCTTTAAATATTCCTCTACATTTTCCGGATCGGCGGCGCTGACCGTTTGCTCGGTCGAGACGGTATCTGCCGTTTCGTTATCCGCGACGGCACAGTAACCCGCCGAAGAAATCAGCATTATCGCGGAAAGCAATCCGGCGACAATTCGGGAATAATGTTTCATGTGTTAACGCTCCTTCTTAACGCTAAAGTGGTAGGTAAAAAATTCTTTGGACTTTTTGCAATAATTTTTCCGATGTGAAATGTACAATTTAACCAAAGTTATGTGTAAACCTTACAAAACAGAAAATGCTTTTTTGGTAGTTTTACACCTTATAATTTTATCTAAAATCGGTGCTAATGTCAATGAAATAATATGTTAAGACACACTTTTTCCACCATATAAACAATATCAGCCTTTGGATTTTGTGCAACTTTCACATAATATATGACAAATACTGCATCTTTGCACAATGCACAGGAGATTTTGTATTCTAATTTGGAAAATAGAGCTTATTGCAGACGCTGTTTAAGGGCCTTGATTTCGCCGGTCAGACGCTCTATTTCCCTTCTTGCCTCTTCGCCGTCAAAGCGGGTGCAGGCAGAATCTTCCACGGCTTTTTTGAGTTGAAGACGAAGCTGCTCACATTCTCTTTCGCTCTTTTCAAGTTCGTCGCACATACCAAGGGCGGTAAGCACCGCGACCATGGTGGTCGAAAGACTGGGGTTTGCCTTTTTGGTTTTGTCGAGCTCGGTATTAAGGCGGGCGCCCACCTTTCTGACCTGAGCCTCATCGTCGTCGGTCACTACCATATATTCTATGCCGCCAACCGAAAGTTTAATTTTATTTGGCATAATCTGCCCCTCCTTGTAAGTTATTCTGCTGAAAACATCATATATATAATAAGTTACATTATATTATACAACATCTTTCGTCAAAAATAAAGAAAAACTTTGCTTTTAGGCCTTTATTTTTTTGCTTTAAGACCTTTATTTTTATGGTATAACCGTCATATCTTTGGGATATGTATATTCAGGCCATTTAATATCATTTTTTCAGCCATTATTTTGGAGAAAAACTAAAAAAATAAAATTAACGGTTGACAAACGGGAAGGAAAGAATTATATTATCCGTGTGTAGTTGAAAAATATATTGGTTGCTTATA
>CAKSDF010000017.1 GCA_934444695.1 uncultured Eubacteriales bacterium | reverse complement strand
ATGGACGGTGCGGAAATTACTCTCGATGAAAACGGGCAGTACACCCTTCCCGTCGATTCCGTGAATCATCGGATCATCGTGACGGATAAAGCAGGAAACCAAACCACTGTTGATGTTACGGTTTTCCCGACCCACGATTTTGACAAGACATTCGACACCTGTAGCCATTGCGGAACTCCCGCGGCGGCAAAGGCGGAAAACGGCGACATATCCGACCGCTTTGCAACCGGTGACGAGCTGTTCAAGGCACTTGCAGACGAAAAGTATAGCGGTGCCACCGTGACCCTGCTGACCGATTTGGTCTTTACCGAAAATGTGAGCCCTTCCGGCGATGCGCCTGTGAGAAACGATCTGACCATCGACCTGAACGGCAAAACGCTGCAGGGGACCGAAAACGGCGCGCTCGTGGTCTTTGGCGGAGCGGTCAGGATATACTCGTCGAACGGGGAAGGCACGCTTGCGACCAATTTGTGTGTTTGGGGTGCCAATGCGTCGCTTACCATGGACAGCGGCATCGGCGAGGTGAAACGCGTTATGTTCCGCCTCGGAAATCTTACCATCTATTCCGGACGGTATGGGCTGCTTAATGTCATATGTGAGGAAGAAAATACGGCGGATCTCATCACCCTTTACGGCGGAAGCTATGAAAGGATCTCTTTTGCTACTGACTGCCCCGCAACGGCCGGTCAGATCTTGGGCAAGGGCTGCTGTTATGACACGATAGATTATTCGACGGCACAGGGGGAAAAATCGCTGTCGAAAGTTTCTGTTATCCTCTGCGATCACTCGGAGCTTAACGATTTTGTCTGCAACGGATGCGGGATGGAGATATTCCTCTCAGTTGAGGTGAACGGAGAAACCACGCTGTTCGGCACCTTTGAGGACGCAATCCGCTACGCCGAGCAGAATGAAGGCTGTACCGTGAAGCTTTTGCGGGATATTAAGCTTGACGAGGCAATGGCAGGCTCGTTGATGGACGGCGACTCACTTGTTTTCAGGAAAGGCGAATATACTCTTGACCTTAATGGCAAAACGCTGGATATTAACAATAACTATTTTAATGTGTATTTCGGCTGCAAGCTGACGATCGGCGACTCTGTCGGCGGCGGAAAAGTAACAGATCCCGGCATGGGACGCATTGCAACTGACGAATTCTCAAAGTTGACCGTAACAGGCGGCGAGTTTAATCCGAATATTCAAATATCCAAACAAAGCTCTTTGGTATTGAAGGGCGGAAGCTTTGAAAGTATACGAGCCAAACGCAGTGCCGGCTGCACGCCGTTTGATTTTATTGCGGACGGTTATACCTTTGCAAATTCGGACGGAAGCGGATATGCGAGCGAAGGCAATGTGGTGTACGAATACGGAGACTATTTCATCGAAAATGTCACTGTAGTGCTTGCTCCGGTGTATATTTCCGCCGGCCTTCAGCCGCAGGACAAAACCTTCTACCTGACATCACCCGACGACAAAAAGCGTATGTCTGCATGGGTGGTGTGCCGCGATCTTAGCACCGATAAAAAGGTTACCCTCACGCTCGAAAAGACTGACGGCACCGCAATAATGAGCAGCGAACGTGATTTTGCTAAAAACGGAATTATTTCGGAGACACTTGACTTAAAGGATTTTGCAGAAGGCTCAGAGCTGTATCGCGTTAAAATTGAATTTGACGGATATGTGGTCTATTCCAACACCTTCAGAATAACCGTAGCGGTCTGCGAACACCCCGGCTATGACGAAAATAACAAGTGCACCCAGTGCGAATGCGACCTTGAGGCGGCCATCGTTAAGGACGGCAAAACGACCGGATATGTAAACTTTGCCGACGCTCTTGCGGCGGCACAGACCGACGAAAATAAGGGCTGTACATTGAAGGTGTTTGTCGATGTAAAGGAAAAGGTGGCGGTCAAGACCGGTTCGTTTACGCTGGATCTGGATGAGACCTACCGCAAAGAAATAAGCGGCGCGCTGAATGTTGCAAAAGGCGCCGATCTCACCGTCAGCGGGGGTGTGATCGCAGGTAATGTCGTTTGCGCTAAGGGCGGCAAGCTGACTGCGATAAATGCCAACTTCGAAGGCCCAATCAACTGCCTTGGTGACGGAGATTTCAGTGATTGCGTTTTAAGGGGTACTGTATCGGCAAAAGGCGGCAGCAACATTAAATTTAATTCCTGTGATCTGGAGGAGCTTTCGGTTACCGGCAGCGTTAATGCGGAGATGAGCCAAATCACCAAAAAGATCACCGTGAACAACGGCGGCCTGCTTAAGATTATGGGCGACAGCTGTTCATGCGGAGAAATGCTTGTAAAAACCGGCGGCACGCTGGAAGTTAATTCCGGTGATCATTCATTCAGCGGCACCATCACTGCCGAGCCGGAAAGCAAGCTGACCCTTTCGGGCGGCTTTTATTCCGAAATTGCGGCCCAAAGCGGCGCCAAGCTTACAGTTTCCGGCGGCGAATTCCTCAATATTACCGTTAACGGTCAGCGTCTTGTCGATTGCCTTGCAGAGGGTAAGGCTTTTAAGGATATGAATACAGACGAGGTTATTGACGGCAGAGTCAGCATCGCAGGTCCTGTTCAGGTAGTTGACCATACCCACTCCTGCGTTTGGAAAACCGATACCCACGAAAAGCTCTGCGGTTGCGGCTATGTTGAGGCGACCGATACCGAAGCACCGGTCATTTCCGGCATTGATCCGGAGAATAATCACTACGGTTCGCTGGAGTTCACTGTCACCGATGCCAACGACTTCACTGTGTGGATGGACGATGAGGAGATCACGCTTGTAAACGGGAAATATACCATGGAGCCGGACAACGAGACCCATTTGATCACAGCGACCGATGTTGCGGGCAACACGGTCAGCTTCCGGTTCGGACTCTTTAAGATTTACAATGTCACGCTAACCACAGGCGCAGGATATACCATTTTCCATAATGAGACCACTGTCAGACACGGCTACGCTTATGATTTTATTGTTCAAATCAACGACGGCTATTCCAAGACCGAGGACTTTAAGGTACTTGTGAACGGTAATAAACTTGACGAGTGGGACTCTGATGCGAACAGCGCTTCCTTTGCGGTTCGAAATGTAAGCGAAGACCTTGTTATTACCGTCGAGGGCGTTGAGGATATTACCCCGCCTGAGGTGAAGGTCGATATTCACGGAAACATATTCAAGGACTTTATCAACAGCATTACCTTCGGACTGTTCTTCAAGGAAACGCAGTCGGTGGAAGTGAAAGCTGACGATTTCGGCAGCGGCGTTGACAAGGTGGAATATCTCCTTTCCGAGACCCCGTTCACCGATAAGGACGAAATTTCGGGCGACTGGACCGAGCTTACTCTTAATAATGATCGCAAGGCATATTTCAGTATTGAATCCGATAAAAAGGCATTTGTATATGTCCGAGTGACCGATAAGAGCGGTAATGTTACCGTTGTGAATTCAAGCGGCGTGGTGGTTTACACCGATGCTGAGGCAATAAGTGGTTCAAAGATAATCACAATAGGATCCGATTCTGAAATTGCCTATAGTCTTAATATGAACGGCAACACGGTATATGAAGTCCATAACGGCGACGTAATACTTGATGCCGCCGATTATTATGCACCCGCAGACGGTTCGTTTACGCTGAAAAACAGCTATGTTAGCACACTTGCGGCGGGCGAATACACCATCACCCTGATGTTCAAGCCCATGGGCGAAAATTATGTCGACAATTACGGCAACGACGCCCCGGCAGAGGTGATTTTGACTCTGACGGTGGTAAAGAAAACTCCTTTCCACGACCATAAGGAAAGCGACGGAATGGTATACAACGGACAACCGATAGGTATACCGACCTTTAATTCCGATTCCGACGGAGCTTTGACAGTTGAATATAAAAAGGCAAATGAGAGCGACGCGGCCTATACCACCGCGGCGCCGAAGAATGTCGGAAACTACATCATCCGCTTTACCACGGCTGAAACAGAACAGTTTGAGGCATTTTCCTCGACAATGGAATTTGAAATTCAGCCTAAGGATGTTATCATTTCCGATACGGTCGTTTCGGATAAGGAATATAACGGCAATACCGATGCAAGCATAACCTCTTTCGGAACCGTAAAGGGCCTTGCGGACGGCGACGATGTCACCATTGCAGGCGGCAAGGCAGCCTTTGACGATAAGAATGTTGGCACGAATAAGACGGTCACATTCTCGGACTTCTCGCTTTCGGGAAGCGATGCTTCAAACTATACGCTTGTTTCTCAGCCGTCGGCTGTAACGGCAAGCATTACGGTAAAAGAGATCGCAATAAACGGAGCAGAGGTTGAAAGCACCAAGGTTTACGACGGTACGACCGCCGCAGCAATAACAAATATCGGTGCACCCTCCGAAAACTTCGACGGTGAAAATCTCACCGTTATTCCGGGAACCGCCGCATATGACGACAAGAATGTGGGCACGGCCAAGACGGTAATCTTCAGCGGATTTACCCTTTCGGGCGAGGCGGCCGCAAACTATACCGTTATTTCTCAGCCTGCAAATACCATAGCCGACATCAACGCAAAGGAAATAACAATTGTGGGAACTACGGTCGAGCAGGCCAAGGCTTACGACGGCACCGCTTCCGCAGCCGTAACAAATGCCGGAGCACCCTCTGAAAACTTCGACGGTGAAAATCTCGCCGTTACTATGGGAACCGCCGCATATGACGACAAAAATGTCGGAAACGGCAAGACGGTAACCTTCAGCGGATTTACCCTTTCGGGAGAGGCGGCAGAAAATTATCTGCTCGTTTCCCAGCCCGAATCGGTCACCGCCGACATCACCGTAAAAGAAATAACCATCGTGGGAACACTGGTCGAACAGTCCAAGATTTACGACGGCACCGTTTCCGCAACCGTAACAAACGCAGGTGCCCCCTCCGAAAACTTTGACGGCGACAGCCTCATTGTCACCGAGGGCTCGGCTGTATACGACGATAAAAATGTCGGCAGCGGAAAGACAGTAACCTTCAGCGGATTTACCCTTTCTGGAATCGCAGCGGCAAACTATCTGCTTGTTTCCCAGCCCGAATCGGTTACCGCCGACATCACAAGAAAAGAACTGACCATTGCAAACCTCAAGATAAAGGATAAGCAATACGACGGCACAAGCTACGCCGAGATAGACGGTACGCCCGCCCTTGAAGGTGTGGTAGACGGCGATGTTCTTGAGCTTGTAAACGGCACACCTTCCTTTGAAGATATCGCCATTGCAAAGAATGTCCCCGTAAGCTTTACCGAGTTTTCCATTTCTGGAGACGAGGCAACGGTCGGAAATTACACCCTTGTTCAGCCCACAGGCATTACCGCCTCCATTGTCGAGTATATCGCCGACAAGAGCGAATATACCGTCAATTCCAACGACTGGATCAACACCGACTTCGTAGTCACCGCCAAGGAAGGCTATAAGCTGGGACTGAGCGACAGCGCGAACGGTCAGTGGAGCGATACCCTTACCGCATCCGAGGCCACCGCAAACGGAACCCTCACATTCTTCGTGAAAAACGAGGCGACCGGCGCAGTTTCCCTTGCCGTGACCGAAAACTATAAGATAGACAAGACCCTTCCCACCGGTCAGCTTGAGCTTAACGAGCGCTCGGCATTTGAGACCTTGCTCAACAAGATAAGCTTTGGTCTGTTCTTTAAGGATGGCGTTACCGTAAATGTGACGGCCGAGGACGACGCATCGGGCGTCAAATCGGTTTCCTACTTCAAATCCGACAAGATCCTTTCGGAGGACGAGGTAAAGGCGATCACCGACTGGACCGAGGGCACCGATTTCGGAATCGAGGCCAAGGACGGCGAGAGGTTTATCATCTATGTGCGCATCGAGGACAACGCCGGAAATGTGGGCTATATCGGCTCGGAAGGCGCAACCTTCGATACCGTCGCTCCTGTAGTTTCGGGAGTTAAGGACGGCGAGACATACTATGTCACCAAAACGGCAGCAGTAAGTGACACAAACCTTGATACCGTTACCTTAAACGAAAATCCCGTTGAAGGGGAGATTACCCTTAATGGCAACACCGATGCTACCTATGTCATTACCGCAACTGATAGGGCGGGCAACACCACCGTTGTAACGGTGACAATGAAGTCCATTTCCTCTGTTGTGGCACCTATCGAGAGCATTACGGTCGACAATGTTAAATCAAGCGACAAGACGGCTATCGACGGCGTTAAACAGGCACTTTCCGAAATTGACAGTGAAGGCGCAACCGAGGACGAAGCCAAGGAAATCGAGGCTGCTTTCGACAAATGCGACGAGATCTTAAAGCGTATTGACGAGGTGGCAGGTGAGATAGTCCGCCTGACCGAGTCCGTTAATTCCTACGACAAGGATAAGGTCACAAGCGACGACAGAGCAAACATCGAAAAGCTTGTTTCCGATATTGACACACTCCTTTCGGGAGATAATCTCACGGCCGACGAGCGTGAAGCCCTTGAAAACCTTAAAAACATCGCAAACGACCTTTTGAAGAGACTTGACGAGGTCAAGGAAACCATTGAAAACGAGGACATAGACGGCGTTAAGGACGTTACCGAGGACACCGTTACTCCCGATGATAAAGAACAGCTTGAAAAGGTTGAAGAGCAGATAGAGAAATCTCTTGAGCAGTTTGACGAGAATTACACCGAAGCCGAAAAGAAAGAACTTGAAGAAAAGCTTGAAAAGGTCAAGGAGTCGCTTAAGGCTCTTGAAAATGCCGAAAATGCGGCCGAGACCATTGAAAAGCTTCCTTCGGCAGACGATGTGACCCTTGCAGACAGCGACAAGGTAAAAAATGCAAGAGACAAGGTAAGCGGCCTTACCGATCACGAAAAAGAAATCGTCGGAAAGGACGCGCTTGATAAGCTTGCTTCCCTTGAGGATCGTCTCGAACAGCTTAAAAAGCAGGACGAAAATCCCGGAGATAACAGCGGCAACAACGGTGACAGCAGCAACGATAACAACGGGACCGACGGCAACGACGGGCAGACAAACGGCAAGGCCGAAAACGACGGCGAGACAAATACCTCGTCACAGCCCAAGACCGGAGATGCCGAAAGCGTTGCTTTGTGGATCGCACTGCTCTTTGTAAGCGGCGGAATTTTCTCGGTATTTAAGTCGAAGAAAAAACATTCGGAAAAATAATTTTAAGGTGAGTGCGGCTTGAGCACCGGTTGCTTAAGATAACCGTCCCTTGAAAAATCTTCTTTCCAAAGAAAAATCAAACTCCCCGACTGTACGGAAGTGTGCGGTCGGGGAGTTAACTTTTACGGTATTAAAAGGCCAAAATTTTCATTTAATACACCTCTAAGACAGCACTTGACATTTTAAAGCGGAAATTGTAAAATAAACATATAAAATGCAATTAAACCGGCGCACATAAAAAGACTGTACAACCGGAAAATTGTCTTCTTATTTTGCTTTTTTGCAACTTTTTCGTGTGATATGACTGCGTTGTAAAACAGTGTGGAAAATCCGTTTGAAAAAATGCGCATAAGTGAGCAAAATCACGCGTGGAAAAGGGCAAAAGGCGGCGGGAGAAGTGTACAGTGGTTATATATGTGATACGGTTTATGAGCGGAAATGAGGAAGTATATGTTTTGTAAAAAATGCGGACGGCCTATGGATGACGGCGCTAAATTCTGCGAGAATTGCGGAACACCGGTAGAAATGCCGCTGGCTCAGGAAGCTCCTGCTGCGGATAGCGTACCGGCTGCAATGCCTGTCGATAACCTGTCAAATGAATCTAAAAACGAGACGTCTGATGTGCCCGTAAACGATGGAGTGAATGCCGCCGATCTGCAATCGGACATTGCTTCAAACGGGCAACCGGGTATGCCGGATAACGGGCAGGATCAGCCGGTTATCGGCCAGGACGGACAGCCTGACGGTCAGAACGCTCAGCCTATCGGACAGAATGTACAGCCCTATCCGGCCGGTCAATACGGTCAATATAATCAGCCGGTAAATCAGCCCTATGGTGCGGGTTACGGTCAGTTTCCTCAAAACGGCGGACAAATGCCCGCAAAGAAAAAATCCAAAAAAGGCATTATCATTGCTGCTGTGGCTGCATTTGTGGCCCTTGCAGTGGCGCTGGGCGTTTTTGTCGTTCCGTCCTTGTTTGTCGGTTCTCCCAAGGATCAGCTCAAAAGAATGGGTATGGACTCAATAAAGGCAATGACTACTGCACTCGAAAAATCCGGCGAACAGCTTGAAACCGGCGTAACATCCAACGCAAAGGTCACTCCCGGGGAAGGCCTTTTGGCAATACTTGAAGCATCGGGATACACCATATCCTCTGATGTTTTAATAAACGTAAATCAAAGCGTTTCCAAGGAAGGCACATCGGCCGTTATAGCTCTTAACAAGGGCGACGATGAGCTTATGACCATAAACACGGTTTTCGACAATCAAACATGAAACGGATATTTATCGGCTCCCGACCTTAACAGTAAGGTGCTGCAGATTTCCTCGGATCAGGTTTCTCAGCTGTCAGGCAGACTTGCAAACACTGCCGATTTAAAGAATCTTGTCCCCGAAAGCGACGCTTTCAACATCTTTCTTTCGGACAGCTACGAGATATTTGTGGACGGCTTAGGTGAGGTTACCCGCGACAGCGACAACCTTGTTGTGGGCGGTATCACCAAAAAGTGCACCGTTCTTTCGGTCGACGTTACCGAAAAAGAGCTTACCGACATTGCCATTGAAATTGCCGAAAATTCAAAGGACGACGAGGAATTTTCGAAATTTATGGATGCGATTATTTCTTTGGCCAATCAGGCAGGAAGCAACGCAAAAAGCTATGGTGATCTTATCGACGAGGCTGTTGAAAATCTGAAAAGCAGCAATCCGTCCGATGATGTTCTTTTTAAATTCTCGGTATGGACCGAAAACGGTAAGGATGCCGCAGGCGTGAAAATCGATGTGGACGAAGGATATATCTATTACACCGCTCTTTCAAACGGCAGTGACTGGGCTTTTGATCTGGGCGTTAATATGGGTGAAAGCTTCACGGTTTCTGGCAGCGGAACAAAAAGCGGAAACCAGTATAACGGCAGCGCGGCCATTTCATATAACGGCAATGAGCTTTTGGGCCTTGATCTTGTAAATGTTGACGGTAAAAGCGGCGACGGAACATGCACCGTTTACATCAAGGATGGAATTGCCAACCTTGTGAACGGGGTCGATTCGGCAACACTTACGATCATAAAAACCGCCAAGATAGAGTTTACCAAGACCACCGTCTCGGAAGGCAATGAGAATTTGTCGGTAGTCGTTTACGGTGCAGGAACCGAGCTTATGACCGTCGAAGTCGCTGCGGCAAAAGGTGCAAACCCATAGCTATACCTGAAGGCGAAATTGTGACCGATTCGGAAGAATGGAATCAGTCGATGAATGTCTATTTCCTGCTCGGTCTTATGTCGGAAATTGGCCTTTATTAAGCCGGTTTTCTGCAAATATAGTTTTTTGCAAAAAAAGCAAAAAACCTCGGATTGACCGAGGTGGGGCGATATAATGTATAAAATCAGGGCGGCACGGTCTTTTGACCGTGCCGCCCTTTAAGCTGCTTAATGTATGGGTGACAGCAGGAGCAAAAGCACTGTAACAGGTTGTTTTGGATTGACCTGATTGAGCATTACAGCCTGCAATACATCCGCTTGACAGCTTTCATTAATCAAAGCACTTTGCGATCGAAATACTTTCGGAAAAAACATCTTATAATACAGGTGTTAAACATAACGGACTTTAAATATTGCGGGTTTTAAATATTGCGGACCTTGAAAAATTGCGGGCTTTGAAATATTTAAAGCCAAAATATCAGTTGTACCGTGGCAGCCAGCCCTCGTGAGCCGCTATAAGGTCGTCGCAGAGGGAAACGATATCGTCGGCCGACAGCTCGGCGGCGGTGTGGGGATCGGCCATTGCCGCCTGGTATATGCGCTCTTTTTTTCGTGTTACGGCAGCCTCGACAGTCAAAAGCTGAGGATATATGTTTGAACTGTTTAAGGCGGCAAGCTGGGTGGGAAGCGCGCCAACATGACAGGGGGTTATTCCGCTTCCGTCCACAAGGCAGGGCACCTCTACACAGGCGTCGAGGGGCAAATTATCTATAAGATGTTCGTTTAAAACATTTCCGCCGATTTTATACGGTGTGCCGGTAACGACCGCCTCCATAATGTAAGAGGCATATTCCTCCGAGCGGGTGTGGGTAACCTTTCCATCGGCGAGAATGTCGTCCCGTTCCTTTTCCCAACCCTCAATCTGTGAAACGCATCTTCTCGGGTATTCGTCTAATGGAATGTTGAATTTTTCGATCAGCTCGGGATATGCTTTTTTTATGTAAAAAGGATTGTATTCGGCGTTGTGCTCGCTGGATTCGGTGCAATAGTATCCTAACTTTTCGATGTAATCAAACCTTACCATATCCCCGTGGCGCTGGGTTTCGTTCATATGCTTTGCGCGTTTTTTGATTTCGGGATAAAGGTCGTTTCCGTTTTTGTCGCGGATGTCAAGAAGCCATGCCATATGATTTATTCCTGCTATAAGCTCCCTTCTGCCGTCGATAAATTCCGACATATCAAGCTTGTTTAATAAATCGCGGCTGCAGCACTGCACCGAGTGGCAAAGTCCCACCGTCTTTATGCCGCCGAATCTTTGCATATATCCCGATAAGATTGCCATGGGATTTGTGTAATTAAGGAAAATGCAATCGGGGCATACCTCCTGCATATCCCTTGCAAACTCCTCCATAACGGGTATTGTGCGAAGTCCTCTGAAAATGCCGCCTATGCCCAGGGTATCGGCTATGGTTTGGCGCAGACCGTATTTTTTCGGCACCTCGAAATCGGTGACCGTGCAGGGCTCATATCCGCCCACCTGAATGGCGTTTATGACAAAGTCTGCCCCCTTAAGCGCCGCTTTTCGCTGATCCTTCCCGAGGTAGGTTTCGATGTTTCCGTGGCCATCATTTATATTTTGGTTTATGGCTTCAAGTATTATCCTCGATTCCTCAAGCCGCTTTTTGTCTATGTCGTAAATCGCAAAGGTGCTTTCCCTGAGAGAAGGGGTGCACATACAGTCTCCGATAACGTTTCGGGCAAAAACCGTGCTTCCGGCACCCATAAAGGTTATTTTCATTTTTTTAAAACCTCCTGTTGAAATTTCTCCTCAGATGTGTTAAATTAAAAATATCACATTACACCTCTAAAATATATGGGAAATATCACAAGAAAGATGTGTTTTATCACAATGTACGAAAAGGTTAAAGTTTTTTCGCAAAATGATGAGTGCGCTTTAGGAATCGCCTTTGTTGGAGAAAGCCGCTGTGACGAAAAATTCTTTATCAGCCGCAAAAACAGCGACATAACCTCCCTCGAATATATTGTCGACGGCAAAGGCACCCTTATAATAGACGGACAGACCCTCTATCCCAAAAAGGGTGATGTGTTTCTTTTGACAAAGGGAAGCCGGCACAAATATTTTGCTGATAAGGATGAGCCGTGGCACAAATTTTTCGTCAGCTTTTACGGAAAAGCGGCCAGTGCCTTGCTTTCAAGCTTTTTACCAGACCAAAAGTATCTGTTTGAAAACCGATCCTTAAAAAATGAATTTGCAAGGATATTTGAGGCTTCCCAAGGGATTGACAGCGGTAAGGTTCTGCAATCACGTATGTGCTGTGAGCTTTTGAAAATAATATATTTCCTTTCGGACAGCGAGGAAGAAAAATCCTTTTCCCTTGCCGACAGGATAAAAAGGGAGCTGGACGACAATCTTTGCGACGATTTTTGTCTCGACGATGTTTGCGCCAAGCTCAATTATTCCAAAAATCATATTATCGGTGTTTTTTCCAAGAAATTCGGTAAAACTCCCGCCGCATATATAAGGGAACAGCGGGCAGAAATTGCAAAGGATTATCTTGTCAACACAAGTATGTCGGTGGGGGAAATTGCCGAGGCCGTGGGAATTGCCGATCGCCAATATTTTTCGGCTTTTTTCAAAAAGACGGCGGGAATATCGCCCCGTGCATTTAGGGAAAATTCCAAGAAATAAACGGGCAAAAAAAGCAAACCGCGGTGCGTTTTTGCGTATTTTGCGAGCTTTTTTGAGGCATTACGGGAGCAATGCAAGGACGTTTATTGTTCATTTGCCGCTATTGCAGAAAATGCCTTTTTGTGATAAAATAAAAAGCGATAAAGATTTTATCGATAAGATAAAGTGAATAAACGATATAAGCAAAGAACGATTAAACAAGGAACAATTAAGCAAATAACAAGAGAATCAAAGAGCGAGAAACAAAAACGGGGTGATGAGTATGGTAAACGAAAGCATCGACTCGGGAAGGGAATTCGACTGGGGACGGGCGAGCGAGGATTATGCCCGTTACCGCGATATTTATCCAGATGAATTTTATGAAAAGCTGCTTTCAAAGGGGCTTTGCAGGGAAAATCAGCGCATACTCGATATCGGCACGGGCACCGGCGTGCTTCCCCGCAATCTTTCAAAATTCGGCGGAAAATTTACCGGCGTCGACATTTCGGAAAATCAGATTAAATATGCGAAAATTCTCACCGAAAAAGTCGGTCTCGATATTGACTATTGCGTTTGCTCGGCCGAGCAGCTTCCCTTTGAAGATGAAAGCTTTGACGCCGTAACCGCCTGCCAGTGCTTTTATTATTTCGATAAGGAACGCCTTTTTCCGGAAATTCACCGTGTGCTGAAAAAGGACGGCCATTTTCTCATTCTCTTTATGGAATGGCTTTATTATGAAAGCGACATTGTAAGGAAATCGGTCGAGATTATCAATAAATACAATCCTCTGTGGTCAGGCTCGGAACATAAGGACACCGTTTATCCTATTCCGCAGTCGGCAAACGGCCTTTTCAGGGTACTTTCCAATGAGACATTCCCTGTTGAGCTGACCTTTACAAGGGAAAAGTGGAACGGAAGAATGAAATCCTGCAGGGGAGTGGGGGCCGAAATGTCCCCCGAATTGATAGAGCAATGGGAAAAGGACCATTTGCAGTATCTTTTCTCTCTGCCTGAAAGCTTCTCCATTTCTCACCACATCGTTATTGCCGACCTTTTGAAAATTTGATCGACTTATAGATTTTTATTTGAGATACTTTTGAAATCCGTTGCTGCAATGAATTGATTTCAAAGGAACCGGCAATATGGGAGCGACCCTCTTTAGCAAAGGGCTAAATCAACATTAAAATAGCTGTAATTTGGCCGTCAAAGTGAAGTTTTTCTGCTTTGGCGGTCGTTTTTTAACAAAATATTAAATTACCTTATACAATTAATATATATTGTGTATGAAGATTGTTAAACTGTTGACAATAAACAACTTATAGGATATAATACAGAGTGGCTGTGGTTGAACATAGCATACGCATCTGATCCCGGCTTCGGTGGATAAGTCGGTAATGCCGTTTGTGGAACGGAAACGACAAGCCGTAAAAAATGTTTGCCGGATGCTTTTGCGGAATCGGATGCGTGTGCTATGGAGAAAAATATAATGATCGGCCGAAAGGATATTGTTTTTTATGAATACTGATGTTGTTATCGTCGGTGCGGGCCCTGCGGGAATCTTTACCGCCATTGAAATGCTCAGGAAGGGCTCGAAGAAAAAAATCGTTATCGTGGAAAAGGGTCAGTCTATTGAAAAACGCAGCTGCCCTAAATCCAAAACAAAAAAATGTATGAACTGCAAGCCATACTGCCACATTACCACCGGCTTTTCGGGTGCAGGCGCTTTTTCCGACGGAAAGCTTTCGCTAAGCTATGAGGTGGGCGGAGATCTGCCCACCCTTATCGGAGAAAATCTTGCTCAGGAAACCATCGATTATACCGATAAAATATATCTCGAATTCGGTGCCGACGAACATATCGAAGGTATCGACAACAACGAGGAAGTTAAGGAAATACGCAAGCGCGCCATTCAGGCGGGTCTTAAGCTTGTGGATTGCCCCATCCGCCATCTCGGAACCGAGAAGGCTCAGGATCTTTATCTTGCTCTTGAACACTGGCTGCAGGAAAACGGAGTGGAAATACTTTTCGGATACGAATGTTCAAACATCATTCTCGACGGCGATGTCTGTAAGGGTGTTTACATCAGCAAAAAGGACGACGCCAGAGAAATATATGCAAAACAGACGGTTATTGCCACCGGCCGAAGAGGAGCCGAATGGCTCGAAAAGATCTGCGCCGAGCATAACATCGCTCATCAGCCCGGCACGGTCGACATCGGCGTTAGAGTAGAGGTCAGAAACGAAGTCATCGAAAAGGTTAACGATGTGCTTTACGAATCCAAGCTCATCGGCTATCCCAAGCCCTTTAAGAATAAAGTGCGTACCTTCTGTCAGAATCCCGGCGGCTTTGTCAGCCAGGAAAACTACGACAACGACCTTGCTGTTGTTAACGGACATTCCTATAAGGATAAAAAATCCGGCAACACCAACGTGGCCATACTTTGCTCCCACAATTTCAATTATCCCTTTAATCAGCCCATCGAATATGCTCAGAAGGTCGGCGAGCTGACCAATATGCTGGGTGCGGGACATATTCTTGTTCAGCGTTTCGGCGATATCCTCGACGGTAAGCGCACGTGGGAAAAGGAGCTTTCCCATTCAAACCTCCGTCCCTCTCTGCCCGATGCCGTTGCCGGAGACATAACCGCCGCAATGCCCTATCGCGCAATGGTCAACATAATCAATTTTATCCAGGCTATGGATCACGTTGTGCCCGGTTTCGCTTCAACCGAGACGCTGCTCTATTCTCCCGAGCTTAAATTTTATTCCAACCGTATTAAAATGGACGAAAAATTTAATACTAATGTCAAGGGACTTCATTGCCTCGGCGACTCCAGCGGATGGACAAGAGGCCTTATGATGGCATCGGTTATGGGCGTTTTAATGGGGCGTCAGCTTGTTGAAAGGACGGACGATTAAAATGAAAGACCCTAAAATTTCCGAAAAAGCCTTTGTGGCAAAAAATGCGACCGTTATAGGCGACGTCACGGTTGAGGAGGATGCTAATATCTGGTTTGGCGCGGCCATCCGCGGCGATATGGACAGCATATACATCGGCAAGGGAAGCAATGTTCAGGATAACGCCGTTGTCCATGTGGATAAAGGCTTCCCGGTTAAAATCGGCGAAAATGTAACCATCGGACACGGCGCAATCGTGCACGGATGCACCGTCGGCGACAATGTGCTGGTGGGAATGGGCGCAATTATTTTAAACGGTGCCAAAATCGGCGACAACTGCATAATCGGCGCCGGCGCAATGGTCACTCAAAACAAGGATATCCCCGCAAATTCTCTGCTTATGGGCTGCCCCGCAAAGGTGGTCAGAGAAGTGGACGAGCAGGGAGCCGAAAGTACCCGTCAAAATGCCCTTCGCTATATCGAAGAGGGAAAAGAATATAAAAAACTCGGCTATTAATGCCGCTAAGGAGATAATATTATGAGCGAATGTACCCACGATTGCTCAAGCTGCCACGCCGACTGTGACAGCCGCGCAAATGTAATAGAAAAGGAAAAGCCCCATGAGCTTTCTCACATCAAAAAGGTCATCGGTGTGGTCAGCGGTAAAGGCGGGGTGGGAAAATCCCTTGTCACATCGCTGATGGCCGTTACAATGCAGCGCCGCGGCTATAAAACCGCCATACTCGACGCCGACATTACCGGCCCCTCTATTCCTAAGGTATTCGGAATAAACGAGCACGCCACCGGGGACGACAACGGCCTTTATCCCGTTAAAACCAAAACCGGAATCGACATTATGTCGGTAAACCTTTTGCTTGAGAATCCTTCCGACCCTGTTGTGTGGAGAGGACCTGTTATCGGCGGAGTGGTCAAGCAGTTCTGGAGCGAGGTCATTTGGAACGACGTCGACTTTATGTTTGTTGATATGCCTCCCGGAACCGGCGATGTACCCCTTACGGTGTTCCAGTCTCTGCCGGTGGACGGCATAATTGTCGTAACCTCTCCTCAGGAGCTTGTTTCCATGATCGTTGAAAAGGCGGTCAAAATGGCCAAGATTATGGATGTGCCGGTACTGGGACTTGTTCAGAATATGGCCTATTTTGAGTGTCCCGATTGCGGATCAAAGCACTATATTTTCGGTCAGAATAAGGCCGAGGATACTGCAAAGGAATTTGCCATCGATACCGTTTGCGAGATCCCTATGAGCTCCAAGCTTGCTGCAGCCTGCGACAAGGGCGCGGTGGAGCTTTTCGAAGGCGACTGGCTGGATAAAGCGGCCGATAAGGCGGAGAAACTGCTATGACCCGTCCGGAAAAAGCAAAGCAGCTCTTTACATCGGGCTATAACTGCTCTCAGGCCGTAGTCGGCGCTTTTATCGATGATTTTGCCATCGATTTTGACACGGCTATGAAGCTTTCATCCTCCTTCGGCGGGGGAATGGGAAGAATGAGAGAGGTCTGCGGAGCGGTTACAGGTGCCTTTATGATAGCAGGGATTAAATGCGGATACTGCGACCCCTGCGACAAGGCGGCCAAGAGCGCGCATTATGCCCTTATTCAAAAAATTGCCGCCGATTTTAAGGAGCAAAACGGAAGCATCATCTGCAGAGAACTGCTTGAAGGGGTGGGATGTAACGGCAAATGTCAGGGGAGCGTTCCCGAGGATCGCACCGCCGCATATTATAAAAAACGCCCCTGCGCCGAGCTTGTATATATCGCCGCAAAGATCGTCGAGAACGAGCTTTATAAGTAAGCGAAAGGTTTGTTGATTACGGTGATTGTATATGCCGGGCTATACCACATTTAGCCTAATTTAAGAAAGTAAATACCATAATAAAAAACAACGGACGAAGGCTTTAAGCACTCTGTCCGTTGTTTTTTTATTATAAGGCTATCAGATGGTGGATATTGCGGGAATCATTTCATCGAGCACGTCGAGAAGAATTTTGACCGTGTCGAGAGAGGTGAAAATGGTGACGCCGTTTTGCACCGCACAGCGGCGGATGGCCACGCCGTCCTCATAATGAACTCCCGAAAGAATGGCACGGGTGTTGATTATATAGCTGACGTATCCGGCGCGGATGGAATCGAGAATTTCCTCGCTGCCTTCGCTGAGCTTGCCTCTTACCCTTGTGCGTATTCCGTGTTCCTTAAGGAAGTTTGCCGTGCCGATGGTGGCCTCGATGTTAAAGCCCAGCTGATAGAATCTTTGTACCAGCGGCAGAGCCTCCTCCTTATCCTCATCGGCAAGGGTGACGAGCACGGTGCCGTATTCCTTGATCTTAACGCCCGAGGCCTGAAGCGCCTTGTACAGCGCGCGGTTGAGCCTGTCATCGTAGCCGATAGCCTCTCCCGTAGACTTCATTTCGGGGGAAAGATAGGCGTCCATTCCGGTCAGCTTTTCAAAGGAAAATGCCGGGGCCTTAACATACCAGCGCTCCTTGTCCTTGGGTCTCATTTCGGTGATTCCCTGAGCGGCAAAGTCGCTGCCGAGCATGGCTTTGGTGGCGATCTGAACAAGGCCGAAGCCTGTGGATTTCGAAAGGAAAGGAACCGAGCGGGAGGCACGGGGGTTGACCTCGATAACAAAAACATTTTCGTCCTTATCGACGATGAACTGAATGTTGAAAAGTCCCACTATGCCTATACCGAGTCCGAGACGGGTTGTGTAATCGGCAATGGTGTCCTTTACCTTCTCAGAAATGCTGAAGGGTGGATAAACGCTTGTACTGTCGCCAGAGTGAACGCCGGTGCGCTCCACAAGCTCCATAATTCCGGGAATGAAAACCTGCTTTCCGTCGCAAATAGCGTCGACCTCGACCTCCTTGCCCACAAGGTATTTGTCCACCAGCACGGGCTTGTCGACGTCCACCTCAACGGCATTTTTAAGGTAGTGTCGGAGCATTTTTTCGTTGGCCACTATCTCCATTGCCCGTCCGCCCAGCACGAAGGAGGGCCTGACAAGGACGGGATAACCGATTTTTTCGGCCGCAGCCACGCCGCTCTCAATGTCGGTAACGGCCTCGCCTTTGGGATTGGGAATTCCGAGGGATTTAATGACCTCGTCAAAGGCATCGCGGTTTTCGGCACGTTCGATGGCCTCGCAGTCGGTGCCGATTATTTTAACCCCGCGCTTTGTCAATGGGTCGGCAAGGTTGACGGCGGTCTGACCGCCCAGGGTCGCGATAACCCCCACCGGCTTTTCAAGATGGACGATGTTCATAACATCCTCCACCGTCAGAGGCTCGAAATAAAGCTTGTCAGCGGTGGTATAGTCGGTGGAAACGGTCTCGGGATTGTTGTTTATGACAATGGCCTCGTATCCCGCTTCGCGAATGGCGCGCACGGCGTGAACGGTGGAATAGTCAAACTCGACGCCCTGACCGATACGAATAGGGCCTGATCCGAGCACGATGATCTTCTTTTTATCGGAAACGATAGATTCATTTTCTTCCTCGTATGTTGAGTAGAAATAGGGAACATAGCTGTCGAACTCGCTGGCGCAGGTATCGATCATTTTATAAACGGGGAAAAGCCCCTCTTTAATGCGGCGCTCGTAAATGTCGTCCTCGGTGGTGTTCCAAAGCTCGGCAATGTAGGAATCTGAAAACCCCATCTTCTTTGCTGCCTTCATAAGCTCGGGAGAATCGGGATTTGCCTCCATTTCCTTTTCAAAGTCAACGATTTTTTTGATCTTATCGAGGAAGAACATATCGATCTGGGTGATGTTGCATATTCTCGAATGGTCGACCCCCATCCACATAAGCTGAGAAATGGCATAGATACGGTCGTCGGTGCCCTCCTTGATGTAATCGA
Source organism: uncultured Eubacteriales bacterium (assembly GCA_934444695.1). GTDB lineage: Bacteria > Bacillota > Clostridia > Oscillospirales > Acutalibacteraceae > UMGS1484. Next base: position 3,545 of record CAKSDF010000017.1, on the reverse strand, counting down.
GCAGCTGTTCGGTGGTCATATGGTTGCTGTCGAACTTCTCCATATGGATGTGGTTTTTGCTGTTTTCGAGGGAGCGAATGGCCTTTAAAAGGCTTTCCTCGAGGGTTCTTCCAACGCTCATAACCTCGCCGGTGGCCTTCATCTGGGTGGAAAGGTGGTTGGAGGCTGTGGTGAATTTGTCGAAGGGGAAGCGGGGCATTTTTGTTACCACGTAGTCGAGCGTGGGTTCAAAGCAGGCTGGGGTGTTGGCCAGCTGAATCTCGTCGAGATTCATACCCACGGCGATTTTTGCCGAAACCCTTGCAATGGGGTATCCGCTTGCCTTTGAGGCGAGAGCGGAAGAACGGGAAACACGGGGATTGACCTCTATAACGTAATATTTAAAGGACTGGGGATCAAGTGCAAACTGAACGTTGCAGCCGCCCTTAACGTCGAGAGCGCGGATGATTTTAAGTGCGCTGTCGCGGAGCATATGATATTCCTTGTTGGTGAGGGTCTGACTGGGAGCGACGACTATGGAATCGCCGGTGTGGATTCCCACGGGGTCGAGATTTTCCATATTACAAACGGTAATGGCGGTGTCGTTTGCGTCCCTCATTACCTCGTATTCGATTTCCTTATAGCCCTTGATGCTTTTTTCCACAAGTACCTGATGAACGGGGGAAAGGGCAAGGGCATTTTTCATCATTGTGCGAAGCTCGGCCTCGTCTCCCGCAAAGCCGCCGCCCGTTCCGCCAAGGGTAAATGCGGGACGGAGAATGACGGGATATCCGATGGTATTTGCGGCTTCAATCGCTTCTTCAATGCTGTATGTGATCTGAGATGGAACGACCGGCTCGCCGATCCGCTGACAAAGCTCTTTGAAAAGCTCTCTGTCTTCGGCGCATTCGATGCTTTCGGCGTTTGTGCCGAGCAGCTCGATTTCGCATTCCTCAAGCACGCCTTTTTTGGCAAGCTGCATTGCAAGGTTAAGTCCCGTTTGTCCGCCGATTCCGGGAACGATGGCATCGGGGCGCTCATAGCGGCATATTCTTGCCACATATTCGAGGGTCAGCGGCTCCATATAAACCTTGTCGGCAATGGAAGTGTCGGTCATAATGGTGGCGGGGTTGGAGTTTGCGAGAATGACCTCGTAGCCTTCCTCTTTAAGGGCGAGGCAGGCCTGTGTTCCGGCGTAGTCAAACTCGGCGGCCTGTCCGATGACAATGGGGCCGGAGCCTATGACAAGTACCTTTTTAATATCCGTTCTCTTAGGCATTTTCCTTCGCCCCTTTCATAGTTTCGATGAATTTTTCAAAAAGATATGTGCTGTCCTGTGGTCCCGGTGCGCTTTCGGGATGATACTGGACGCTGAAAACCTTGTCTTTTTTGCATTCCACGCCTTCGACCGTTTTGTCGAGCAGGTTTATGTGGGTTAGGGTAAGGTCGGTGGCTTCAAGAGATTTGTCGTCGACGGCGTAGCTGTGGTTCTGAGAGGTAATTTCGATTTTGCCGGTCTCGAGATTTTTGACAGGATGGTTTCCGCCGCGATGTCCGAATTTCAGCTTGTAGGTCTTGGCACCGTAGGCAAGGGAAATCATCTGATGCCCGAGGCATATGCCGAAGATGGGGTGCTTGCCTCTCATTTTCTTTATCATTTCAATGACGGGGGTTACGTCCTCAGGATCTCCCGGGCCGTTTGAAAGGAAAATTCCGTCTGGATTCATAAATTCTATTTCCTCGGCCGTGGTGTCGAAGGGAACTATAGTGACATTGCAACCGAATTTGTTAAGGCTTCTGATGATGTTGAGCTTTATGCCGCAATCAACCGCCACAACATTGAATTTAGGATTTGACGTGCGGGAATACCAGCGTTTTTTGCAGCTGACCTTTTGCACCGCATCATGGGGAACGGGAGTGCTTTTGATTATTTCAAGCCCCTGCTCAAGGGTGGTCGAAAGGCCTGTTATAAGCCCTCTCCTCGAGCCGATGTCGCGAATGCTTCTTGTGAGCTTTCTGGTGTCGATTCCGGAAATGCCGGGAATGTCGTTTTCCTCAAGCAGCTCGGAAAGGGTCTTTGTGTATCTGAAATTGGATGGCATATCGTTATAATCCCTGACGATAAGCCCGCCGATGGTCATATTTTTGCTTTCAAAGTCGTCGTCGGTAATGCCGTAGTTGCCGATGAGGGGGTAGGTCATAACCACCGCCTGATATGTATAGGATGGATCGGAAACAATCTCCTGATATCCCACCATCGATGTGTTAAAGACGATTTCGCAAACCCTGTCGCTGTTGCTGCCGAAGCCGTAACCGAGGTATTCGCTGCCGTCCTCCAAAATGAGTTTTCTGTCAAATTCCTTCAAAAAAGTCACACCCCTAAAAAAGCCGTTTTAAACTGCTGTTTTTCAATATATATAATAACACATATCCGTCCCAAAAGACAGTATATTTTTAAAATATTATCGTAAAAAAAGAGCACGGAAATTTGAGCTTTTCCGTACTCTTTTAACATTATTTCTTTGTTCTCTCAAGTGCCGCCTCGATAAATCCGTGGAAAAGGGGATGGGGACGGTTGGGACGGGACTTGAATTCGGGATGGAACTGGACTCCCACAAAGAATGGGCGATCGGTCAGCTCCACCGTTTCCACAAGACGGCCGTCGGGAGAAAGTCCCGAAAGGGTCAATCCTGCCTTTTCAAGCACTTCGCGGTAATCGTTATTGAATTCATAACGATGGCGATGACGCTCGTCGATGTGGCTGGATTTATAGCAGCGCTCCATTGTTGTGCCGCTCTTTATTTCGCAGGGATAGCTGCCAAGGCGCAGTGTGCCGCCCTTGTCGATGTCGTTGGACTGACCGGGCATAAAGTCGATGACCTTGTTTTTGCAAAGCTCGTCGAATTCGCCGGAATTTGCGTCGGCAATACCGCAAACGTTTCTGGCATATTCCATAACGGCGATCTGCATACCGAGGCATATTCCGAAATAGGGAAGCCCGGTTTCTCTCGCATATTTAGCCGAAAGGATCATACCCTCGATTCCTCTGTTGCCGAATCCGCCGGGAACGATTATGCCGTCTAACTTTGAAAGCTCCTTTTTATAGTTGTGCTCGTTAAGACCCTCGGAATCAATCCAGTGAATGCGGATGTGTGTGTCGAGGGAATAGCCCGCGTGGCGCATGGCTTCGGCCACCGAAAGATATGCGTCGTGAAGCTGAACATATTTTCCCACAAGACCGATGTGTACTTCTTTTTGGCGGTTTTTAATGCGGTCGACAAGGTGGGTCCATTCGGCCATATCAGGCTGCGGTGCGTCAATGTTGAGCTCGCGGCAGACCACCGACGAAAAGTTGGCCTTTTCAAGCATAAGCGGCGCTTCGTAAAGAATGGGAAGGGTAAGATTTTCGATAACGCAATCGGGTTTAACATTACAAAAGAGAGAAATTTTCTTGAAGATAGAATCCTCAAGAGGCTCGTCGCAGCGCAGGACGATGATGTTGGGATTGATGCCCATGCCCTGAAGCTCCTTGACCGAGTGCTGGGTGGGCTTTGACTTGTGCTCGT
>CAKSDF010000016.1 GCA_934444695.1 uncultured Eubacteriales bacterium | reverse complement strand
GGGACCGTAGAATTTTTGGCGGGTTGTAACGTAGTCAAGCTTTCCTTCGGCCACAAGGTCGAGATCCTCCTCCATCTTGGCGGTGAATTTGGAATCGACGATATCCTTGAAAAGCTCCTTCATAAGGCCGGTGGTGACCTCTCCCAAAGGCGTGGGCTTTAATGAACGCTTTTCCCTTTCGACATATTCTCTTTTTATGACCGTGGCGATGGTAGGTGCGTAGGTACTGGGTCGGCCGATGCCGGTTTTCTCCATAACGTCAATAAGGGTGGCGTCGTTATATCTTGCGGGGGGCTGGGTGAAATGCTGATTTCCCGCAAGGTCGCGCAGCACCAGTATATCTCCCTCGGCAAGAGGCGGAAGCACCGATTCTCCCTCTTCATCCTCGTCCTTTACCGAAGAATAAACGGCGGTATATCCGTCAAATTTCACGGTGTATCCGCTGGCGCGGAAAATGTAATCGGCTGCAGAAATATCTATCGACTGGGTCGACTGGATACATGCGGCCATAAGGCTGGCCATAAACCGCTCCCAGATGAGCTTATAAAGCTTATACTGCTCGGAAGTGAGAGAGGGCTTTGCCATTGCGGGGGTAAGGGAGATGACGGTGGGACGTATGGCCTCGTGTCCGTCCTGAGCCGAGGCTTTTGTCTTATAATACCGGGGTTTTGCCGGCAGATAATTTTTGCCGAAATGCTCCTCTATAAACTGATTTCCGGCCGCTCTGGCTTCCTCGGAAATTCTCACCGAGTCGGTTCTCATATAGGTTATAAGACCTGTGGTGCCCATTCCCTGAATGTCGATTCCTTCATAGAGCTGCTGAGCGATACGCATGGTGCGCTCACCGGTCATTCCGAATTTTCTTGCGGTATCCTGCTGCAGTGCCGATGTGATAAAGGGAGGGGGTGGCTGGCAGGTCCTTGTGCCCTTTTTGACCTTCAGAACCTTATACTGCGCCTTTTCAAGGGCCTCTCTTATTTCGTTTGCCTGCTGTTCGTTTGAAATGGCCACCTTTTTGCCGTCGAGGGTGGTGTGCAGCTTTGCGGCAAATTTCTTGGAGGTGGGTTTCTGGCTTAATTTTGCGTCGATTGTCCAGTATTCCTCGGGAACAAATTTTCTTATTTCCTCTTCCCTGTCGACGATAAGCCTCACGACCACGCTCTGCACCCTTCCGGCCGAAAGACCTCTTCTGACCTTTTTCCAGAGGAAGGGACTGAGCTTATAACCGACGATTCGGTCGAGGATTCTTCTGGCCTGCTGAGCGTCTACAAGATTCATATCTATGGAACGGGGAGCGGCCATTCCCTTTTGCACTCCCGATTTTGTTATTTCGTTAAAAGTGACCCTTATAGGCTCGTTTTCGTTAAGCGCCAAAAGCTCGGCAAGGTGCCAGGCAATGGCTTCACCCTCGCGGTCGGGGTCGGTTGCGAGATATACCCGATCGCTTTTTGCGGCGGCGGTCTGAAGGGATTTTATGAGCTCCTCCTTACCGGCCACAGGCTCGTATTTCGGTGTAAATTTCCCATCAAGGGAAACCGACATTTTCTTTTTGGGCAGGTCGCGTATATGACCTACCGACGCCATTATTTCATAATTGCCGCCAAGATATTTTTTAATGCTTTTTGCCTTGGTCGGCGACTCCACAATGACCAGATCAGACATTTATTAAAAACTTCCTTTCGTGAAAGGTATGTATACTCAATTTGATATTACGCGCCGATCGTCGGCTTTAACGTCTCACTGCGATCCGCGCTTTGACCGTAAGATTTATGCGCCGTATGTATTCCCTATGCGCACTAAAGCTTTTCAAACCGATTGCCAGAAAGTGCCGACACAAGTCCCGACAACTCAAGCTCGGTTAAAGCACAAAGCAGCCTTCCGCTGTTAAGATGGCTTTGCGCCGACAGTTCGTCGAAAAGCGAAATATTTTTTCGGAAGCTATTATACACTAACCTTGCATCCTCTGACAAGTCCCTTTGAATTTCGTCGTCGGTAAATTTTTTGTTAATAGGTGGCAGGTCGCCGTTTACGGTATCGGAGGAGCCGGCCTTTGTGTTTTCGCTGCCGGTGTGTACGTCATAGGGATATACAGATCGGTTGTTTGCGGTCTTTCTTACCTTTGCCGTCCGCTCGTTTTGCCCGCCGTCGGTTTTTTGCTTTCGGCCGTTTTCTTTTTCGGAAGCCGTTTTCTCAAAGGCTGATTTTCCCTCGGCGTCAAAACCGTCTTTCGAAGCCTTATGGCTCGCCCGGCCGGACGTTCCACCGTCGACCATCGATAATGTATCGGGCAGTTTATCTTTAAATCCGCAAAGCTCTCCCGCACCAAGGTCTATTTTTCCGACAAAAAGCGGGCAATATTCCTCGGCAATGTCTTTAAACGAGAAAATGGGCTTTGCCCCGTTTTTTATAAGCTCGTTTGAGCCTTTAAAACACTGTTCTCCCGCGTGGCCGGGGATTACAAAAACATCCCTGCCCTGTTCGGCTGCATATGAGGCGGTTATGAGCGAGCCGCTTTTTTCTCCCGCCTGCACCACTGCCGTTCCGAGAGACAGTCCCGAGATCATTCTGTTTCTCATTGGAAAGGAAAAGCGCTGAACCGGCATACCCGGCGGAAACTCGGTCACAAGGGCGCCGCTTTGGCTGATGCGCCGTCTTAAAGGCTCCTGCCGCATAAGATAGTTTGAGAAAAACCCCGTTCCCAGCACCGCAACCGTCTTTCCGCCCACGTCAAGCGCTCCCTCGTGAGCCGCCGAATCGACTCCCAGCGCTCCGCCGCTGACCACAATAAACCCCGCCGAGCAAAGCGCCCGCGAAAGGTTAAATGCCGAAACCGATCCATACTCGGTGGGCTTTCGGCTTCCCACAATGGTCATAACCGGCTGATCGTCTATGGCCGGCATATCTCCTAAAACATAAAGGACGGTCGGAGGATCGGGAATTTCCATAAGCCTTTTGGGATATCTTTCCCCGCCGTAGGGTATGACCGTTACACCGGAATTTTCGCAGGAAGAAAATATTCTTTTTGCCCTTTGCAGGGTTTCCTCCGATATTCTTTCGAGCTGAGCTTTGGAAAAGATCCCGCTGCCTTTAAGCTCGTCTTTTGAAGCGGCAAAAATATTTTGCGGAGTTTTAAACTTCAAAAGGGCGGGACAAAGCGCCTTTGAAGCAAATCCCAGGGCATTTTGCAAGGCGATAAAATAAATGCTTTCGGAATACATTTTATTCACCCTTTGGTCATTTCATAAATTATTATGGCGGCAGCCGCAGCAGCGTTCAAGGATTCCGCTCTGCCCGCCATAGGTATGGTAAAGCAGCTTTTTGAAAGGCTTCTCGCTGCATCTGTCGCGCCGTTTGCCTCGTTTCCGATTATGACGGCGCAGCCCGCCGAAAAATCGATTTCGCCGATGTTTTTATCGGGATTTGACACCACCGAGCAATAAAGCGGTACTCCTGCCTTTTCAAGGCGTTCGGCCGCCATCGCAACGCCGGCAAAAACCTCCACCGGGAATCTCATCAGCGCTCCCATAGATGCTCTTAACACCTTGGGACTGAAGGGATCGCAGCCTCCGCAGACAAGTATACCGTCGGTTCCAAGCGCCTCGGCCGTTCTTGCGGCGGCGCCCACATTGGACGGATCGGAAACATTTTCGAGCACAAGATACTTTCCTTCCCTTTTTATCGGAAGGGGAATTTCCGGCCGCTTACAGATGCATATGACCCCCTGGCAGCTTTCGGTATCGGAAATTTTGAGCAGCACGTCCTCGGTCACTTCAAAGCTTTCCTCTGCTGCCTTTGTCAGTTTCAAAAGGCTGTCGGGGAATTTTTCCTTAAATTTTGCCGAGAAAAACACCGTCTTTATAACCGCCGAATTTCCGGCCGCATCCTCGCAAAGCCGCTGCCCCTCAAGCAGCAAAAGTCCCTCTTTTTTTCGGAAGGACGCCGATGTCAGCAGCTTTTTTGCGTATTTGATTTTTGCATTGTCTTTTGATGAAATAATCATAATTTATAAAAGGCAAACGCCCGAAACCGTAATGGGTCGGGCGTTAAAACTGTTGATTAAAGAGCGGCGCGGGCCTTCTCGGTCAGAGCGGTGAAGGCTGCGGGATCGGCAATTGCGATCTCGGAGAGCATTTTGCGGTTAAGGGTGATGCCCGCCTTTTTAAGGCCGTTCATAAAGGTGGAATAGTTCATTCCGTTTGCGCGGGTGGCGGCGGAAATACGGGTGATCCACAGGCGGCGGAAATCGCGCTTTCTCTGTTTGCGGCCGATATAGGCATAGTTGCCGGATTTCATTACGGCCTGTTTGGCAGTTTTAAAAAGTCTGAGCTTGGAGCCAAAATAGCCCTTAGCAAGCTTTAACGTTTTCTTTCTTCTTTTGCGCGTCATAAGTGCGCCTTTTACTCGTGCCATTTATATATACCTCCGATATTATTTGTAGGGAACAAGCTTTTTGATCTGAGCGGTGTTGGTCTTGTCCGCAACCGAAACCTTGCGAAGATTTCTCTTGCGCTTGGTGCTCTTTTTGTTTAAGATGTGGGATTTGAAGGCATGGCCGCGCATAGGCTTGCCGTTCTTAGAGAGCTTAAACCGTTTTTTGGCTCCGCTATGTGTTTTGATTTTAGGCATAACAAAGGTCCTCCTTAATAATTCAAGCTTTTTTGGGTGCAAGGAACATAAGCATATTGCGTCCTTCCATCTTTGCGGGTTTTTCGACCGTCGCCGTTTCCTCCATTGCCTCGGCAAAGCGTTTCATATTGTCGAGACCGATTTCGGGATGGCCCATTTCACGGCCGCGGAAGCGGATGGAAACCTTGACCTTATTGCCGCCGGCGATAAACTTCTTGGCGTGGTTAAGCTTGGTTTCAAAATCGTGTGTGTCGATGTTAAGCGAAAGACGTATTTCCTTCGTTTCGACGATGTGCTGATTCTTTCTTGCTTCCTTCTCACGTTTCGACTGCTCAAAACGATATTTTCCGTAGTCCATAATTTTGCACACCGGGGGATTTGCACCGGGTGCGATTTTCACGAGATCAAGATCTCTTTGCTCGGCAATTTTGAGCGCCTCCTTGGGCGACATAATGCCAAGCTGTTCTCCTTCTCCGGAAATTACTCGGACCTCACGGTCACGGATTTCTTCGTTGATGGAAAGCTCGGGCTTGCTGATAGGACTGCACCTCCAAAAGTTTTTTAACAAACAAAAAAGGATAGGTAAACCCATCCTCAATACCAAAGCCCCTCTTTATCATAAGAGAAGCAAATGTATTGACCGGCCGGCACGTTTAAGTCGGAACGGTGAGACGGGCAAAAGCTCTTCTGCTTTGTTGTATCAAAAATAATACTACCTCTTTGGCCGTTTGTCAAGAGGTTTTTATAATTTTTTGCATTTTCTTTCTGCACACCGCTTAACCATAACGCCTTAAAAATGTTAAATTTCCCGTTTTTATCGTTTCGCCACTTGAAATTGACGCCTATGGGCGACGACAAGCCGAAAAGCACCATTAATAGGCCGTTCAGGCGTGTTCGACCGTCCGATGCTTAAAATAATTTCAAAAAAAGTTTTTTTGTTCTTTTTTTGTTAAAAATTATGTGTTAACATTATTTTGTTTTGGGAGGCGAGATTATGACAAACAGAATTTGTTATATAGTCGGCTCTGGAATTTTCGACGGAAGGAACTTTGCGCCCCGCCCCATCGATTATATCATAGCCGCCGATGCAGGATACAGATACCTTCAGAGAATGCACATCATTCCCGATATTGTTATGGGAGATTTCGATTCTCTGGGCAGTCCTCCGAATCATCCTAACATTGTTAAACACCCTGTGGAAAAGGACGATACCGACCTTATGCTGGCCGTAAAATATGCCATTGCCCACGGGTTTAAAACCATATGCATTTTCGGATGTATGGGCGGAAGGGTAGATATGTCCATCGCCACCATGCAAACACTGTGCTACATTATAAATAACGGATGCACCGGATACGTTTTCGGCGAAAACAGCGTTATGACCGGTATACGCAACACACGCACCTTCTTAGGCCCGGGCAGAAAAGGCATCATCTCGATATTTGCCTACGGCGGAGACGCCAAGGGCGTTACCATTTCCGGTCTTAAATACAACATGGACAACGGCACCATATTCTGCGATATGCCAAGAGGGGTAAGCAACGAGTTTGTCGGCACTCCCGCATCCATCGAGGTAACCAGCGGCACGCTCATACTCGTTACCACCAACGATGGTTTCAGAAAGGAAACCCTCGGCCGGTAAACGATCGGCATATCAACAAATAAATCAATTGACAAAACATCCGATTTACCGATAATCGGAATAACCGCCGCCTTTTTTGGGAAAAACAAAAAGGGCGGTGATTTTTTTGAAAATTACAAAAGAAGAATATCAGAAGTATGTAAAAAAAACCGAGACCGGTTCAAATGTTTTAAAGGATTGTCTTTGTGCCTTTGCGGTGGGCGGGATTATATGCACATTCGGTCAGTTTTTGGGGGATTTTTATCAGATGATCGGCCTGTCCCTTGAAACGGCCAAAACCACCTCAACCGTTACCCTTGTGTTTTTAGCGGCCTTTCTGACCGCCATCGGCGTTTTCGACGATATAGCGCGTCACGCCGGCGCCGGCACCCTTGTGCCCATAACGGGATTTTCAAACGCTATGGTCTCCCCCGCCATGGAATTTAAAAGCGAGGGATTTGTCACGGGAGTCGGCGCAAAGCTTTTTTCCATTGCGGGACCGGTAATCGCCTTCGGTACCTTTGCCGGAGTGATATACGGATTTATATATTGGCTGTTCACCTTATGACTCTTATGGCCTTTATAACCTTATATCTATAGCTGTTTAAATCGTTATAGCCGTTTAGTTATAGCCGTTTAAATATAGTAATATATGCACGACTAATGCAGCAGAAAAGCCAAAACGGAATGTACCATCCGGCAAAACACGATACAGCCATATGATTCGCTGAAATTTAAACGACAAAAGGCTGCAAAAATCATAAAACAGGAAACCCGGGCCTGAATCGCCAAACGGCGATTCAGGCCCGGGTGAATTTTATCTTGGCCGACTTTTCGGCAGCGCTTAAATCCTGCGTATTTTAAGCGCACGTGCGGATTTAAAGACCGTTAAGTTTTTATCTTTTTAGGCCTTTTATCTTCTCAAGTTTCTTTCTCTTTTAAAGAATTACTTTTAAGAATTATTTTCCGCCGCCTTCAAAGCCCTGTCCCGACTGTCTTACAAGACTGAAGAAGTTATAGGGATCGACATATACATACTCTTTTCCGGACTTGTTGGAAGCGTAGGAGGTATATCCTTCCACAACCTCTTTGATGGTAGAGGGAGCCTGAACCACCGTGCGGTAAGCCGAGAAGTTATATGCGCCCATAGAGCCTCTGTCGTAGTTATACATTCCTTCAAATGCAGTTGTATCCTGAGGATCGGCGTTAAAGGGAATCTCGTTGTAGAGATAGACATAAGGTACGCCGTCCTGCAACGCAAGAGCCTGCTTGCGGCTGCTGCTGGCATTTGTGAAGGAGCCGACGGGAGAAAGTTTATTATACTGGGTCATAATCTCGGGATTAATTCCCTTAACTTCGAGAGAGCCGCTCTGGGAGTTGATTATAAATCCTGTGATGTCGATGTCGAACAGCTGATAATATTTCTTGCTGTATTCTATCCATACATCCCAGCCTTCGCTTGTCTCTCGAAGATCTCCGGTTTCTCTGTTTTCGATGAAATATCCGGGCATTGTGTATCCTGCGCCTTCGCCGGCAACAATGTAGTCCTTGTCGCTCTTGGTTGCGTAAATGTATTCCCAAACGACCGGAATACGGTTGGAAAGGTTAGGATTGAAGGCCCACATAAGAGGCAGTGTTCCTCTTGCCGAATCTTTCCAGAAGTTGGCCAGATAGTTCTTCATCCATGCCGAGGAATCGTAGTCGCCTACATACATTGTGAAATAGCGCTTGTTTGAATCGAAGGTGAGCATATCCTCTTCCTTGGTATCGGTGTTTTTGAACTCGGTGGCGGTGACGCGGTATTTGTACATAAAGGAGCCGTTGCTCATAGAGCAGGGATGTGCCGCGTCGGCCTCCATAGCCATATTGTAGCTGGTGATATATTCGCAGAACAGCCATTCGAGCTGAGGTCCGCCCAGTTTTCCGTTGTGGCCGGTGTCACCGGGAGTGTCAACGGTGTATTTTATCCACCAGGGCGGGAAGCCCATCATCTGTCCCATAGCGCCCTTTGCACGCTCATATCTCTTCTGAAGAATCATTATAAAGGTGTCGTGGTCGGTTCCTGCAGGCTGAGAAGGATCGTCGCAGACCACGTCGTTGGGATTGGGATTAAGGTCAAAGCAGAATGCCTGACGGGCAATAAGGTAGTCAAAATTCTCGATGCAATTGTACTGAGCATAGTTTCTCTGTGACCAGTAGTTATCGGGAATGGTAACGCCGCCGTCGAGGATGTATCCTACATAATAGGCCGAGCATCTGTCCATATACTTTTCAAGTGCCCAGCGATATGCGTCGTTTTTGGCGCTTCCCGAGCTGTCCTGCTCGGTGTCGGGAATCTTTGTACCAAGCTCGCCGGTGAATTTGTTGAAAAGGGATATTTTTTCTTCAACACCCATTCCGGCAAGCTTTGTCTCGATGCTGCTGCCCTTGAGTACCGGCAGATATCCGTCGACACCGCATATTGTGGCGGCGACGTTGGATGTGGCGGGCACTCCTCCGTCCCATGTGACCATTCCGCAATATTTAAGCTGATTTGCGAAGGTCTCATAGAACGCATCCATAGAAGAAATAATTTTTTTCTTGGAATTGAGCTGTGTGAAAACACCCTTTGAGGTCATTTCGGTCAGCCAGAAGTTATCGCTTCCGTCCAGAGCGAAATTGACAAGCACCGTGTGATCGTCGTCCATACCGAAAGCGCGGTTTATAAGTCCCTGCAAAGAAGCTATAAGGCGGTTTTCGTGGGCGTCTCCCTTGAATCCGATAACGTATATGGTTTTGGGAGTAAGGCCGGTTTCGTCGATCATAAAGCTTGTATCGGCCGAAGTATCCTTAACATAAGCGTTGTTTTCCACAATGGACTCGGGTATTTCAATGTGGTTTGAAACCTCTTTGCGGACAAATTCCGTACGCAATTTTACCGAGAACTGCAGAACCGCCAAAGCATCCGACACTTCAACATCTCCGCTGCCGTCTTCGGTGGTTACCTTGGCAAGGTCCTTTTGCTCGTCGGTGAATTGCCTCATTCCGACGGTATACTGAAGAATATACAACGCATCGGTTGCGGTAATTTCCTTGTCTCCGTCAACGTCGCCGAAAATTTTTCCGTCGGCCAGTCCCGAAAGAGAGCCGAAAATCGAAAAAGCCAAAAGCAGCGACAAGAGGGCGGCAATAAGTCTTTTCATTTATTATCCTCCTTTTTTTGCAAACCGCAAAACAACCTACCGGCGGTCGTTTTACCAAGTGCAAATTGATTACTGTTTCAGTATAACACATCTTTTTTGAAAATGATATAGGTTTTTTCACAATTTATCAAATTTTTTTGTGTTTTTTTGCTTAATTTGAAACCCGGCCTTTAAAATCCCACCACACAAACAACCGAAACGCAATTTTCAGATTTTTTTAGAAGGGTTCAGCTCGGTAAAAGGGTGCATTTTTCCGCAGGCCTTGTAAAAGCGGCTCTGCACAAATGCAGTTTTTCAAAAAGAGCCATATAAAAACAGCCGCCAAAAGGAATGTGCAGACCTGCAAATAACAACTGAAAAAAGTCATTTGCAAAAAAGCAGCCGCCGTTAAGAAAAGGGACAAAGGGCATCTGCCAAAGGCAGGTGATGTGACGGCAGGTATGTTTTTGCAGCAAAAAACGCCGCCGCAAACTGCAGAACTGCAATTTACGACGGCGGAAATCCTGATTTTCAATTATGTTTTAAACTTCACTTTGAAGCAATGTTTTTACCGAAAGTTTTTGCAATACCTTTAAGCAACCGACAGTGTCGCTATGCAAAGGTCTATTTTCTGTCTGCTTCCGGTTTATTCAATTACCTTCAATCGCGTCTGCGGGTGCCTTTTCGGCCACAACTGCCGGTTGATTCTGCAGCTTGCTGCAGCGGATGAAATAGAAGGTATAGCCCACCGTCAGCCAGAACAGCGCGTCGGTAACCATATGGGAAAAGAACATTTGACTGAGCGCCGCCGAAGAAACCGCCTCGGCCACTATCAGCGCCGAGAAAAGCAGCACGGTATTATACTCTTTTTTGTCCGAACGGTTGTATTTAAAAAGATAGCAAACAATAGTCCACGCGGTATACACTATCCACGCTGCCATAAGTACCGTTCCGATTATTCCGGTGAAAAGAAGCACAGAAATGTATGCATTGTGTATGATATATCCCTTCTGAGCTATATAAAGGTTCCCGAGATTTTCAAGAGTGTATGCAAGATATCCTCTCGGAGTTACACCCACCAAAGGACTGGTTTTCCACACCTTAAGGGAATCCATCCAGATCTTGAATCGGTTGTTGGAAGCATCCTTACCCTCGGAAATGTCGGTGCGGTGGAGGTTTACCGGAGCGTTTTGCCCGGTATTAACGCCGAACAGCTTGCAGATGCTGCCGTAAAGGCTGGGAAGATAGGCAAGAAGATCGGTCAGAAGTTTGCTTATGAGAATTGCCGCGGCAGCAACCACCGTTGCCATAACCACCGACACGATAACCCTGACGGCCGTTTTACGGTCTCTCACGTATCTGTTCTTTAAGGTCAGGAAGAAGACGATAAAGAACACAGCAACCGCCATACTGATAAGCGCAGCGCGGGAGCCCGAAAGCACCAGATAGATGTATTCAAAAACAATGGTGACTATGTAAAAAGCCTTTAACGCTTTGCCGACCTTTTCCCCGGTCATATTGAAAACAGCGAAAACAATGGCAAACAGAGAACCGATTGCGGCATAGTTGGGATCGCCGAACACGCCGAAAAGGCGTTCCTCCACAAAACCTACACGGTGTATTTCGGTGTCGTTATAAGGGGTGTATATCCAGTCGCCGTATCCCACGACAAACTGGCAGAATGACCACACCACACCCACAAACCATATCATAATAAAGACATTGGTAACAAGTCTTAAAACATACATAAGCCGTTCCTTGGGGCGGGAGGTGTCGACATACTGTATGATAAAGAACATTATGCACATCCAGCATATTTCCTTGATGTTTGAGACCGGCTCATATCGGAAATTCACGGCTGTCGAAAGCAGCGCCGCTCCCGCAAAAAGCGACAGTATGAAGTTTGGCATACTTAAAAAAGCCGCTCTTTGGACAAAAACCGAAAGAAAGAGCAAAGCCGCGCCAAGTCCCGCAATAGCAAGATAAAGGAAGGTTGTGATCCTTCCCAGCGCATTTAAAACCGGTATAAAGAAAAGCACGGCGAAAAAGGAAATATAAAGCACCGTATATATATCGCGCAAGAGATAAAAGGTATCTTTAATTTTTTGTTTGTTCATCAACTGACCTTTTCCCTTCTTTCTAATAAACCTGCAAAACCGCATCGGACGGGATTTTTCCGTTTTTCCGCCGACATGAAGATTTTGCATAAACTCTCCTCAAAACAAAACCTTATTTGTCGGGACAACTTATTTGTCGGGATAGGAAACAACGGTATCAACGGGACAGGCAAGATTTTTTCTTGCTTCAAATCCGGCAAGCTCGATAAGGAAGAGGGCCTTAACAACCTCTCCGCCCATTTTCTCAACCATTTTTTCCATAGCTTCGGCAGTGCCTCCGGTGGCGATAAGATCGTCGATAATGACCACCTTCTGCCCTTTCTTAATGGAATCCTTGTTCATTTCAAGCTCGGCAGTGCCGTATTCAAGAGCATATTCCTGTCTTACGACCTCTCTGGGGAGCTTGCCTTTTTTCCTGACCAGCACAAATGGCTTGTGGAATATGTAGGCAAGAGGGGCGCCCAAAACAAAGCCTCTCGATTCGGCGCCGATGATGACATCGAAATCCACACCGTCGAGTCTGCTTTTAAGTTCATCTATGGCAAGGGCAAATCCGTCGGCATCCTCAAGCACCGAGGTGATATCCCTAAACATTATTCCTTCCTTGGGAAAGTCGGGTATTGTCAAAACATAGTCTTTTAAGCTTTTCATACAATCACGCTCCGAATATTTATAATACCAGTTTTTATGCTAAAAGTAAAGCTTTTTTTACAAGGGGTAAAATTTCAGCAGGGCATTATTCTTTTTTAGAATAAAAAACGTTGGATTTGTAGAAAATCGGACCACATTTCCGTTAAAAATCAACAAAAATGGAGATAATAGGTTGATTTTAATTCTGTTTTATGCTATGATTTAACTCGTAAGCCAAACGCAACGTTTGGTAAGAGAGGGTTTTCCCCTCTTGATCAAGCGAAAGGAGTGAATGAGAGATGAACAAAAAGGAACTTATTGATGCAATCGCAGAGAAAGCAAATGTTTCCAAGAAAGAGGCAGGAGAGGTTCTTGACGCAACTTTGGACGTTATCAAAGACGCAGTTGCCAAGGACGATAAAGTTCAGCTGATCGGCTTCGGTACTTTCGAGGCTCGCAAGCGCGAGGCAAGAGAGGGTAAAAACCCCCGTACCGGCGAAAAGATCAAGATTGCTGCCGCAAAGGTTCCCGCCTTCAAGGCCGGCGCCGCTTTCAAAGACGCTGTAAACAAATAATTACCTATAACAGCAGAAATTCAGGGGGAGTGGATTTTATCCGTTCCCTCTGTTTTTTTGTTGCATTTTAAGGAATGATATGATAAAATTGTATAGAATAGAGGCAGCCGGGGTATTTTCGGCCTTTTTTCGACTGTTCTTTGGAAGGAAGCGTTTTTATGGAAATAACAAAAGACATTAAATATATAGGTGTAAACGACCGGGACATCGACCTTTTTGAAGGACAGTATGTTGTCGAAAACGGTATGGCATATAACTCGTATGTAATCACCGACGACAAAATTGCCGTTATGGATACGGTAGACAGACATTTCGGCGAGCAGTGGCTTGAAAATCTTAAGGCCGTCCTCTTGGGAAGAAAGCCCGATTACCTTGTCGTTCAGCATATGGAGCCGGATCATTCAGCCAACATTGTAAACTTTTTAAACGCCTATCCCGATGCAAAGATTGTTGCATCGGCCAAGGCTTTCACAATGATGGGGCAGTTTTTCGGACGGGATTTTTCCGATTGCGCCGTGGTTGTTAAGGAGGGCGATACTCTTGATCTCGGAAGCCACATTCTCAATTTCATCGCAGCACCTATGGTGCACTGGCCGGAGGTCATAGTTACCTACGACAGCACCGACAAGGTTCTTTTCTCGGCCGACGGATTCGGGAAATTCGGTGCACTTGACGCCGATGAGGACTGGGCCTGCGAAGCCCGCCGCTACTATTTCGGCATTGTGGGAAAATACGGTGCTCAGGTTCAGGCTCTTCTTAAAAAAGCGGCCGCTTTGGACATTAAAACCATTGCACCTCTCCACGGTCCCGTTCTTTCGGAGGATCTCGGATATTATCTCGATCTTTATAACACCTGGTCGTCCTATCAACCCGAAAGCGAAGGGGTTATGATAGCCTACACATCGGTTTACGGCAACACCAAAAAGGCGGCCGAGCTTCTCAAGGCCGAGCTTGAGGCACTGGGCTGCAAAAAGGTCGCCATCAGCGATCTTGCAAGGGAGGATATGGCCGAGGCGGTGGAGGATGCCTTCAGATACGACACTCTCGTGCTTGCCACCACCACCTACAACGCCGACATTTTCCCCTTTATGAAGGAATTTATAAACCACCTTACCGAGCGCAATTTCCAAAAGCGCAGGGTGGGACTTATCGAAAACGGCAGCTGGGCGCCCACCGCCGCAAAGACAATGAAAAAGATGCTGGAAGGCTGCAAGGAGCTTGAATTTGCCGAGACGGCGGTGCAGATAAAATCCGCCCTTTCGGAGCAGTCGAAGGAACAAATCTCGGCCCTTGCAAAAGAGCTTTTGAAAAAATAATCGGTGCATTTTGCGGCAGAAAATACGGCAACACGTGTTAATGCGCGACGGGCAATATGTATCAACACGTGACGGACAATATACGTCAATACATGACGGGCAATGTGTCAATGCGTGACGACTGTATGCGGAAATAAAGGCGGCCATAGCGCAGCCGGCATATGCAGCAACTACACTTGTAGAGGCACAGCATTTAAACACGGCCGTCATATGCTGCAATTGCGCTTGAGGAAACGCACAATAAAAAACGGTGGTCATTGGCGTTAATCCGCGCGTTAATCTATAAATATAATAATACATTAATCTATGCGGCGAAGAACACCGCAAAACAAAACGGGTACAAGATAATATTTATCTAAAATCATAACAATTATCTTAATTTTACGGCCTAAAAAAGGAGCTTGAAAATGGCTTTGCAGGAATCGGGAGAAATGTATCTCGAAACCATACTGGTACTATCAAAGAAAATACCTCAGGTCCGCTCGGTGGACGTGGGAGATTATATGGGATATTCAAAGCCCAGTGTTTCCCGCGCGATCGGTCTTTTAAAGAACGGCGGATACGTCCTTATGGACAAAAACGGTTTTTTAACCCTCACCGAGGAAGGAAAGCACGTGGCGATGAAGATATATGAGCGCCATACCGTACTTACCAAAATGCTGACCGGACTCGGAGTCAGCGAGGAACAGGCGGCAGAGGACGCCTGCAAAATGGAGCACGTCATTTCGGACGAATCCTTTGCGGCCATAAAAGAACACATTAAAAACAAATAAAAAGAATATAATTAAGTCGGAAACAGACAAACACCGCGCAGTTTAGTCCATTCTTTTTCCGCGCACATCAGACTTTCGCCGGCTTAACCGAAAGGGGAATAATTTTTATGGGTCTTATTAAAGCAGCAGCAGGAGCTTTGGGAGGAACACTGGCCGATCAATGGAAGGAATTTTTCTATTGCGACGCCCTCGACAAATCGGTGCTGGCCGTTAAGGGTCAGAAACGCACCTCTTCCCGCTCTTCAAACACAAAGGGCAACGACAACATCATTTCCAACGGTTCGGGAATTGCCGTGGCCAACGGTCAGTGTATGATGATCGTTGAGCAGGGCAAGATTGTGGAATTCTGCGCCGAGCCGGGCGAGTTTACATACGATTCTTCCACCGAGCCCAGCATCTTTACCGGCGGGTTCGGCAAGGGACTGCTTGAAACCTTTAAAACGGTGGGCAAGCGTTTTACATACGGCGGAGACACCGGCAAGGATCAGCGTGTTTATTATTTCAACACAAAGGAAATACTCGACAATAAATTCGGCACCGCCAACCCCATTCCCTTCCGTGTGGTCGACCGCAATATCGGTCTCGACATCGACGTTTCGGTAAGATGCAACGGCGTTTATTCCTACAAAATTTCCGACCCCATGCTCTTTTACACCAACGTCTGCGGAAACATTGAAAACGAATACACCCGCGACGAGATAGACAGCCAGCTCAAGGCCGAGTTTATGAACGCCCTTCAGCCGGCCATGGCCAGAATTTCCGATCTTGAGATCCGTCCCAGCTCCATCCCCGCACACACCACCGAGCTTTCGGATTTTATGAATCAGGAGCTGACCAAAAAGTGGAGCGAGATACGCGGTCTTGAGGTCGTTTCCATCGCCCTTAACCCCATCACCCTTCCCGAAGAGGACGCAGCCACCATCAAGCAGGCTCAGAGAGACGCCATCAACCGCAATCCCAATATGGCAGCAGCAACCCTCGTGGGCGCTCAGGCCGAGGCCATGCGTACCGCTGCGGCAAACGAAGGCGGCGCTATGAACGCCTTTATCGGAATGGGTATGGCGGCAAATGCCGGCGGCG
Organism: uncultured Eubacteriales bacterium; assembly: GCA_934444695.1. GTDB lineage: Bacteria > Bacillota > Clostridia > Oscillospirales > Acutalibacteraceae > UMGS1484. The sequence goes on along the minus strand of CAKSDF010000016.1, from coordinate 7,057 downwards.
CAAATGCCCAGTCGCTTTTTGCAATGGGTCAGAATCAGCAGAATCAGCCCGCTCCCGCTCAAAACGGCGGCGCAAATGCAGCACCTGCAAACGCCTGGAAATGCTCCTGCGGAGCAACCGCAACCGGCAACTTCTGCACCGAGTGCGGCGCCAAAAAGCCCGAGGACGGCTGGAAGTGCTCCTGCGGACAGGTTAACAAGGGCAAGTTCTGCCAGAACTGCGGCGCCAAGAAACCTGCGGGAGAGCCTCTTTACAAATGCGACAAATGCGGATGGGAGCCCGAAGATCCCAAGCACCCGCCGAAATTCTGCCCCGAGTGCGGCGATCCCTTCGACGATAAGGACATTCAATAATCACGTGCCCGATAGACAATCGGCGGTGCAACCGGCCAAACGAACACCCGATCAACCGCAATTCCGGCAAAACCACCAATCAACTCACCAGTCAAACGATTGATTGACCACCGACCGGCCTGCCGACCGACCCACTGACCATCTGATTGAGCCGAGCAGTCGATTGATTGGCTGACCGACCGAGCGATCATCCTGTTGACCGGCCGATTGATTGAGCGACCGATTGATTGAGCGACCGATTGATTGAGCGGCTGACTCAACGGCTGATTAATCGATTGAACGACTGACCGACCGATTAAAACATTATACCTATTTGATGATACCTTCGGCAGAAATACTTTTTTAAGATTTCTGCCGAAAAATTTATAGGCAGGAGGAAAAAGTTATGGCCACCACCCTCGAATATAAATGCCCGTGCTGCGGAGGCCGCATTGAATTTGACCCTAATTTTCAAAAAATGCGCTGCCCCTACTGTGACACGGAATTTGACGTGGAGACCCTTAAATCCCTCGACGCGGAATTAAACAAAACCGACGCTCCCGACAATTACAATTGGAGCGAATCGGCCGGCGGCGAGTGGAAAGAGGGCGAGACCGACGGAATGAGGATATACGTCTGCAATTCCTGCGGCGGAGAGATCGTTTGCGATGAGAATACCGCCGCCACAAAATGCCCCTATTGCGACAATCCCGTTGTTATGAAGGGACAGTTTACGGGCGATCTCAAACCCGATTACGTCATTCCCTTCAAGCTCGACAAGGCAGCGGCAAAGGCCGGTCTTATGAACCATTTAATCGGCAAACGGCTGCTTCCCAAGATTTTTAAAGACAAAAACCACATCGACGAAATAAAGGGCGTTTACGTGCCCTTCTGGCTTTTTGACGGGCAGGCAGACGCCGACATCCGCTATCACGCAACCAAGGTGCGTCACTGGAGCGACAGCGAAAACGACTACACCGAGACCAGTCACTATTCGGTGTATCGCGGCGGGGATCTTTCCTTTGCCAAGGTGCCGGTGGACGGATCCTCCCAGATGCCCGACGATCTTATGGAATCCATAGAGCCTTTCGACTTTTCGGGAGCAGTGGATTTTCAGACGGCCTATCTTGCGGGATATTTAGCCGACAAATACGATGTTGACGCTTCTCAGAGCGTCGCCCGGGCAAATCAGCGCATCAAAAATACCACCGAAGAGGAATTTGCCAAAACGGTCATCGGATATGATTCGGTCACTCCCGAAAACAGCAGCGTAAGGGTCTCGGGCGGCAAGGCAAAATATGCCCTCTATCCCGTCTGGATTCTCAACACCACATACAACGGCCAGAAATACACCTTTGCAATGAACGGACAGACCGGCAAATTTGTCGGAAACCTCCCCCTCGACAAGGGTGCTTTTGCAAAATGGTGGGCTTTGGTCGGAGGAATTTCGGCAGCGGTGGCCTTTGCACTGGGCTACATCATCTGGCTGATATAAGGAGGGACGGAAAATGAAAAAAGCAATATCGATTTTAACCGTCCTTGTCCTTTGCCTGAGCATAAACCTCTGTGCCGCCGCAAGCAGCGATTCCCCGCGGCTTTTCGACAATGCCACCCTGCTTTCATCCGAGGAGGCAGATGAACTTCTCGCAAAGCTCGACGAGGTAAGCGAGAACCACGATGTGGACATTGTGGTGGTGACCGTTAATTCCACGGGAGACAAGTCGACACAGGATTATGCCGCCGATTATTACGACTATAACGGATTCAGCGAAACAGGCGGTGCACTTTTTCTCCTTTCAATGAGCGACCGCCAATGGTTTATTGTCACAACCGGAACCGGAATACAAGCCATAACCGATGCAGGTCGTGAGGCTATGTCGGAAAAATTCCTTCCGTATCTTTCTGACGGAGAATATTTCGACGGATTTATGACATTTGCCGATCTCTGCGACAACTATTTTGCAAAATACGAAACTGACGGAAAGGGCTACGATGTAGACGATCTGCCCAAGGATGATTTTGACGTAACCTTCAATCTGCTCATCTGCCTTGGAATAGGCTTCGTTATCGGCCTTATTACCGTTTTGGTTATGAAGGGCAAGCTCAAATCGGTTGCAATGCAAAATTATGCCGGCGACTATGTTGTAAACGGCAGTATGCACATAAACGGTCAGAGCGACACCTTCCTCTATGCAAATGTTGTTTCCACACCGAGAGCAAACGACAACGATTCGAGCGGCGGAAGCAGCACCTTTACGGGTTCCTCGGGAACATCCCACGGCGGTGGTGGCGGAAGTTTTTAAGGATTCTTTCCTTTTATCCTCTCCCCCGCTTCACTTTGCGATTCCCTTGAAATTTTTACAGGCTGCAAAGCGCCGTTTTCCCCGCAATAAACACTTTCACGCGAAAGGAACTTTCCTGCAGCAGATACGTTCACACAGCAAGCGTTTCCCCGCAGCAGGTGATTTCCTGCATCAGGCGCCTTCCCGCAGCAGGGATCTTCCCGCAGCATTGCTGAAATTCTTTACCTAAAAAAGCCCTTTGACCTTAAGGGCTTTTTTCGGGTTTTGCCGCGCAAGCAAAAGCAATAACAGGCGGCTGTGTTTTCGCGCTCAATCGGGCAAAATCAACCGTAAAGCCTGTTTTATATCCCTCTTTCTATATATGATAAACGCCATACCGCCAAGTCGAGAATCCGGCTGAGGGTCGGTGCACGGCTGCGGCCGCCGAGGCATCAGCGCAAGCTGATCGGAGGGAGACTTCAATACAAAAAGTAGGCGTATTTTCAAAAAGCAACTATATTTTCCCGATAAGGTTACAGGATGCCGCTCCCTCCGGGCCCGGCAAAGCCGGGACTGCCTCGGCGGCCGGGCAATAATACAGCTTTGCAAAATCGCAATGCGCTGTCTTTAGCCTGCTCAAAGGATCGGCAGCACTGCTTTTCACGACTGCTATGGCAGACCGCTTTATTTTGCTTAAGCAACAACGAACGCGCCTGTAACGGCCATAAGGCTGTTGTCTACGAATGATGAACGCGATGCCTCACGGGAAAAAAGGCGAGCGAAACCGACCATCTATTGCTTAATTTTTTTTGCAAAAATAGTTACATTTTTGTCGGAGTAATGGACATTTTAAGAAATATATGATAAAATTAAAAAAATGTGCCTTGGGAGGTGTGTTAATTTGCAATCGGTCAAGCGATTTTTAAACGGCAGGCTTTTTCTTGTTGTGTTTGCCCTGTTTGTTTTTTTGATTGACATATTAACCTCCTTTCCGGCCTTAAAAGATTCCTCGGACGTTATGCTGAGCGGTGCACCCGAGGTTGTGCTCAAGCAGCATCTTCAGGTTGTCTGCGTACTGTTTTTGTGCGTCTTAGACGGGCTTGTGCTGCTGTTTTGCGACGAGATAATCCCATTCCTTGCATCGGGACTTATGACCATACTTTTCGCGGCCAAAAGCTACGATTGTTATCATCTTTTTATGGGACGTCCCATGATTTTTGTCACGATCCCGGTCTTTGTTTTTGTTATCGCAGCGCTTATGGTCAATTTTTCGAGGTTTTACATTAAAAACAAAGCCGCACGCAAGCTTACGGTGGGACAAAGCTTTTGGGGAATTGCCGCCGTAACTGTGGCCGTGACCCTTGGAGGGCTCGGTAAAATCTCCTTTGCCGATTATTTTTCGGCGATATATTATGTGGTCTTTCTTGGCATCGGAATGATCGCCCTTTACTTTGTTTTCAGATCCCGTTTCACCCATCGGGAGGAATATGACCTGGCTGAAAAATTTGCCGAGGTGCTTATAATCGTCGGCCTTTGCGCTGCACTTCTTGCGGCAAAATCCATTTTCTTCAGTCTCGACGATATTTTGCTTAAAAAAAATGTTCCCGAATGGAAATTCCGAAACAACTATTCCACATTCCTGATGATATGTATGCCCGCTCCCCTTATGTTTGCAAAGCGGCACAGATATCCTATTTTCCTTTCATTTATAATGTTCGGAATAATGTCGCTGCTCGGTTCGAGAAGCGGGCTGTTCCTCGGTGCGCTGGAATTCGGTTGCTGTCTGCTCTTTTTGATAGTGACCGATCGGCAAAACCGCAACCTTTACATCATCGTTTCTCTCGCCTGCGCCGCCGCTTTAATTTTCCTTGGCGGAAAGGTTATGACCTATTTTTCCAGCCGATATCTTGGCTTCAGTCCCATAGAGCAGGGAGAACAGCGTATGCGCCTGGCAGAGGCCTCTATACGTGACTTTTTCGATGCTCCCATATTCGGACAAGGGCTTGGATTTAAAGGCAATTTCGACATATATACGCCAAAGAAGGGCGCAATGGCCTGGTATCATATGATGATTCCACAGGTCATCGGAAGTATGGGAATTGTCGGCATAATCGCATACGGTTTTCAGATAATCAACCGTGTCTACATCGCAATTATAAAATCCAATTACAATTCCTTTGTGCTGTTTTTGTGCTACGGGGGACTGCTGCTTATGTCCCAAACCAATCCCGGCGAATTTTGCCCCTTCCCCTATGAAATGCTGGCGGTTATGATTTTTGTTATAATCGAAACAAGGAACGAGCAGCCCATTCCCTCCGACCTGCTGAACAGAAAGAAGGAAAAGGGTGCGGCAAAAAAATCGGCCGACTGCAAAGACGGAGCATCTTCGGCAAATGCCGTGCAAAAGATCGGTGCGGATGATTGCGACGATGACAATACAACCGATACAGAAAAGACGTTCAACAAAGCTGTAACCGATACTGACGGCAACAATGATATCGGCATTAGCGATGCAGTCCATACCGTTGCCGCAAGCGCCGAAAAAAGTGCGGCGGGGAAACGGGCTTTATGAAAAAATTTATAGTCTTCAGCTTCGACGACGGAACCACTCAGGATATCAGGCTTATAGCACTGCTTAAAAAATACGGCTTTTCGGCCACCTTTAATTTAAACACGGGGCTTTTTGGCGAGTCCACCGACCTTTCGTCATTAGGCATAAAGGCGCAGCACATCCGCCTTACAAAAGCCGAGATAGAAAGCGGCATATACAGCGGATTTGAGACTGCGGTGCACACTCTTTGCCACCCGCTGCTCACCTCTCTTTCGGACGACGAGGTCATTTCCCAGATAAACGGCGATGCACAAAACATTTTTTCGCTGACCGGCGTGCATCCCAAAGGAATGGCCTATCCCGGCGGCGGAGAGGACAGCTTTGACGACCGCATTATATCCCTTATAAAGAACAAAACCTCCATAAAATATGCCCGCGTCGGCCAAACCACCGGAAAATTTGATTTTCCTAAAGACCCCCTTCGCTGGAAAGGCACCTGCACCGTTTCCGATGGCCGTCTGCTCGCCCTCGGTCGGGAATTTTTGCAGAAAAATCAGGGATTGTTTTTGATTTGGGGGCATTCCTTCGAGCTTGATATAGGCAACGGATGGAACAGATTTGAGGAATTTTTAAGGCTGATGGATTCAGACAAGGATGCCTGCCGCGCCTCCTGCGGCCGGGTTTTTGATTATCTGACCGACCGCACGGCGGAATAAACCCCGCAATTTAATGGACAATGCGCCCAAGCAAACAGAATCCTCCTCCGCAATTAAGGGGTAATCAAAATACCTTAAGCAACCGGTTTCGCGGCGCGGCAACACCAACAGATTGATCGGATTAGCAGCGCGGCATTGCACCGACAAAACAACCAAAAAACAAAACGGACAAAGCAGTTTTTAAAACCGGCTCGTCCGTTTTTTTGGGGATGTTTTTTAGAGATTAGGCTTTTGGAACAACGAAAAATCCGACCGCCATTTGAGCCTGTCTGCCGCCATATAAATCTTTTCTGAATTCTTTGCCGAAGGCATCAGGAGTCCTTGCATACATTGGGCGAAGGGCTTACCGGCAGGCGGATTTTCCCTTGTTTGTTTAATTGTCGGATTCCTTTTCACCCGGTTTATAAACGAGTATATCCTCCACCCGGCAGTTTAAAAATCCGCAAAGATCGTCGATGGTGCGGGTACTTATGGGCTTATCGTGCTTGAGTCGGTCGATGAGGCTGCGGCTGACGCCGAAGGTGTTTATGAGCTTGTATGTGGATATATTTTTCTGCTTGATGGTTCTGTAAAACGGTTCGTATGTTATCATTTTATCATCTCCATATAAAATGATAAAAAATACTCTAATCCTTGACAATTGTCTATATATAGAGTATAATCGCCCTGTACAGATGTTATTCAAAAGTCTACAATAAATCCACAGACAGGCCGAACAAACGGTGTTCGAAAAAGCTGAGTCATCAAAATTTTAAGCTGTTCTTGAACAGGTGCAGCCGGGCATATTAAAACAGGCATATTAAAAACAGGCATATTCAAACGGCATACTAAGCAAGATGAAAGGCGGGGTTAAGATGAGCCGACAGACAAAAAACTGCGACTATTGCGGCCGCAAAATCGACAAATCCGCCCTGCTGTGTCCCTTTTGCTTTCACCAGGTTGAGGAGATTGATTACTCCCCTGCAATGCCCTTCGGCCAAGCGCCGATACAAAAGGCCACGGAAGAAAACGGCCCTGATAAAAACGATCTGAAAAAGGAATAACGGAAAAAGGGCAAAGAGGCCTTAAAAATAACGTTTGGAAAATTTACGCCGCACACGGCAAAAACTTTGCAAAAAACAATGCGTCCGACCAAAGCCATCGGGCGCATTGTTTTTTTGGTTAGAAGGTTTCCTT
>CAKSDF010000015.1 GCA_934444695.1 uncultured Eubacteriales bacterium | reverse complement strand
CCTATGGACGACGACAAGCCGAAAAGCACCATTAATAGGCCGTTTCAGGCGTGTTCGGATATGTGCGTTATGGTTATGAAACTCGGGGCAGAACATCGTTAAAAAACATCGAAAAGCCGGGAATGCAGTGTCACGGATGTTACGCAGAGCAGGGAGCATTCTTCTTTTGCTGCACAAAAACAGCGGCTCTGATTTCTCAAAACCGCCGTTTTTCTCTGATTTTTGCACTGCTGTCGTTTGCCGAAAGGTTAAAGCAGCTGCTTTAAACAAAGCGGCGCTTTGATTGAACCTGGTAACCGTATGATTCCTTCAATCAATTGTCCTGATTGTCGGCTGCCTGGGTCTGCGGGGCCGACTCCTGGGCTTGTGCCGACGATTCCTGAGCGTCGGCCGCCTGATCGCCGTCTGCAGGTTTTGCTTTTGGCTTTGTTATCTTTCCGATGATAAAGGCGATGAGCGCTATAATTCCGATGATTATGGCAATCTTCCAGGCTATCCACGCAAGAACGATTCCTATTCCCCAACATATAAAAAATGTTATGGCTACGCTCTGGCAGCTGTATACAATTGCCGTGATGTTGTTCATCAAAACCAGGAAAATTGCTCCTCCGATAAAAAGTCCCAGCAAAACTATAATTGCATCCATTTTATACTCCCCTCTTTTTACGTCGCTGTATTTGATGCGGGAATCGGCTGAATTTTTATCTTCTGATCAACCGATATATCCGGCTCAAATAACCTGAAAAATGCATCGTATAGGAAAGCTCTCTCCAAAAGGTTTTGTCATATGTAATTCTTTCCTTTACGAGCCGCCTTTTTTTCAGCGAAAAAGTTAAAAATCCGTGTACTCGGGATTATATACGGTGACAGCAAAAAGATTTGAAGAGTCGGTTCCGGAAAAGACAAGGCCGTATCCCTGCCATTTGGCTCTCCAGTAGTATCCGAAGTCGTTGCTGTATTCATCAACATAGAATTTCCCGAGCTTTTGCATAAGCTCGGATGATGTATAACGGGATGCTCTGTCGGAAAAGAGGTCGTTGTAACTTACATTTATAGAAACGGGAGGCTGATCGTTTCTTTCATCGTCATAAAAATTGTAGTTGAATTGATTAACCTTATAAGTTCCGCCGTATTTTCCGTATTGCTTTTCTTTTTGCGGAACGTGCGAACCGAAAAGATCACTCTTGGTCTTTTTAAGGGCGTTTATAATATCGCCCGACAGCGAAAACTCGGCAGGCTTTGCCTGCTGCGGCTCATCCTGATATGACGGCGCTTTGGAGTATGTGTTTGAATACTGCCCGTTTTGTCCGTTCTGTCCGTTGTTTTGCGGCTGGGTTGTTTGCGGAATTGTCGTTTGCGCAGCATCCGGCTGAGACGTAATATCCCGGCTTTCACCCTGCGATTGCTCTGAGGGCTGTTCAGATATCTCTTCTGAAATTTCCGATCGTTCGGCAGAAACGACGCTTTGGACAGGCTCGGAATAAAAGGACGAAAGGTCCTTTCCCTTGCTGTCTTTTCCGCCTTTTCCGCCGAAAACGGCGAATATAACTACACCCACTATCGCCGCGGCAACGGCAATGCCGATTATAATACGACTGTCAAATTTCTTTTTCTGTTCCATTGTTAATCTCCTTTGTCGATGCGTTCTTTAAGAATTTTTCTTATCCACTTTTCGGTGTAGCCGTATTTTGTGGCAAGCTGCTTTATGTTATGGCCGTTGTATTCGTCGATTATCTGGCCGAGTATAAATTCGCGGCTGAACAGCTCTACCGGCAGAAATATGCTCGTTCCGCGGTATTTTGAGTAGATTTTGAGCACGGCATCTATGCCGATTATGCCTGCAAGTTCACTGTAAGCGCCGTTTAAATACTCGCCTTTTATTTTTGTTCTGTCGATATCCTGCATTTTTTCGCCTCGCATTTTTTCGCCCCCTTTTCGGGATTATATCACCAGGGGAGGGAAGTATATAGTGTCTCGGTTTACAGGAACTGTTCTTTGAAAAATTCCCCAAAAGCAATAAAAACGCCCGCAAAAACGGGCGTTTGAATTAAAACGGGACCTTATGACAGCACCGATACACTTGCTTTGTAGTGGTAATGCTGTTTTGCTGATTTTATTGGTTATATACGTCAAAACCCGGTGTCGGAAAAACACTTTTTTGCCGCTATTTGCTCTTTCGGGCACGGAAAACGTCGGCAATGTCGGAAATGGTTATGTAGGCGGTCTTGTCGATCTCGTGAACTATCTCGCGCATTTTTCCCACCTGGAAGCGATTGATTATGAGATATACCATTGTCTTGTCGGTGTCGGAATAGTATCCCTTGGCGTTCATAACCGTTATGCCGCATTCAAACTCCTCCGAAAGGGCGGCGCAGACCTCCTCCGGCTTTGCCGTGACGATGTTGGCCTCCTTGGAGCGGTCGATGCCTTCCACCACGAAATCCACCGTTTTAAGGGCGGCACCGTAGGTTATGATGGAATAAAGGGGCAGCGTCCAGCTGCTGATGGCTATTCCGCAGACGACATAAAGGAATACGTTGTATATCATAACAAATGTGCCGACGCTTATACCCAGTCTCTTTGCGAAGATAACGGCCATTACCTCGATTCCGTCCATTGCCCCGCCGAAACGTATGGCAAGACCGCTTCCAAGTCCCGAAACAAATCCGCCGAACAACGCGCACAGCAAAAGATCCTGTCCCGCAAGGGGAGAAGCAGTGCTGACATCGATGGGGAAAACGTCGGTTATGAGAAAGGCAAAAAGGGAATAGATCGCCACGGTATAGATGGCATAAACGGTAAATTTAGCCCCTTGTTTTTTATATCCCACGAAGAAGAGGGGAATGTTGAGCAAAAGCAAAAACAGCGAAAGGCTTAAAGCGTCGGGAGTTATCTGGGAAAGCAGCATGGAGGTGCCGGAAATGCCGCTGTCGTACAGCTTGACCGGTGCAAGAAACACCGTGACGCCGATGGCGTTTATGATGCCGGCCGCCGTTAAAAACAACAGGTTTTTGAGTTTTATCTTTTTTATTTTAATCGCTTCCTTCTTTGGGCTTTTATAAGCTTTTATAATTTGTTCTATAATTTATATGTATATGCAAACAACGGACGGCACAAGAGGCCGTGCAAAGAGCGGCGGCCCGGTAAAAAAACAAAAAACGGGCAAGGTGAGAGCGCCTTTGCCCGTTTAAATTAATATGTTTGTTTATATTAATTGATTGTTGTCTTTCTGTCGCTTGTTTATTGCCTCTTGGCATTGCTGCCCTTTGCTGCTGCTAATGTAATGTGCGGTATGCAGCACTTTCATTGCAGCTATTATAACGTATGCAGGCAAAATATGCAAGATGCAATTAACCAAAAACGGCATTTAATTGTTTCCGCAAAGGTCGGCGGGGAAGTTTTTGCCGTATTTTTCTCTAAGCTCGTCCATTGTCATATCGCTTTCAAAATCGGAAATAATGCGGCGTATGACGGTCAGCTCCTTTTCCACCCTCGGCGCACCCTTGCGCTCAGGCCGCGCACATTTCTCGGCAATTCTCCTGCAGGCGGCAAGTGAGGCTCTGGCCTGCTCACGATCGTTCTGACCGAAGGCCGATACCTTTCCGATGGCGTAAAGGGTTATATAAAGCTGAGGCTCATACTTTTCGGCATCGTATTCGGCCATTTTAAGCAGGCATTTTGCGGCGTTTTTAAGCCCTTCCTGTCCGTCGTTAAAGCTGTGCTGTTTTAAGGAATCGATGGCCGCCTTGTTGTATTCCGAAATAACCGAGGCGCATTGCTGCTCGTTTTCGGCCACATAAAGGGGCGTCCAAAGGGAGGGAGAATACTTTTTCAGCTCGGCCTTGCTCAGGCTGCCCTCTTTGCCCTGGTCGATTTTTTTCAAAATGTCGGGACGGGATGCCGCAGTCACGGTGACAGCCGCCGAAGCAGCATCCGCCGAAGCAGCATCCGCCGAAGCGGAAACGGCACCGCCTGCCGCCATGTCTGTAATTGCAGCACCCGCATTTGCAATGCCTGCAGCCGCCGCACCTGCGCCCGAGAAAGCATCTGTTGCTGCCGCGGAATCTGTTGTATCTGTGGTAGTTGTATCTGTGGTAGTTGTATCTGTGATAGGTGTATCTTCGCCGATTGCATTTGCGCTTGCTGCATTTTCGTCGGTTGTGGTTGCTGCACCTGTGTCTGCTGTGCCTGCACTTTTATCTGCATCATCGGAAGAATCGGCGGATTTTTCAATCTGCTCGGAAACAACGCTGAATCCCTCTAAGGGCAGCTCGTCGGCCGAGGCAAAAGAAGCATCTGCAACGTCGGCAGCATCGTTTTGAGCGAATGCGTCGGATACATTTGCCGCATCCGTTACATCGTCTTTGTCGGTTGTATTGACTGTGTTGACTGTATCGGTTACATTGACCGCGCCGGCTGCATAGATTGTATCGGCTGTTTCGACTGCATCTGTTGCATCGGTTGTATCGAATGCATCGGTTTCATCGGCCGCGGTGTTGTCTGCTTGTGCCGTGCCGATCTCGTTTTGAACTGCGCCTGCTGCACCGTCATCAATCGCAGTGCCGGCGATTATATCTGTGCCTTCTGCAAGGTCGGACTGCTCGGAAACGTCGGCCTTACTGTCGACGGTGGGGCAAAGGGCATTATACATTTCTTCGGCCGCCGTGCGGAAATCGTATATGTTTTTGTTGGAACGGTAATAAAAGATTTTTATCAGCAATGAAATGAGGGTCTCGAGGCCGTAAACCACGAAAAAGAGCGAAACCACAAGCAGTATCAGCCCTACCACAAGCAGGGGTATCGAAACCTTGATCTGCGCTCCGGTAATCGAGATAAAACCGTATATCGAAAGGCCGGCCATAATTGCCGTGGCCGCCATGGAAACGAATTTGGGCGTTTTGCCCCTGTCGTTGAGCTTTGCGTTAAGCTCAAAGCTGTCGTCGGCAAAACGGAAAAGCTTCTCGGCGATTTGCTCATCGCTTCCCTCGGGGCAGGACTCGGTCAATCTCGGGTGATAAACAAGCGCCGTAAGCAGCTTGAAAACAAGGGAAACGGCAACCGGCAGAACAAATAAGAGACCGACGGTCAAAGCAAGGGAAAGGTACCATTTCATTTCTCCGCGGCTTAAAATATGGTCGCACATAAGATCGAAAAACCGCTTGACCATGGGCAGCTTTTCAAGGTGTTCAAGCAGCCGATCCTCGAAAAACAAATAGACGTATCCGAAAAATGCGCACAGAAGCTCGAGGGTGAAACAAATTGTTCCCGAAACGACGGCGGCATTCTTTTCGGCCTTGCGTTTTTTAAGCTGTTTTCTGTCCTTCAAAAGCTGGGGCCACAGTTCGCCTGCGTCCTCGGGATGAAGGGGATTCATAAATATAACAGACATTTTGCTCTCCAATCAAAAATGTTATAGGGTGTATGTTTCGTCAAAATACCTTTGTTGCTCTTTCGCCGGCCTTTTGCCGCTGCGGATCCTGCACCGATTTGCCCGAAAAGACAAAAAATGATGACACTTCGTACGGATAAAACGGCTTTACGAAAAGAGAGGGTAGCTACCCGCAAACAAAAGGTTACAGAAATTTTACCATAATTCCGCGAAAAAAGCAATATTTTTTTGTTTTGTGTCAAAAACGGAAGGGGTCTGAAACGGAAATTGCAACGGATCTCGGCAAAAAATCGCCGCACAGCAAAGAGGCCGTGCGGCGGGGTTTTAAGATATTTGTTTTGTTGTTATAAAGGAGAAAATCGTTGTCAATCAAGCTCGGCGGCACCGGTATAAAGCTGATAGTATCTGCCCTTTTGCTCAAGCAGCTGTTCGTGGGTGCCCCGTTCGACAATCTCGCCGTGCTCAAGCACCATTATGGCGTCGGCATGACGGACGGTAGACAGACGATGAGCGATTATAAATGTGGTCTTTCCCTTCATAAGTCGGTCGAGGCCGTGCTCTATGTGCTGCTCGGTGCGGGTGTCGACCGAGCTGGTGGCTTCGTCGAGCACGAGAATGGGAGTGTTTGCGATGGCGGCGCGTGCAATGTTCAAAAGCTGGCGCTGCCCCTGGGAAAGGTTTGCTCCGTCACCCTCTATAACGGTGTCGTATCCGTTTGAAAGCCTCATTATAAAGGAATGGGCGCTGGCAAGCCTTGCAGCCGCTTCAACCTCTTCGTCGGTGGCGTCAAGACGGCCGTAACGTATGTTTTCTCTGACCGTTCCGGTGAACAGGTGGGTGTCCTGCAAAACCATAGATATCTTCTTTCGGATGGATAGGCGGTTATACTGCCTGATGTCCACGCCGTCTATGAGTATCTGCCCTTCGTCTATGTCGTAGAATCTGGTGAGCAGGTTGGTGATGGTGGTCTTTCCGGCACCGGTCGAACCGACAAAGGCTATTTTCTGGCCGGGCTTTGCGTAAAGGGAAAGGTTTTTAAGCACGGTCTTTTCGGGAACATATCCGAAGGTTACATTTTCGAATTTAACCTCGCCTTCGACATTTTCGAGGGCCTTTTCATTTTGCTCGGTCTCGTCAATCTCGGGCAGCTCATCCATAACGGCGAAAACCCTTTCGGCACCGGCAAGAGCGGCAAAAATGGTGCTGGTCTGCATTGAAATTTCGCTTATGGGGCGGGAGAACTGGCGGGAATATCCGGCAAATACCGTCAGTGCGCCGGGGGTCATATGACCGAGGCACATTAAAATTCCGCCCACACCTATGGTCACGCCGTAGCAGACCTGGGAGCTGTTGCCCATAATGGGACCCATAATTCCACCGTAAAACTGCGCCTTAAACTGCTTTTCGCGGAGATCGTCGTTTAAAAGTTCAAATTCTTCTTCGCAGATCTGCTCGTGGTTGAAAACCTTAACCACCTTGCTGCCGGTAACGCTTTCTTCGATGTATCCGTTGACCGCGCCGATGGCTGCCTGCTGTCCCGAGTAGTATTTGCTGCTTTTTTTGGCGATGAATCCGCCGGCGAAAAGGAATACCGGCACAAATACCACGGTAATAAGGGTAAGCCAGATGTTTGTGGTTATCATAAATATAAAGGTTCCAATAAGGGTGACCGCACCGCTGACAAGGGAGACAAGGGAGTTGTTGAGCATGGTGTCGATGTTGTCGATGTCGTTGGTGTAGCGGCTCATAACCTCGCCGGTGGAGTTGCGGTCAAAGTATCTTACAGGCAGCGACTGCATCTTGGTGAACAGGTCGTTTCTTATGCGCTCGACCGAGTTCTGACTTATGGAAAGCATAAGCCTTGCCTGAAGATATGTGCACAGTATGGAAATGACGTAAACCGCCCCGAGAAGTGCAAGCGCCGATGCGACATATACCGTAACCGCTCCCGCCGTCGATGCCATTGCTTCGGAAATGACCGGCAGACCGCATATCTTTTCGATTATGCTGTCGGCAAAACTTTCCATCGAGCTCATACTGCCCTGCTTTCCGGTGACGAAAAGGGTCAGCCGGTTGATTATAGGTGCAAGCATATATGATCCGCAAAGGCTTGCCGCCGTGTTGAGCAGCATACAAACTAGCACGATTATAAAACGGAATTTATACGCTCCCACATAATGAAGCAGGCGTTTTACCGTGTTGCCCATATTTTTGGGCTTGCCCTTTGCCCCTCTCATACCGGGACCGCCCGGGCCGTGCCCTCCCATGGGTCCTCGGCGTTTTCCGCCGCCGCTCTTTCCTCCGTACTGCTTTTGGAGGTCTTCAAGTGTTCTTTTCTTTTCCATCTTAAAGTTCCTCCTTGTCTATCTGAGAATAATAAATCTCGCGGTATGTTTCGTTGTTTTTAAGCAGATCGTCGTTGGTTCCCTCGCCGACGATCTTTCCGTCGTCCATAACAATTATCTTGTCGGCCTCTTTAACCGAGGAAATGCGCTGGGCGATTATGATCTTTGTGGCGTCGGACAGCTCGTTTGCAAAGGCCTCACGGATGTTGGCCTCAGTGGCGGTGTCGACGGCGCTGGTAGAATCGTCTAAAATGAGAATTTTCGGATGTTTAAGCAGCGCCCGCGCAATGCAAAGCCGCTGTTTCTGACCGCCCGAAACGTTTGTTCCGCCCTGATCGAGAATGGTTTCATATCCGTTCGGAAAGCTTCTTACAAACATATCGGCCTGAGCCTTCTTTGCGGCGTCGGTTATCTGCTCATCGGTGGCGTTTAAATCGCCCCAACGGAGATTGTCGGAAATGGAACCCGAGAAAAGCACGTTTTTCTGGAGCACCATACCGATGCCCTCGCGCAGGTTATAAAGACTGTAATCCTTAACGTCCACGCCGTCCACGAGCACCTGACCTTTATCGCAGTCGTAAAGCCTCGGAATGAGCGAAACAAGGGTGGTCTTTCCGCAGCCGGTGGAACCGATAATGCCCACCGTCTGTCCCGGCTCGATGGTCAGATCGATGCTGCTGAGCACCGCATCCTCGCTGGTTTTATAGTATCTGAAATAAACGTTTTTAAACTCGATTTTTCCGCGCTTGATCGTAAGGTCTTTATGCTTTGCCTTTTCGTCGGAAAGGTCAAGAGGCTCGTCAAGTACCTCGGAAATACGCCTTGCCGAGGCCATGGCGCGGGAAGAAAACATAAATAGCATTGTTACCATCAGAAGGGACATAAGTATCTGGGTAACATAGGTTATGAAGGCCGAGAGATTGCCCACTTCCATACCGTTGTTCATAACAAGTCTGCTTCCGAACCATACGGCGGCGATTATGGTGCCGTACATACAAAGGCTCATAATAGGCTGAAGGAATATCATAACCTTCATGGCGCCCATACCGGTTTTTTTAAGGTCACTGTTTGCGGCGGCAAATTTCTTCTGCTCAAAATCCTCACGCACAAAGGATTTTACTACCCTGACATTTGTGATGTTTTCCTGAACGGTGGAGTTAAGACCGTCTATCTTGGTCTGCATCTTTGTAAAACGGGGGAATCCCATTTTGGTGATGATGAATATCGCCACAAGAAGAACCGGCATACTCACAAGGAATATCATCGAAAGTCTCGGCTCAAGGGCTATGGACATAACAAGGGCGCCGATCATCATTCCGGGTGCGCGCAGAGCCATTCTCAGCACCATATTAACAAAGTTCTGCAGCTGGGTAACGTCGTTTGTAAGTCTTGTGACAAGGGAACCGGTGGAAAACCGATCGATGTTGGCAAAGGAAAAGGCCTGCACCTTTTTATAAACGTCGTTGCGGATGTCGGCCGCAAAATTGACCGAAGCCTTGGCACCGAAATAGGCTCCTCCCACGCCTCCCAGCATCATTGCAAGGGCGGTGAGTACCATTCCGATCATATATCCGAGGCTTGAACCGATCGTCAGATCGCCGGCGCTGTAATTGTTTATTATCTGCGCCATAAAGTAGGGCATAAATATTTCGCCCACCACTTCGACGATCATACAAAGAGGCCCTGTTATGAAATAGGCCGCATAGGGTTTTATGTATTTAAACCATCGTTTCATTGCTTTTCCTCCGAATTAAGGTTGTTTATCATTCTTTGGTAGAAATTTTTCAGCGTATCAAGCTCATCCTGCGAAAAGCCGTCAAAGCAGCGGCGGTCGATGCCGTCAAGCCCCTCCCTTGCGGCCAATGCCTTCTTTTTGCCCTCTTCCGTGAGGGTGATTTTGTTATACCGCATATCGGCATTGTCCACCCGCTTTTCAAGAAGGCCCTTCTTTTCGAGCCTTTTGACCGAAACGGCCACGGCGGCAGGAGAACAGTTGAGGTATCCGGCAAGCTCCTTTTGGGTGGCCTCGCCCTTGTCATAAAGATGCATAAGCATTATGGGCTGACCGTAATAGAGGTCGAGATTTTCCAAAAACCGCTGATGATTGATACGGTGATACATCAGAAACTCCCTTAAAAGAAGGGATATTTCCTGCGATTTCGACATCATTCCGCTTCTCCTTTCAAATTATTTAACCGATTAATCATTAACCGATTAACAATTTAACACAAGCGGAGTTTATTGTCAATAAAAAAATTGTAAACAATGTGTTACACCGCAAAAAAGAGGCAATGTCATACCAAGCAAATGACAGCACTGTATACCGGGGCCAAAATAACAGGGCTGAGATGCACAAGCAAAATCGGCAATGCGCTGTACCGATAAATCACACCGGTAAATTGCGCCGGTGAATTGCGCCGGTGAATCGTGCCAATAGTGTGTCGCATCACGATAAGCAACGTGTTGCGCTGCGGCGAAACGGCAATGTGCAGGCATAGACAATATGCACGGTGATATGCAAAACGGTATCGGGGATGGGAGCGGGCAAAATGGACGGACATTTGCGGAACCCTTTTGATTGGCAAAGGAACTGTTGCTTTTTTCCTTTTTATGTGTTATTATTAAACATATTAAGGGACTGCCGTGCTGTGAGCATTCTGCAGTGTGTGATTTTTGAGCTTGTGCGAAAGCGGTGAGCAGGCTGTAAACGTTCGCAAACTCGATTGCAAAACCGATTGCAAATCGACCGCGAGCAAACCGACCGTAAAACCAATCGCAAAACGACTTCGAGTAAATCGACCGCAAACCGACTGCAAGCGGATTGAAAATTGACTGCAAAACGATTGTAAATCGGCCGCGGGCCTGCCCACAGTTCTTATGTCCTTTGATGGGAACAGCATCTTTACATTTTATATTATATATACGGAATATATGGAGTGTTTTTATGAACAAGATTTTTAAGATGATTTTATCCGGTGCGCTGACCACCGCCCTTGCACTTGGAGGAACGGGTACAGCCGCTATCGGCAATGCCGTGCAGCCGGATTATTCCTCTTTTGCGGTGTCAAAGACCTTTGGCGACAATATGGTCGTGCAGCGAAATGAGCAATTCCGCGTATGGGGAACGGCCGACAGCTCTCTCGACGGACAGCTTGTTTTTGTGGAATTTATGGATGAGGAGGCAAAAGGCGTCATTTCAAACGGAGAATGGTGCGTTGAATACCCCAAAGCCTTAAAAGAAAATACGGCCGGCAGCGATATGGTCGTTACCTGCGGAACGAAGGAGATAACCATAAAGAATGTTCTTGTTGGGGACGTTTATATGGCGGTCGGCCAGTCCAACATTGCCTATACATTTAACGAGGCCGTAACAAATTCTCCCGACGGATACGGCGGAAAGGATACCGTTCCTTCCGAAAACGACCTTATCCGCATATGCAACAACGGACTTGTTTATCAGAACGCATACCCGGCTCAGGGGTCGGATGAGGAGTGCAGGGATATTATTCAAAACGGCGGATGGCAGAAAACTACCGCCGATGCGGTCAGGGATTTTTCGGCCGTGGGATATTTCTTTGCAAAGGACATTCTGGAAAAGACCGAAGCAAAGGTACCTGTCGGCATAATCGAGATAAACGGCAACGGCCAGGCCATAAATGCCTTTTTACCAAACGAGGTTGCCGATGAGCTTGGGGTCGACGAAAAGGATTCCGACGGGCTTTATAAAACCAGCTACGGCGGAATTAAGATCCCCACCCGCTTTATGTATAACCACTATATGCGTCCCTTCAAAAACACCGCCATTGCCGGAATGATATGGTATCAGGGGGAAAGCGACTTTATTGTCGGCTCTTACGAGACGTATAACGAGCGGTTTGCCGCCCTTGTGGAATATATGCGGGAAAACAGCAATGTAACAAATAAAAATTTCCCGGTCTTTGTCGTCGAGCTGCCTTCTATGTTCAACGGCAGTGAGGAGGGATGGGCTTTCCTTCCCACATCGGCCATAAGAAGCCGTATGGGCCTTATTCCCACCGTTGTGTCAAACACATATATGGCGGCCACCTCCGATATATGGAAGGACAGAAGCCATAAAAACAATCTCCATCCCTACTGCAAATATTATATTGCAAAAAGGCTTTCCGACATTGCCGGAGCGGTGGTTTACGGCAAGGGTGCCGAAAGCTATGTTTGCGGCCCGCAGATAAAGGGATATACCCTTTCGCAGGACGGCAAAAAGGTAAAGATTTATTTTGACTATGTCGCAAAGGGTCTTAAAGCCGCAGGGGATGAGCAGCTGAAGGGATTTTTAATAAACGATAATACCAAACCTTCCGATGTCAGAATAGCCGATTATAACTGCATAGAGATATCGGCAAACGAGGTTATAACCCAGGTCAAATACAACGCACCTTCCACCACATACAATGCTCCCATATGGTATGAGACCACCGAAAACACCTTCCCCGAAAATGTCAACGCCTGCAGCTCGGAAGGAGTGCCCATGATAGCGTTTTCCACCGCCGTAACAAGCGACGGACAGATGACCGTTTATGAAATGGGAGATGTGAATATGGACGGCGGGATCACCGCTTCCGATGCCCTCGCCACACTTCAGAATACGGTGGGCACACTTGATCTTGTTAAAGATCAGAAATCCCTTGCCGACGCAAATCTTGACGGATACGTTACCGTTACCGATGCCTTGCTGGTGCTTCAGCGATCGGTAGATCTTGTGACCCTGCCCAAGGTTAAACAGTAATCGGAAGAGCGGGCGCTGTACGGCGGCAATTCAGATTTAAGACGTTTATTGTTAAGGATTATATTATAAATGTGTTGCTGATTTTTAAAGGTATTGCTTATTTATTATATAATGTAAGCAGCCTTGTTATGGTTAGCCATATTAATAAGCAGCCTTGTTATTGAGCGGTGCTGTTAATAAACAGCTCTGCCGGCGTCAGCGGACAATTATTTTAATAAGCAGTTATGCTGAAAGCAAGCGGCGCTGTTACCGTTTAAAACTTAAAACCGACGGCCGACGGGAAAATCCCGTCGGCCGTTTTGCGTTGGTCAAAAGATAAAGCTTTTTCCCTATCCGTCCGCTGAGGCATCTCGGCAGGGCCGAGAGCGGAGGGAGTATCAACCGGCAGCTTTACCTAAAAGAAAAAGCTGCTTTTTAACCCCAGCCCGGTTATGTCTGCCAATCGGTCTCCCTCCGATCAGCTGCGCTGATTGCCTCAGCTTTCCGCACAGCCCCTTGCAGCGTATCTCCATTTGCTGCCTGCCAAGCATCACGTCGCACAACTTCCGCAGTAGCGTGCATCATACATTCCCCCAACAATCGTATAGTATAACCGCCTAACCGTCTAACCGCTGCGACCGTACATCCCATATCATTAGCTGTATATTCCATATCCTTCTTGTCATCCCACGGCGCAGTCTCCTATGTGCGCTATGGTTAAACGGCTTTGGGCAGTTTTTTGGCCCGATTTTATCGAAAAAACAGCTTAAATTTCCCACTTTACCGTGAATTTTCGGCCGAAAAAAACCTTAAAAACGGTATTTAGCCGCCTTTTTTTAAAAAAATCAAAAAAATATAGCTGTTTTATTATTCTAAATAAGAATAATAAAGTTACAAAATTGATAACTTTTTAAATTTTAAAGGGAAAATTCCTTGAAATTGTCTGTTTTTGAAACAATTTGGAATGAAAAAATCTTTTTCATTCGTGAGTGTATGCGGAAAATATCGTGAATAATTAAGGGAATCAAAGAAAACACCGATATTTTCGTATTGTGATTATAAACCGCAGCAAGGGGTCATTGTGCACAAAAGAGGTTACAGACACAATACAAAAAATACCAAAAATCGTATTTGTAACAGTTTTGTAACCGTTTTATAATTCTTTTTTGGCATTATTTTTTGTCTTTATGCCCAAAAAAAAGTTATAAACCGAATGTTGACTGCCCGGGAGTTCATCCATATAATAGTCAAGGTTCGAAAAAACACCGCGAAAAATTTGCTTTGCGGTTCGAACTAATCGGCGCCATCAGCGACTTATTTTCGGCGCTCTTTTGAAAGGAATTTTATTTTATGTTTAGTATCAACGACAATGCAAAAGGTCTCCTGCGCTTTGTCAGAACCCCCATTATCGTGCTTGTTATCTTCACGCTGCTTATGTCGAGCACGGTTCTCGCCTTTACGGCAGGACGAAACGAACGCCCTCTTACGGTATACAACAAGGGCGAAAAGAAGGTTTTCTCCACCGTTCTCACCGAGGTTGAAAAAATGCTTTCGACCTACGGAATCGAGGTTGACGAAAATGACGGTTATGAGCTTTACGAAAACGAAAACGGCTATTACCTGTCGGTAGGAAGCCCCTTCACTCTCACCGCCACCAAGGACGGCGAAACAAAAACCGGAGAATTTTATTGCAGCTCTCTTGAAATTGCACTTGAAAGACTCGACTTTCTTCCCACTGTCAGCTATTCGGTGGATCTTCCCCTTAACACCATCCTCACCGAGGACACGGAAGTAAACGTGGCATATAATTATACCGTTTACGAGACCGCTTGTGAGGAAATCCCCTTTGAAACGATTTATACCGATTCCGACGAGCTTTACGAGGGCGAGGAAAAGGTTGTAACCGAGGGTGCAAACGGCCTTTGCCAAAAGAATTATAAGGTTGGTTACAGCGATCAGAACGAGGTTTCCCGCGAGGAGGTCTCGGCGACCACACTTTCCGAGCCTGTAAATGCCGAAATTTTAAAGGGCACGAAACAGAAGCAGTCGACCGCATCGGCATCGACCGAAAGCGCATCATCCCAAAGCGCCGAGACGGCTGCCGCATCGGCCGCGGTTAAGACCTCCGATTCGGGAATCACCTCTTCGGCCGAAGTCAACGGCAGACTGGTTTCTCCCCTGAGCGTCGGAACCCCCATCGAGGTTGACGAAAACGGACGTCCTCTTAACTATTCCAAGTGCATAACCGCCGTTGCAACGGCATATTCCCCCGAGGACGGCAGCATCACCGCTACCGGTGAGCCGGCACAGCTTGGATATATCGCCGTCAATCCCCGTCAGATCCCTTACGGCACAATGATGTACATCCGCGCTTCTGACGGAAGCTACATTTACGGTGTGGCCAAGGCTGCCGATACCGGCGGATTTATAAGCAACTCCACCGTTAAGGTCGACCTTTTCTTCTGGGACGGCTCCTCGGCCGTCAGCTTCGGCAGAAGAAATGTTGAAATATACTTCATCTGATTTTGGCATGATGGATGTGCCTGCATTTCGGCCCGGTTGTGAAAAGCCGGCTCGGCAGCGGGAACAAAGCGGACATATTCAAATTTTCTACCGCAAAGGGCTTCGGAATTTTCCGAGGCTCTTTTGGTTTTGTGTTTTGTTTTTGCATTTTATAAGAGACGGTGCTTTTTCTTTTTCGGCTTGTTGATTTTTGGGTATATTTATGTTAAAATAATTGTATATTGGTTTAGTGCGCTGTTTCGGCCGATGAGACCTGTCCTGCAACGGCAGGTTGTGTTTGAATAGGTTTCGGAATGTCGCTTTTAAATGTGAAATCAGGGAAGTGTAACGCTGTGGTAATTGTTTTTGATGTTGGAAATACCTGCACGACCATCGGCTTTTTTTGCGGTGAGCAGCTTAAAGGCTCGGTCAGAATGTCCACCGACGTGGTGCGTACCGGCGATCAGTATGCCGCCGACCTTTATAATCTCATAAAATTAGAGGGCTTTGATTTTGAAGCCTTTGACGGAGCCATTGCCGCATCGGTCGTTCCGGCGGTCAATGTGGCTCTTAAACAGGCGGTCAAAAAGGTGCTGGGGCTTTCTCTTTGTATAGTTGGCCCGGGGGTAAAAACCGGCCTTAACATTAAAATAGACAATCCCGCCCAGCTTGGCGCCGACCTTGTGGTGGGAGGGGTCGCTGCCGCGGCAAAATATCCGCTTCCCTGCATAATATTCGATATGGGAACGGCCAATACCATAAGCGTTTTGAATGAAAAGGGAGAGTTCCTTGGCGGAACCATCTCGGCCGGAATGGGGATTTCTCTTGATGCGCTGGCCTCTAAAACCGCTCAGCTTCCCTTTATCGAGCTTGAAAATCCCGGCGCGGTCATCGGAACCAATACCGTCGAATCGATGAAATCGGGCCTTATATACGGCACTGCGGCAATGATGGACGGTATGGCGCAGCGCATTGAAGAGGAGCTTGGCCAAAAGGCCACTCTGGTTGCAACGGGGGGAAGGGCTGCCGCCGTTACCGCCTACTGCAAAAGGGATTATATCCTCAACAGCGACCTGCTTTTAGAGGGACTTAATATTATTTATAATAAAAATAAGTGAGCTTTAACAAAAAGCTCTGTCAAAAAGGACTTGCCGATATTGATTTGTGAAGTCCCTTTAAAGTAAATCACGGTAAAGCGTAAATCAATTTGTCGGCAAAGCAATTCATCAGCAAAGCAATTCATCAGCAAAGCAATTTGTCGGCAAAGCAATTCGTCAGCAAAGCAAATAACCAGCAAAGGAAATTGACCGAAATATGAAAATTCTCGCAATAGAATCCTCCTGCGACGATACCGCCGCTGCCGTTACCGAGGGCAGAAAGGTGCTGTCCACCGCCGTCGCTTCCCAGATAATGACCCATAGGGTGTTCGGCGGTGTGGTGCCGGAAATCGCCTCCCGTCAGCACACCGAGAGCATTTGCGCCGTTACCGAAAAGGCGTTAAGCTCGGCGGGACTGACAATTGACGGCATCGACGCCGTGGCTGTCACCGCGTATCCGGGGCTTATAGGCTCGCTTCTCGTGGGAGTCAATTTTGCAAAGGGACTGTGCCTTTCATCAAACAAACCTCTTTGCGGGGTGCATCATCTGCGCTCGCACATTGCGGCAAACTATATTACCCATCCCGACCTTGAACCGCCCTTTCTCTGTCTTGTGGTCTCGGGCGGAAACACCCAGATCGTGGCGGTGGACGATTATACAAAATTCCGCGTGCTGGGAAAAACGCGGGACGATGCGGCGGGAGAATGCTTCGACAAAACCGCCCGCGCCATGGGAATGAGCTATCCCGGTGGGGTGGAGCTTGACATTGTGGCCGAAAAGGGCGATCCGTCCAAATATAAGCTTCCAACCCCTTCGGTGGACGGAAGCGTTTTCGATTTCAGCTTTTCGGGACTTAAAACCGCCGTCATAAATACAATACATAACGCCGCCCAGAAAAACCAAAGCTATTCAAAAGAGGATCTGTCGGCTGCCGTTCGGCAAAAGGTGTGCGGCATATGCGTGGAAAAAACCATGCTTTGCGCCAAGCAGCAGGGCTTTGATAAAATAGCCGTTGCGGGCGGAGTTTCGGCCAATTCGCTGCTTAGAAGGATGCTTCTTGAAAGCTGCGAAAAGTCGGGCAAAAGGCTGTTTCTTCCCGAGCTTAAATACTGCGGAGACAACGCCGCCATGGTGGGGGTTCAGGGATATTATGAACTGCTTGCCGGAAACCGGGCGGATATGGGGCTTAACGCCGTCGCCACCAAGAATATCGAGGATTGACGCGGGATTATCGGCTGAGCTGCCGATTGTACCGTGCGGCTGACTGGGCGGGCTGCCATACTTAATTGCCGGGCATGACCTCCGGCTGTCAGACTGATTGGTCATGGGGATTACGTTTAGTTACCGGGCATAGCTGCCTGAGTTGTCATACCGATCGCCTGTCGGTTTTGCGCATTGTATCTTGGCAGGGCTGTTTCTTTTAGCTGTTTAACCCGGTTGACATTAATTTTATCTTTTTATATCAGGAGTATTTTTTATGAAAAAACTTTTTTGCCGTTTTGCGGCGGCCGCTCTTGCCGTTTCCGTAATGTTTTGTCTTTCTTCCTGCAAAAGCGGGGAGCAGGAACAAAATCCCGAGCAAGGCGGAGAAACTACCTTAAGCATCGTGACCACGCTTTTCCCTCAATATGATTTTGCCAAAAAAATAGCGGGTGATAAGGCCGATGTTAAGCTTCTGTTGTCGCCCGGTGTGGAGGCTCATTCCTATGACCCCACCATTCAGGATATTTCGGCCATCGGCAGCTGTGATCTGTTCCTTTACACCGGAGACGGAATGGAGCCTTGGGTTAAGCGGGTGCTTTCGAGCGCCTCGGTGGGACAAAAAACTGCCGTTATCGACCTTTCCTCGGCCGTCACCCTTAAGGACGACATCGATGGGGACGAAAAGGATCCTCATATGTGGCTGGATATGAAAAACGCCGTTATTATGGCCGACGAAATAAACTCGGCTCTTTGCGGAAAACAGCCCGAAAACAAGGATTATTACACCAAAAACGCCGACGCATTAAAGGCCGAGCTTAATGATCTTGACGAGCAGTTTAAGCAAACGGTGCAAAATGCGGGAGACAAAAAGATATTCTTCGGTGGGCGGTTTGCCTATAAATATTTTACCGATGCCTATAACCTTAAATACGAAACGGTTTATAATTCCTGCACCACCGATGTGGAGCCGAGCTCCAAAACCGTCGCCAAAATAACCGAGGACATAAAGGCCTCGGGAGCAAAGTATATCTTCCACGAGGAGCTTGCCGACCCCAAGGTTGCGCGGTCGATTGCCGACGCTGCCGGTTGCTCTCTTGCCGAGTTCAGCACCGCCCATAATCTTTCCAAAGAGGATTTTGAAAGCGGCGTTTCCTTTGTGGACATTATGAAAAGAAATCTGGAAAATCTGAAGAAGGGTCTTGCCTAATGAACATCCTTTCGGTAAAAAATCTAACCGTATCATACGGGCGTATTCCGGCTTTACAGGACGTCTCTCTCGACGTGGAACAGGGGCAGTACTTATGCCTTGTGGGAAACAACGGATCGGGAAAATCCACCCTGTTAAAGGCCGTAATGGGCCTTGTGCCAACCGACAGCGGCAGTGTGTATACTCCTCTTTCGCCCGATGAGATTTCATATCTCCCTCAGCAAAATCCCGTGGAGAAGGGATTCCCCGCAACGGTAAAAGAGGTAGTGCTGACCGGCACCCAAAAAAGCGGAAGGCGTTTTTCCACCTTCTATTCAAAAGAAGATAAGGCGCTTGCAGGGGCGGCTATAGAAAAAATGGGCATACAGTCCATCGCCGACAAGCGCATCGGCGGCCTTTCGGGCGGTCAGCAGCAAAGGGTTATGCTTGCCCGATCGATCTGCCGAAAGCCCAAGCTTTTGTTTCTCGACGAGCCTTGTGCGGGACTTGATGCCAACATCTCGGCCGAAATCTACACGATGCTCAAGCAGTTTAACGCCGACGGTATGACGGTGGTTATGGTTTCCCACGATATGGAGGAGATCGGCAAATACGCCGACCGTGTTATCGTTATCAATCAGAAAATAGAATTCGACGGAAATGCCGAGGCATGGCATTTTTACCATCATCACAGGGGGTGCAAGCATGAGTGAGTTTTTGGCGGCGCTTTCCCAGCCCTTTATGACCCGCGCCCTCATTGTCGGAACGGTCATATCCATATGTGCGGCGCTGCTGGGCGTGATACTGGTGCTCAAGCGCTATGCCCTCATCGGCCACGGCCTTGCGGATATCGGATTTGCTTCTCTGTCACTTGCCATCGCCCTCGGATGGTCGCCCATTTATGTTTCCATGCCCATTGTGGCGGCGGCCTCATTTGCCATTATGCTCATAAGCCAAAAGAGCGGCGGAAACGGTGATACCGCTATCGGCGTGGTTTCAACCGGAGCCTTGTCCCTCGGCATAATAATAACCTACCTTTCGGGCGGAATGAGCGTCGATGTGTACAGCTATATGTTCGGAAGCATTCTCGGCACAACCGACACCGACCTTGTGCTCAGCATAATTCTCGGACTGGTGGTCATTGTGGCCTTTATACTGCTTTATAACCGCCTGTTTATGGTGACCTACGACGAGGTTTATGCCAAGGCCTGCGGAATAAACGTTACACTTTATCAGTTCTTTATATCCTTCCTGACCGCCGTGACGGTGGTTATCGGTATGAGGATGATGGGCACCCTGCTCATTGCAAGTCTTATAATTTTCCCCGCCATCATATCAAAGCGGCTGGTCAAAAGCTTTAAATCGGTGGTGGTTGTTTCGTCGATGGTATCGGTGGTGTGCTTCCTTCTCGGACTGTGCTTATCCTTCTTCTTAAATCTGCCTGTGGGCGCTTCCATCGTGGCCGTTAATATGATAGCATTGCTTGCTGCCGCTATTGTTTCTAAGGTGAAGAAATTATGAGCAAAAAGACAAGAACCACCGTGCTTACGGCGCTTTTTGCGGCGCTTTTGTGCGTTGCTGCGCCATTTTCTTTGCAGATAGGTCCCGTGCCTGTTTCCCTTGCCACGCTGGCCGTATATTTTACCGCTACCTCGGCAAAATTAAGCGTTTCCTTGCCCGCAACGGCGGTTTACATACTGCTGGGAGCGGTGGGAGTGCCGGTTTTTGCGGGATTTGAAGGGGGATTTCAAAAGCTTGTGGGAATGACCGGCGGATACATAATCGGATACATTCCCTGCGTTTTGGTCATCGGGCTTTTGCTGAAATTTTGTGACAGAAAAATTATGCTTCCCGTTTCCTGTATTGCGGGAACGGTAGTGCTTTACGCCTTCGGAACGGCCTGGTTTTTGGCCCTTACCGGAAAGGGCGTTATGTATGCTCTCGGTGTGTGCGTTGTGCCCTTCCTTTTGGGCGACGCGGTAAAGATAGCGGCCGCCTGCGGGCTGACGCTCATCATAAAACCGAGACTTGAAAAAATATTTTCTTAAGGGAGGTTAGGAAAAATGCGCGCTCCTTTGGCCGATCGTATACGTCCGAAAACTCTTGACCAAATGGTGGGACAGGCCCATCTCATCGGTAAGGGTAAGGCCCTGCGCAACATAATCGAATCGGGCGACATTCCCAATCTCATTTTTTACGGCCCTTCGGGCACGGGAAAGACCACCCTTGCCTCCATTATCGCCGCAAAAACCGACCGGAAGCTTTGTCGGCTCAATTGCACAAACGCCTCCACCTCCGACATTAAAGATGTTATTTCCCAGATAGGCACCCTCGCCGCACCGGGAGGAATACTTCTATATCTGGACGAGATTCAGTATTTCACCAAAAAGCAGCAGCAATCCCTTCTCGAAACGGTGGAAAACGGGGGCATAACGCTGATTGCATCCACCACCGAAAACCCCTATTTTTATATCTATAACGCCCTGCTCAGCCGATGCAGCGTTTTTGAATTTAAGCCTGTCACCCCCGAGGACGTTAAACCCGCGATAACCCGTGCCTTTGACATTCTGGCCGAGGAAAACGGCGTGGCAGTGGAGCTTTCCGACGCCGCAAAAAGCAAGATAGCCGATGCCTGCGGCGGAGATGTCCGAAAGGCGATCGGTATATGCGAGATGTGTATGCTTGCCTGTCCCGCAGGACAGGATCCTGCCCTTATATCTACCGAGCTTGTGGAGGAGCTTACCAAAAACTCGGCTCAGCGGTATGACCGAACGGGGGACGAGCACTACGACTGCATTTCCGCACTGCACAAGTCGCTGAGAGGCTCCGATCCCGACGCGGCGGTGCATTATCTTTCGAGAATACTTCTTGCGGGGGATATGCCGTCGGCCTGCCGCAGACTTATGTGCGCCGCCTGTGAGGACGTGGGACTTGCATATCCTCAGATAATCCCCATTGTTAAGTCGGCGGTGGATATGGCGCTGCAGCTTGGAATGCCCGAAGCGCGGCTGCCCCTTGCCGATGCCGCCATTCTCATCGCTCTGTCGCCGAAATCAAATTCAGGCTATCTTGCCGTTGCGGCGGCTCAAAGGGATGTGGAAAACGGAAAGGCGGGACCTGTGCCCCGGTGCCTTCAGAACAAGCATTTCGACGGTGAGGACGCCGAGAAAAAGGGTCAGGGATACCTTTATCCCCACGACTTTGAAAATCATTATGTCGAGCAGCAATATCTTCCCGATAGTCTTAAAAACACGGTTTATTATAAACCGGGAGACAATAAAAACGAACAGGCATTTTACGAAAACCTCAAAAAACGAAAGGGCCGAAAGTAGAAAGTCGATTCAACTGCAACGCATATAGCTGCCCTTTCTTTAAACGAGGCCATTAACGGTTCCTTCTGCAATTGCGCGAGGAAATGGTGCCTTTCGCAAACATTTAAAGCCGATTCAATAAAATTTACTTGATAATCAAAAACACCGCTCACAGCCGTTTCTCGACCGTGAGCGGTGTTTTGTTTTGTGCTTTGTTTTATGTTTTGCTGATTATGCGTCCCTTAATTACTTGTTGCAGTTGGGGCATCCGCCGGCATTTTCATCGTAGGGAGTTCCGCATTTCTCACAATATACCATATGAGGCTGAACGGGAGCTGCAGCGGGAGCAACGGGAGCTACGGGCTGTGTGGGAGCGGTGGGAGCATATTTCTTGAGAGCCGAAAGATCGGTGTCGAAGCTGACGTTTGCCGAAGCATCGTCTCCGGTAAGCTGGGAAAGTTTGTTGTTGATCTGGATGATGTTTTTAACAGCCAGAACAGCCAGCATGATCAGCTCGTAAATGATGCGGACAACGATAGGTCCGAGAATCATTGTGAGCAGGCTCTGGAGAAGGGTTGCGCCGTAGTCGTAGGAGCCGAAATTGAATATTCCGAGGAAGCCGAGGAGAATGGTGAAGGAGGTAGAGAAGATGTAGAGGGCCTTAAGGATCTTTTCGATGATGAGGCTGCGGAAATCACATACGTTAACAAGGAATTTAACGAAGGGTTTTTGGCTTGCTCTGCCTTTTTTAGAAAGGATGAAAACAAAGGCGAGAACGGTGGCTGCGATTGCCAAAATGATGGCAAGAATGGAAATTGCCGAGGAGAAATCTCCCGATGAAGATGAAGAAGAACCGCCGAGAAGGCTTCTCATGATTTCTTCTTCTGCCGATGAACCATAACTGCGCATATTACATACACTCCTTTTATAGATTACCTTTATTATAATATTCATCTAAAGTCTTGTCAAGAATCATTTTGTTTGATTTGAACCTTTGGAAGATTTTTTGTGCTGATAATTGTTGTGCTGTGCTGTCGGTAATTGATATGGAACTATATCAGCCGTTGCTGCAACTCGATGCAGCAGACGGTTAATACTGCTATGGGCCGTTATGGGTGCGTCGGCCGGTTGTAAATGTCTATTAAAAAAATTGTTTAAGCTATAAATAACGAATATAATAACCCCCACGGTGGGGTGAACTTGCTGTAGAAAATAGTTTCGTATCTGTGAGAAAATCCATTGTGTGTGATTTATGCCGGAACACTGTTTTATTGGCGTTTCCGACGATCGACGAGATGATATAAGCAAAAAGGAACAATCAAAGCTTTAATGCATTTGATGTTCCTTTAAAAAATTTATTCCTTCGGGATGGTGACGGTTACGGTGGTGCCTTTGTCAAGCTCACTTTCAAGAGAAACCTCTCCGCCGAGGTTTTTGACGGCATGCTTGACTATCGAAAGTCCCAGCCCCGTTCCGCCGACCTCTTTGGAATGGCTTTTATCAACCCGGAAAAACCGCTCGAATACCCGTTCCTTTTGGTCTTCGGGAATGCCGATGCCGGTGTCGGCTACCGAAATCTCGGCAAAATCGCCCTTGTCCTTTATTTGCACCTTAACGCTGCCGTTTTCCCGG
>CAKSDF010000014.1 GCA_934444695.1 uncultured Eubacteriales bacterium | reverse complement strand
TTTATGTTAAATGCTTGACACGAAAAATTGCAAATGTTATTATATTGTTGTGAATCACTTGATTTTACTTATATTTTTTTTGATTGTGAGGTAAAACGAATGAAAAAAATCATCTCTCTGGTTCTTGCATTGTCGATGGTTTTCAGCTGTTGTGCGCTTCTTTCGGGCATTTCCTTTGCCGAAGAAGAGACCGAAAAAATACTGAAAATCGACTTTGACGGAACCGGCGCGTCCCATCTCAGCTATGTAAGACTGGGATGGCTCACCCCTGAAATCCAGGACGGAGATTATCTTGAATACGATGTCTACCTTAAAGATAATGTGGCAGGCGTCGGCGGTCTTGATTTCGCAGGCGAGGGCAGCAGATACTGCCGCGACTGGGCTGACTTTAAAGACACAAACGGAATCAAGGGACATCCCAGTGCCGATTTAAGCGAGTATGCATACGGCAAATGGTATTCCCGAAAGGTAAAGCTCAATGCCGTTGTAAACGGCACCTCGGACAACTTTGTTATTGTCGCTTTTGAAAACTTTACCGGCAAAACCACCGCATATTTCGACAACATCCGCATAACCCGCAACGACGAGATTATGGAATATGCATTTAAGGACGGCGGCAAGGAGTATCGTCCCATCGGCTCATATTATGCCGGCGACGAGGATAAGATCACCATTTCCACGATTGATAAAGCTGCCGCAAATCTTCCCGACATCACCCACCCCGATGAGATAGAAGTGGCAAAGGATCTTATTTCCAAGATCCCCACCGCCGACACCATCAACGAAGACAACTATGAGCTGCTTGAAAGAGCCATAAACGCCTATGAGAACCTCATTAAGGGCGACAAGGCCGGCGTTGACGGCAGCTTTGAAAAGGCTGCTCAGGAACTTTTTGACAAGTATAATTCGGTAACCCTCGGAGATATCGACCAAAACGGCAAGGTCGAGGTAAAGGATGCCCTTCTTGCTCTCCAGTTGGCCGTTAAAAAGATCACACTCAACGGTATGGGTATGAAGGCCGCAATGGTTACCGAGAAGAACGAAGTGACCGGCGTATCGGCGCTGCTCATACTTAAAAAGGCGCTTAATATAATCAATCGTTTCCCTGCGGAGGATCAGCTTGTGGTACTTAAAGCAAAGAAATCTCAGCTTGAACTTTCGGTTTCCAAAAAGGGAGCTTCCATAACCTCTCTAAAAAACGACGGAGACAAAACCGAAATGATAACCGATCCGGTCACCATTTCTATGCCCACCTCCTACGAGGCAAACGGCGCAACCACCGCATTTAAGTGGAAATATGCCGGAATTTCCGACTATAAGACCACCGAAAGCGACGTTTCGGGCAACAAGGGACTGACCGGATATAAGGTCACATATACCGATGCTGCGGCAGGCTTTGATTACGAGATCTATGCCGTCTGCTCGGACGATGATGCAGGTCCCTTCCAGTTCTCGGAAAAGCTGGTTAATAAAAACGAAGAGAAAATTACCATCAATCTTCAGGACTTCTTCAATGTCGGAGCCGGCGGAGAGGGAGATCCTACCGCTCTTAAGATCCGCACCGAGGGACAGACCTACTATCCCGACGGACTGCAGATGTCTACCTTGGTAGACGGTGCAGCGGTTGGAACCACCACCTCCACCACCCAGGGCGGCGCCGACGATGTTCCCATGATTTACATTGATTACGGCAACAAGGGCTTCTATGCCGCTCTTGAATGGCCCTCGGGAAGTATGATGGCCAAGAGAAACGGCAACACCGTTTTAATGAACGTTTACTTTGCCAACTTTAAGACAAGGGTCGAAGGCGGTACCGCTCTCGACATTCCCAGCGTCTATTTCGGCACTTATCTCGGCGACATCGAGGAGGGAAGCAACGAGTTTAAGCGCTGGTTCTATAACACCAAGACCCCCGCTATAATCAGAGAAGATCCCAACGAGCCTTATACCCAGATGGATATGCAGATCGGCCTTGAAATTGACAGGGTCGGCGGAATTGAATCGGTCAAGTGGGACAACGGATGGTGGGCCGGCCCGAAAGATAAAATTGTTAATAATTGGGGCGGAATCGAAGGCGACTGGAACGAGGTCAGAGACCTTAGATATATTGAAAACATAAATTCCTACGGCTGCAACAATCTTCAGGAGTTTGCCGCCCTCTGCACTCAAAGGGGCATCAACCTTACCACATACGTACTTCTCCACGACGCCAAAAACGAAAATCCCGATGCCCTTACCTCCCGCGGACCTAACGGACATCCCGAATGGTTCGTTAATTACACCAACACCGACGGCAACTTTGCCGATCTTGGAAATAAGGACTGCGTAAACTGGCTTAAGGATAAGCTGCTCAGCTTCTTCAAGGGCAACGGCGTACGCACCTGGAGAACCGACTTTGAGCCCATCGCCGAAAGCTCGGATAAGGATAACCGCCACTTTGCAAACGGAACCGACGTTCAGTATTGGAACGCCACCGGTTTCTATGAGATAGTCGATTATCTCTATGCAAACTACGATCAGTTCCGCTATGAGAACTGCTCCAGCGGCGGCAGCCTTAAGGATTTCGCAACCCTTTCCCGCACGGTATACATCAACAACGACGACTCGGCCGACTTCAACAGCCTGCGCACCACCTTCTATGATTCCTCCTACTGCTTCCCCGCAGCGCAGCTTCAGGCCCCCTCCAATATGGATAAGTGTATGCCTAACTGCTCTCAGTATTACATCAAGGGAACAAATCCCGACTTCGGTTTCAGAAGCGTAATTATGGGAAGCATAATGTTCGCAAGCTGGTCGGGACCCAAGAACGGAAGCCTCCAGTTCGGCCTTGAGGAATATTACGACAAGTACATCAAAATGTACAAAGAGAAGATCAGACCTCTCGCAAAGGATGCCGATCTTTACCACGTCCTTCCCAGACCCGACGGAGTTAACTGGGACGGCATTCAGTATATCGACGCCGACAGCGAAAACGAAATCAAGGGCGCTCTGTTTGTGTTCAAGCCCTCGGCAGAAGGCGGAAAGGTCAAGACCATTAAGCTCAGAGGCCTCAATCCTACCCAAAGATACGCCCTCGAGTTTGAGGACAACACCGTTCTCAACACCGTTATGACCGGTAGAGACCTTATGAACATCGGTTTGACCATAACCCTTAAAGATGATGTTGATTCGGAAATCGTGTGGATAAAGCACGCTCAGTAAAAGACGGCAAAAGGTCTTTTTGAAGGGTCAAAACACAATGTAAAAGGGTTAATCCCATAAAGCTAAATCTCCCGCCGCCGAAGCCAAGCTTCGACGGCGGGTTTTGCTTAGTTAACGGCCCTACGCGGGAACAAACGGGCAGGTGCTGAATATAAGCAATTTGAATATAAGCAGACTGTGAGTGTGTATAACCTGCCGCGCTGACGGATAAACCGTGTACATTGTGCGGTTAATCATTATGCGGCGGGCAGTCCCGCCGCGGAAACGGAAAACCGGGCAGACAATAAAGTCAAACGGACAGGAAATGGAGCGGCTAAAAAAATTCTATGGGTAAAACTTCACGGGCAGGAAAATCAGTCGGAAAAACATCACCGACAAGAAAATCCGGCGGATAAATAATTCTTGAGGATAAGCAATCCCCGCCGATAAGCGCTTTGACGGCGGTATGTATGTAACACTTTTTGTTATTTTCAACATTTTTTTGCGGTTTGGCTGCAATTAGTTTTTGCCTGCATATTTGCACATATACTTGATTTTGCTTTTTCACTATGTTATAATCTTTTTGAAAAGAAAAGATGGGTTTTGTCCCGTATACTCTTTGAAGGTGAATCTTTCAAAAATGCAGGACCGACCCTCGATGTCTTTGACTTTCGCGGGAGCGCGAAAACGCTTTCCCGATAAAAAACATAAAAAAGAAGGAAGAAATTATGCTGTACATTATGGACACCGCCAATCTGGACAAGATTCGCCATTGCGTCAAATACTATCCTATCGACGGCGTTACCACCAACCCTTCGATAATCTCCAAGGAGCATTCCGATTTCCCCAAGCTCATTAAGGAGATACGCTCGATCATCGGTGAGGAGAGAATGTTCCACATTCAGGTTACCGGCGATTCTTACGATGAAATTGTTAAAGAGGCCACCGATCTGCGGGATTATGTGGGCGGCAACCTCTATATAAAGGTTCCCATCTCCAAGGAGGGACTTAAAGCCACCTCCAAGCTCAAGGAAATGGGTATGAAGGTTACCGAAACCGCCATTTTCACCCCTCAGCAGGCTCTTATTGCCGCTAAGGCCGGTGCCGATTTTGTTGCTCCTTACGTTAACCGTCTCGACAACATCGTTTCCGACGGTGTTAACGTTGTCGGCGACATCGTGACCCTCTTCAAGGCTCATAACATCTCCACCAAGGTGCTTGCCGCCTCCTTCAAGACGGTTGAGCAGGTGCACAAGATTGCCATGCTCGGCACCCACGCCATCACCATCACTCCCGAGCTTTACGATTCGATAATCTATCATCCCATGACCCTTTATGCAATAGATGACTTCAAGGCCGACTGGGAGAGCGTTTACGGCGATCAGACCATTCTTAAAATGTTCGAGAATAAATAATTGCCTGACCCATATTGCACATATTAAACCTGCCAAAAACAGCCTGCCTGCCGGCGGCGTTTCGGCCGATGACTGTCTTTATGGGCGCAAAAAACAAATAGCGTTATTTTAACCCCGCAATACCCCCTTAAAGGGCGTTGCGGGGCAATTCCCGTTTTGCGGAATATTACAAAATCTCAGTGAATTTTGCAAAATCCGCGCAAATGTCCGAGATGACACGGTTGTGCTGATAGGCTGCGGCGGGTTACAGTGTCTGTGCGCTGCTTGCGTTGATCGGCTGCAATGGCGGGTCGTGTCAGCTTAATGTGTGCCTGTCTGCTGCTTGAGATGAGATGCCGCAATGGTCTGCTAATTGGCTGCGCTTAATGGATTGCGGCCGTAAAATCTTTTTGGCAAAAATTTTGTGCGGAAGAAGCCCTTCTTCTGCGCCGACATTAGGAGAAAATATGAAGTTTTTCGACAATTTTTTAACCGCCCTTC
This sequence comes from uncultured Eubacteriales bacterium, assembly GCA_934444695.1. Taxonomy (GTDB): domain Bacteria; phylum Bacillota; class Clostridia; order Oscillospirales; family Acutalibacteraceae; genus UMGS1484. Next base: position 19,210 of record CAKSDF010000014.1, on the reverse strand, counting down.
CCGAATACCGCGCCCTTGAAAACGCGGCCGAAAAGGAACGGCTGCCCATGGGTGTAACCGGTGTCTCACACATCCACCGTGCCCACATAATCTCCACTCTGTGCAAAAATCAGGACCGCAGAGGCCTTGTGCTTGTTGGGGACGAGGGCGAGGGAGCAAAGCTTTGCGCCGACATAAACGCCATGGGTGTAAACGCTCTGCTTCTTCCGGCAAAGGACTTTGATTTCCGCCCGGGAGCCGCTTCGAGAGAATATGAGCAGCAGCGGCTTTTTGTGCTGTCCAAGGTGCTTGAGGGGGATTACGGCGTCCTTATAGCCTGCGTCGATTCGGCAATGGAATTTACCGTTTCTCCCGAGCAGCTTTACCGTATGAATTTTTCCCTTCGCTCGGGGCAGGAAATTTCTCCCGACGAAGTGGTAAAAAGGCTTTTAAGCGTGGGATACACCCGCTGCGATACGGTTGAAGGACCGGGGCAGTTTGCCAAAAGGGGCGGTATTCTCGACATATTCACCCCCGATCGGGAAGCTCCCGTGCGTATAGAATTCTGGGGGGACGAGATCGACTGTATGGGAAGCTTTGATGTGCTTTCCCAGCGCCGAAACGACAGCATAGACAGCCTTACGGTCGCCCCGGCAAGAGAGATACTTTTAAGCGAGCCGAAGGAGCTTTCTGAAAAAATCGAGGACATCGCAAAGCGCCTGCGCTCCCCAAAATCCGAAAAGACCAAGGCGCAGATGCTTTCGGATGCCGAGCTTTTAAAGACCACCGGCACGGCCGAGGGACTTGACCGTTTTATCCCCTTTATCGAAGGGGCCCAAAGCACGGTTTTCGACTATACCGCCGACGCCCTGCTTTTTGTCAGCGACACCGCCAAGGTCAAGGAAAAGGCACGGGTTTTCCATTGGCAGTTAAACGAAGACATTAAGGCGCTTTTTAACGAGGGGCTTTTGTGCCGCGGCCTTGAAAAATATGCGTTGACCTTTGAGGAAATTTGCGAAAAATACACCGAGCAGGGAGCGATATTCCTCGATTCCTTTGCCCGGGGCAGCTTTGACGTGCCCATAAAAGAGTTGTGTTCATTTACGGTTAAAACCTCCACACCCTTTTCGGGAAATATATCCCAGCTTTGCGACGATCTCGAACCGATTATGTCGCGGGGCTTTGCCGTGGCCATACTTGCCGGCAACAAAAAGGGCGCCGAAATATTGGCCGAGGATCTGAGAAGCAAGGGCTTTAAGGCCGATTATCAGGCCGATTTCGACACCGTTCCCTACGGCAAAATCGCCGTGACCGAGGGAAGCTTATCGGGCGGATTTGAATATCTTCCGTCAAAATTCGTGCTTATAACAGAAAGCAAGCGCACGACCGCAAAAACCGTCAAGCGCAAGAAAAATCCCAACGCCTTTAACTCTCTCGACGAGCTGAGAAAGGGCGATTATGTTGTGCATGCCGTCCACGGAATCGGCATTTTCGAGGGAATCCGCAAAATCGAGTCAAACGGCATAATCAAGGATTACATCACCATAAGCTACGCCGGAAAGGACGTGCTTTACGTCCCTGTTACCCAGCTGGATCTTGTGTCAAAATACATCGGTGCCGGCGGGGACGAGGTAAAGGTCAAGCTCAACAAGCTTGGCGGAACCGACTGGCAAAGAACCCGTTCAAAGGTCAAATCGGCGGTCAAGGACATTGCAAAGGACCTTATCTCCCTCTATTCCCAGCGTATGAACACAAAGGGATATGCCTTTTCGCCCGACATTGATATGCAAAACGATTTTGAGCGGCGCTTTGAATTTGAGGAAACCGACGACCAGCTGCGGTGTATCGACGAAATAAAATACGATATGATGCGCCCGGTGCCAATGGACAGACTGCTTTGCGGAGATGTGGGATTTGGCAAGACCGAGGTGGCGCTGAGAGCGGCGTTTAAATGCATCGCCGAAGGGAAACAGTGCGCTCTGCTTGTGCCCACCACCATTCTTGCATGGCAGCATTATCAGACAGTGCTGCGGCGAATGGACGGTATGCCGGTAAATATCGAGCTTTTATCCCGTTTTCGCACTCCTTCTCAGCAGAACGAGACCATAAAACGCCTTTTAAGGGGCGAGACCGATATGGTCATCGGCACCCATCGGCTCATTTCCGACGATGTTAAATTCCGCGATCTCGGGCTGCTTATCGTCGACGAGGAACAGCGTTTCGGCGTGGCGCAAAAGGAGCGGCTTAAGGAAAAATTCAAGGCGGTGGACGTGCTGACCCTTTCGGCCACCCCCATTCCGAGAACCCTTAATATGGCTATGTCGGGACTTAGGGATATGTCGGTTATCGAGGAAGCGCCTCTCGACCGCCATCCTGTTCAGACCTATGTATGCGAATACGACAGCGGGGTAATTACCGATGCCATAAGGCGGGAGCTTCGCCGGGGCGGGCAGGTATATTATCTCCACAATCGGGTGGACAACATCGACCGGGTGGCACTGTCCCTTAAAGAAAAAATCCCCGAGGCAAAAATCGGAGTGGCTCACGGAAAGATGAACGAGGAACAGCTGTCGGAGGTGTGGAAAGCCCTTATCGAAAACGAGATCGACCTGCTTGTCTGCACCACCATAATCGAGACCGGCGTTGATGTGCCAAACGCCAACACCCTTATAATCGAGGACGCCGACCGAATGGGACTTGCCCAGCTTCATCAGATAAGAGGCAGGGTGGGGCGCTCGTCGCGGCGTGCTTACGCCTATCTCACCTTCCGCCGAGGAAAGGAGCTTTCGGACATTGCCGACCGAAGGCTTTCGGCCATCAGGGAATTTACCGAGTTTGGATCGGGACTTAAAATCGCCATGCGCGACCTTGAAATAAGGGGAGCGGGCAACCTGCTCGGTGCAGAGCAGCACGGGCAGATGTCGGCGGTGGGATATGATATGTATTTAAAGCTTCTTGCCGACGCGGTCAAGGAGGAAAAGGGCGAAAAGGTCGAGGATACACCCGAGTGTACGGTGGACATTCAGATTCCCGCTCATATCCCCGAGAATTACATCGAGGATCTGCCCACCCGCCTTTCGATCTACCGCCGTATCGCCGACATAAGAAGCGAGGCCGACAGCGAGGACGTTTTCGACGAGCTTATCGACCGATTCGGCGAACCGCCAAAGCCGGTTGTGGGACTTGTTAATGTGGCGCTGCTGCGCGGACGCGCGGCTAAGCTTGGAATTTACGAGGTGTCTCAGCAAAACGGTTGTTTACTGCTTTATCAGAAAAATCCGAGCGTTGAGGCGGTGCTTAAAGCGGCCGAAAAGATGCGGGGAAGAATACTTTTAAACGCCGGAAACAAGCCTTATATTTCGGTAAAATTGCTTAAAACTCAAACCCCCGTAAACGCCCTTAAAGAGGCACTTACCACCCTCGAGCAGGCTGCAGGCTCCGACAGTGCCGACGGCACCGATAAAGAACAAAGCCAAGGGTGAAAACAGCGGAAATCGTGCCGGCAGCCATACAACCGACGGCCGAAACTGCCGCCCGCTCCGTGTATGTACGCTATGGTTAACCATCTGTTGCTTGACTCGCTGTCCGTTACCCTCCCTTAAATGCGATGACAGAGGCTGTGCTGCGGCCGGCCGCTGAGGCTGTCTCGGCCCGGCCGAGACCGGAGGGAGCAGCAATCCCGCACATTACCCGAAAAGCAGCCTGCCTTTTTAAACCGCACCTGCATTTCTGCGTTTATGGCAGCCTCCCTCCGATCAGCTGCGCTGATAGCCTCAGCTCGCTGATGTGTACCCCCCGTGGGCTATAGCTGTACCGATAGCAATGGCGCCCCTTAAATCCTGTGAGGTAAGCCCTGTTCGCTATGGTTAAGGCCTATGGGCGACGACAGGCCGAGAAGCACCATTAATAGGTCATTCAGGCGTACTCGAATGTATGCGATGTGATTAAGCAACAGATGCATAAGTCCCGCACGGTTTTGCTTGGCCCGCCTTCCCTGTGCGACATTGCGTTTATGGCTCATAGGCACTGCGTTTTACACTGCAGGAAAAGCTTGAATATAACGAAACGCCCGATGACCGTATCATCGGGCGTTAAATTTTGCGCTTTTATATTACCCCTTCGTCAAGGCAGTGCATAGCAAATTCGCAGAACAGCGAGCACGACCACGCAAACCAGGGACGTGTGTATTTCGACGGATCGTTTACGTCAAATCCTTCATGCATTAAATTCGTTCCGTCGGTGGTGGAGACAAGCATTTTTAAAAGCGAAAGCTTTTCCTCCTTATCTTTTGCCGTCAGCCCCTGCATGGAAAGGGCAATGTGCCAGACATAACTTTTCGGCGTGTGGGGACTGCCCACGCCCTTTGCATACCTTCCTTCAAAATAAAAGGGGTTGTCTTTGGAAAGCACAAATGCTCTTGTGGCCTCGTAAACAGGATCGTTTTTGCTGCAAAATCCGAGGTATGGCGCCGAAAGCAGGCTCGGTACATTGGCGTCGTCGGACAGTATGAAACTCCCCAGTCCGTCGGTCTCGTAGGCATACATTTTGCCGACATTTTCGTGAACGACACAGCCGTAATTCCTGATTCCCTGCCTTATCTCGGCCGAAAGGGTGCGGCATTTTTGAGACAGCTGTCCGTCCTTTGCTATCTCCTCGAAAATTTCGGCAAGGTGCAAAAGCTCGACGGCGGCAAACATATTGGAAGGAATAAGGTAGTTATAAAAACATCGGTCGTCGCTGGGACGGAAGCCCGACCAGGTCATACCGGTAAAGCCGACGGGATTGCCCTCGCCGTTTTTCGGCATGGTGTCGTGCTCGGCGGTGTTCGGACGGATGAATTTATAATCTGAAAGCTCCTTGTGGCGCTGTTCCTTTTCAAAAAGGGTCAAAATCTTTTTTGCGCCATCGAAAAACGCGCCGTCAAAATGCGCCGTTCTTCCGGTTGCCTTGTAAAAATCGTAGGATAGCTTTATGGCATAACAAAGGGAATCGACTTCGTATTTTCTCTCCCAGATAAGGGGGTCGTCGCAGTTGTCGTCGTCGTTGCAGTGGCCGCCGTTTGGAGTCTCATTATATGCGTTGGCATAAGGGTCGTGGCAGATGCATTTAAACTGCCTTTTGCACAGCCCCTCGATAAAATCGGCAACGTCGGCGTTTCGTTTTGCAAGGGGGAGGTAACAAATAACCTGGGCCGTGCTGTCCCTAAGCCACATGGCGGGAATGTCGCCGGTTATGAGGAAAGTGTCATCCTTTGAGGCAGTTTTAACGGTAGTTTCGGCCGTTACGGGAAAGCATTTTTCAAAAATCCCGGCCGCTTCGGGCAGGGCTGATTCTTTCAGCCGCAGGGCGATGCTTTGAGCCTCTTTTTTTATTTCTTCAAGATACATTTTAGTCTCCTTGGTTAGTTTCCTGTGATGTTTTGCCGCCGTTGTTCCGTTAATTGTACGACCGCTCTGGCTGAACGGGGTATTTGTTTGTTAACGCCGGCGGGGCGTTTTGACAACAACGATTTTCACAATATGTGCGTGGTCGTCTGTTGCTTACTCCTTAGCGTCAAACCATGTCTTTCCCGTGTGGCAATCGACGGTCAGCGGGACCGACAGCTCGACGGCGTGCTCCATTTCCTGTTTCAGTATTTCGGCCGCCTTTTGCGCCTCGTTTTCGGGGGCTTCAACGATCAGTTCGTCGTGTATCTGCAAGATAAGCTTTGCCGAAAGTCCCGCCTTTTCAAGGGCCTTTTCGACATTTATCATGGCTATCTTTATAATGTCGGCAGCCGTTCCCTGAACAGGCATATTGCGCGCCACCCGCTCGCCGAAGGAACGGGTCACGGCCGAGGTTGCCGAAAGCTCGGGCAGCGGACGGCGGCGTCCGAAAAGTGTCTCGACAAAGCCGTCGTTCTTGGCCTTTTCCACCGTCTTTTCCATATAATCGGCCACTCCGCTGTATGTGTCCATATAATTTTTGATATAGCTTTTGGCTTCGCCGAAGGAAATTTTAAGGTCCTTCGACAGCGAAAAAGCACCTATACCGTATACAATTCCGAAATTGACAGCCTTGGCGCGGGAACGCATAAGGGATGTGACATCCTTTTCAGATACCCCGAAAACCTTGGCCGCCGTTGAGGTATGAATGTCTCCGCCCGACAGGAATGTGTCGATCATATGGCGGTCGTTTGCCATGTGGGCGAGCACCCTGAGCTCGATTTGGGAATAGTCGGCGTCCACCAAAACGCAGCCCTCTTTGGCCGCAAAGAAGCGTCTCAGCTCCCTGCCAAGCTCCTTTCTGACGGGAATGTTCTGAAGATTGGGCTCGGAGGAGCTTATACGTCCTGTGCGTGTCTCGGTTTGATTAAAGGTGGAATGAATACGTCCGTCGTCGGATATTACCGCCAAAAGGCCTTCCACATAGGTGGATTTAAGCTTGGCAAGCTGGCGGTATTCAAGCAGCGCACCGACGGGATGGTGATCCCGCAGCTCTTCAAGCACCTCGGCGTTTGTGGAAAAGCCGCTTTTGGTCTTTTTCTTGGCCGGCAGCCCCAGTTTTACAAAGAGAGCGTCGGCAAGCTGTTTGGGGGAATTGAGATTAAACTCATATCCCACCGCCTCATACACCGATTTTTCAAGCTCGGCGATTCTGCCGGTAAGGCTTTGACCGAAGGCGCGTATGCCCTCCGCATCCACAAGAAAACCCCGCTTTTCCATATTGCTAAGCACAAGTGACAGGGGCATTTCAATGTCTTTTAACAGAGCCTTTTGCTTGTCGTCCGAAAGGCGCAGCCGCAGCACCTCATAAAGCTCGGGGAGGAGTGCAGAGGTTTTTGCCGCGGTTTCAAAGCCAGCGGGGCAGTTTTTAAGGCTGAATGCTTTGACCGAATATTCCTCGCAAAGGCGGTCTGCCGAATAATCCGAGGCCGAAGGATTTAAAAGATATCCGCAAAGGTAGGTGTCGAAAACGGGATTCTTGATGTATATACCCTGTTCGTAAAGGGATTTAAGATCGTGCACCACCGCGGGAGCTTCTGATAAAATCAGCGATTCTGCGGCCTGTCCCCCAAAAATCTTCACCTTGCCGTCTAACTTAATTGCGATGTGCAGCTCATTTTCGGCCAAAAACGGCACGGGGAAGAATGTGTCTGTGTCTTTAATGTCGGGAATTTCTTCCGGAGTTTCAACCTCTATTTCCCGGGTTTCGGCCGATTTATCAGAGGTCTCACCGCTGCCGTTTTCAAGTCCCATTCGCTTTATGATTCTGAAAAGCTCAAGGGAGGCGAGCCTTCTTCTAAGGCCGCCAAAATCGGGATGCACCGGCTCAAAGCTTATGTCATAAGGCACCTCGCAGCATATTGTGCCCAGCTTTTTGCTGAGATAGGCGTTGTCCTTGTCGTTTAAAAGCTTTTGCCTGACTCCCGCCTTTATTTCGGGGGAATCGATATTTTCATAAACCCCGTCAATGCTGCCGAATTTCGAGATGAGCGACAGGGCGGTTTTTTCTCCCACTCCCGCCACGCCGGGGATGTTGTCAGATTGGTCGCCCATAAGCCCCTTAACGTCAATGAGCTGCTCGGGGGTAACGCCGTAATCATCGGAAATTTTCTCGGGATCGTAAATGCGAAGCTCAGGCTGCCCCGCCTTTGTGGCGGCAAGCAGCACGGTGGTGTTTTGTCCGACCAGCTGAAGGCTGTCCCGATCTCCGGTTGCGATAAAGCACCGGTAGTCATTTTCCTTGCAAAGCCTCGCCACCGTGCCGAGAAAATCATCGGCCTCGTACCCCTCTTTTTCGAGCACCGTAACTCCCCAAAGGGTCAGTATTTCCTTTAAAATGGGGAACTGCATGGTAAGCTCCTCGGGCTGAGGCTTTCGACCCGCTTTATATTGCTCGTAAAGCTGCTTTCTGAAGGTGGGAGCTTTAAGGTCGAAGGCGGCAAAGATCTTGTCGGGGCCTACCTGCTCTTTGAGCTTTAAAAGTATGTTGAGAAAGCCGTAAATTCCGTTGGTAAAAATGCCGTCCTTGGTGGAAAGGGAACGGATGCCGTAAAAGGCACGGTTTAAAATGCTGTTGCCGTCAAGAATGAGAATTTTCATTGACACACCTCTTGTTATAATCGGAATATTGTTACTTTCATAACGGAGGAGGGGTTTTGCCGTCCTTCGCTGCCGTAAAGCAAAGGCCGAAAATGGCTCCGGCAAGGGGAGGTTTTCGGCCTTGGTAATTTGTTGTTTTGCTGTGCGGATGGTATCGGTCTGCCGAAAGTTCGGCAAAAATACCGCTTAACCGTTACAGCAGTTTCCGTCGTTGCAGGCGGCGCATTTTTCAGATTTTGTGCCGAGCAGAGGCTCGGGATCGATGCCCTGACGCTTATAGTAGTCGGCAATGGCGGCTTTGATCGACTGTTCGGCCAGTACCGAGCAATGAATCTTGTGTGCCGGCAGTCCGCCCAGCGCCTCGACAACAGCCTTGTTTGAAAGTTTTAAGGCTTCCTCAAGGGTGTGTCCCTTTATCATCTCGGTGGCGATAGAGCTGGTGGCAATTGCCGAGCCGCAGCCGTAGGTTTTGAATTTAACGTCGGTGATGACGTTGTCCTTGACCTTGATGTACATCTTCATAATGTCGCCGCATTTGGCGTTGCCCACCTCGCCGATTCCGTCGGCATCAGGGATCTCGCCCACGTTGCGGGGATTGGTGAAATGGTCCATAACCTGTTCGGTATACATATATTTCAACTCCTGTTCTTGTATCTTTATCTTTTGCGGTTTTTTACCGTATTTTCGGTTTATTTGTTTTCCTGCTCCTGCTTTTTGATTCTTTCCCAAAGGGGAGACATGGAACGAAGCCTGTCGATTATGGGAGGAAGGCACTCGAGAATATAATCAGCATCCTCCATGGTGTTGCCGTCCGAGAAGGAAAGGCGGAGGGAGCCGTGGGCGATCTCGTGGGGAAGGCCGATGGCAAGCAGCACGTGGCTGGGATCGAGAGAACCGGATGTGCAGGCCGATCCCGAGGAAGCGCATATGCCTTTAAGGTCGAGCATAAGCAGCAGCGATTCGCCCTCTATTCCCTCAAAGCACATATTGATGTTGCCGGGAAGGCGATGCTCAAGGCTGCCGTTAACTCTCGAACGCTCGATTTTAAGCGCCTCGGTTATAAAGTGCTTCTGAATTTCGCGAAGCTTTTTATTCTTTGCTTCCATTCCGGCGGCGGCAATGGTAATGGCCTCGCCGAGTCCCACGATACCGGGAACATTCTCGGTTCCGGCGCGGCGGTTTTTCTCCTGAGCGCCTCCGTCGATAAGGTTCTCGGGACGCACACCCTTGCGGATGTAGAGGGCGCCGACGCCTTTAGGTCCGTGGAATTTATGGGCGGAAAGAGAAAGCATATCTATATTCATTTCGTTTACGTCGATTTTGACGTTTCCGACCGCCTGAACAGCGTCGGTGTGGAAAAGTACGCCGTGTTTTTTGCAAACGGCGCCGATCTCGGCAATGGGCTGAACGGTGCCGATCTCGTTGTTGGCAAACATAACCGATACAAGGGCGGTGTCCTCTCTTATGGCCGCCTCAAGCTCGTCCACCCGCACGAGGCCGTCCTCGTGAACCGGAAGAAGGGTTATGTCGAATCCAAAATTCTTTTCAAGGAATTTAAGGGTGTGAAGCACTGCATGGTGCTCGAAAGCTGTGGAAATAATGTGTTTTTTGCCCTTCTTCATAAGAGCGTAGGCGGTGCCCTTTATGGCCCAGTTGTCGGCTTCGCTGCCGCCGGAAGTAAAGAAAATTTCTCCCGGTGCTGCGCCGAAAACCGCAGCGACCTTTTCTCTCGCCGTCTCTACCGCGGTCTTGGTTTTGTCGCTGATGTGGTAAAGGCTTGAGGGGTTACCGTAGTACTCGGTGAGATAGGGCATCATTGCATCGAGAACCGGCTTTGAAAGCTCGGTTGTGGCTGCGTTGTCCGCATAAACAAATCTGCTCATTTAAAATCCTCCCTTTTAAAACAGATCTCAAAGCTGCCGGCGGTCGTTTTCCTTTGCGGGAACGTTCCCGCAAACAAAGGCTTTCGGCAGCCTGAACACCGACCTTATCGGTGGTAATGATAGGTGATAGAGGCGTTATGCCTTGCGGTGAAAACACAAGCGGCTTTTCACCAAAGTTTATTATATCACGGGTGTTTATAAAATACAAGCAGTTTAAAGTAATTTAATAAAATAAATTAGCGCTTGCTAACCGCTTTTGACGAAAAACATAGTATTTTGCTATGCTTTCGCGGATTTTAGTGCAGTTTTATGAATGCTTTTCTCCGATCGGATTGCACTGACAGCCTCAGCTCACGCAGCTGTCTTAGGCCTCGCATTAACCACATAAGCAGCTCAAAATACTTCACAAGCACCGCACAAGCAACACACAGCACCGCACAAGCAGCGCAAAATACCGCAAAAGGCTGCAAAACGCTGCCGGAAAGGTCATCGCAAGCCCGCAAAAACACCTGTCGAAAAATCCGCAGATTTAATTCACATCAAAGCCTTGCAATATAGGAGAAAATGTAGTATAATCTTAACCGTAACACACATATCCGAACACGCCTGAAATGGCCTATTAATGGTTATTTCCGGCTTGTCGTCGCATATAGGCGTTACCTACGGGTGATGAACACGATGCCGCACGGGAAACGGGACGAGCGAAACCGTACGGTGTTCGACCGTCCGTTGCTTAAAGATTACCATAGACATTACTATTGGGAGAAAAACTTATGAATATATTATCTGCATTTTTCGGAAATTACAGCAAGCGCGAGCTTAAAAAAATCGCGCCCATAACAAACAAGGTGCTTGCCCTCGAAGAAAAATATTCGGCCATGCCCGACGAGGAGCTTAAAGGTCAGACCGAGGTACTTAAAGGCCGTCTTTCAAAGGGTGAAACGCTGGACGATATTTTGCCTGATGCCTTTGCCGTCTGCCGCGAGGCGGCGTGGAGAGTGCTCGAAATGAAGCACTTCCCGGTTCAGATAACCGGCGGTATTGTTCTTCATCAGGGACGTATCAGCGAAATGAAAACCGGCGAAGGTAAAACCCTTGTGGCCACCCTTCCCGCATACCTTAACGCCCTTTCGGGAAAAGGCGTGCACATCGTCACGGTCAACGACTATCTGGCCCGCCGCGACTCGGAATGGATGGGCAAGGTCTATAAATATCTCGGCCTTAAGGTCGGCCTGATTGTCCACGGCCTTTCAAACGAGGAGCGCAGAGAGGCCTATGCCGCCGACATAACCTACGGCACCAACAACGAAATGGGCTTCGATTACCTCCGCGACAATATGGTTATAAGGCTTGAGCAAAAGGTTCAGCGGGGGCATAACTTCGCCATCGTCGACGAGGTCGACTCGATACTCATAGACGAGGCCAGAACCCCTCTTATCATATCGGGACAGGGCGAAAAATCCACCGACCTTTACGAAAAGGCCGACAAGTTTGCCCGCACCCTTAAAATGACCAAAATCAAGGAAGTCGACGCCAAAGAGGATATCGACGAAAAATACGACGGCGACTACATTGTCGACGAAAAGGCAAAAACCGCCACCCTCACCCCCGAGGGCGTTAAAAAGGCCGAAAGATACTTTAATGTCGAAAATCTTTCGGATATGGAAAACAACACCCTGCTCCACCACATCAACCAGGCCATCAAGGCCCACGGTATTATGCACCTTGACGTCGACTATGTTGTTAAGGACGGAGAGGTCATAATCGTAGACGAGTTTACCGGCCGTCTTATGTTCGGCCGCCGCTATAACGAGGGACTCCATCAGGCAATAGAAGCAAAGGAAGGGGTAAAGGTCGAGCACGAGTCAAAAACCCTTGCCACCATCACCTTCCAGAACTACTTCCGACTTTACAACAAGCTTTCGGGTATGACCGGTACCGCCCTCACCGAGCAGGAAGAATTCAACGACATCTATAACCTGGACATTATCGAGATTCCCACCAACAAGCCTCTTGCCAGAATCGACGAGCACGACTGGGTGTTCAAAACCGAGCAGGCTAAATTCAACGCTGTTATCGACGAGATAATCGCCGCCCACGAAAAGGGTCAGCCGGTGCTTGTCGGTACAATTTCCATCGAAAAATCCGAGCATTTGAGCAAGCTTCTGTCCCGCAGGGGCGTCAAGCACGAGGTGTTGAACGCTAAATACCACGAGAAGGAAGCAGGCATCATCGCCCAGGCCGGAAAATTCGGCGCCGTCACCATCGCCACCAATATGGCCGGACGAGGCACCGACATTATGCTTGGCGGCAACGCCGAATATCTCGCCAAATCCGATATGAGAAAGCAGGATTTCGACGAGGAGGAAATCGACAAGGCCACCAGCTACTTTGAAACCGACGACGAGGCGGTACTGGCTCTGAGAAAAACCTATGCCGACCTGCTCGAAAAGCACAAGGCCGAAATCGCCCCCGAGGCCGAAAAGGTCAGAGAGGCGGGCGGACTTTACATCATCGGAACCGAGCGCCACGATTCCCGCCGTATCGACAATCAGCTGAGAGGACGCGCCGGCCGTCAGGGAGACCCCGGCCGCAGCCGTTTCTTCCTTTCGCTTGAGGACGATCTTATGAGACTTTTCGGCGGCGAGCGTCTCGGAAATATGTCTATGTTCCCCGATGATCAGCCTCTTGAGAGCAAAATGCTTACAAACGTCATCGAAAACGCTCAGCAAAAGGTTGAATCCCGCAACTTTGCCGCCAGAAAGAGCACCCTGGAATTCGATGATGTTATGAATCAGCAGAGAAACAAGATCTATTCTCAGCGCGATCAGGTGCTTAACGGCGAGAGCATTAAGGATTCTGTCCTTAAGATGATTGCCGACACCATAAGCACACATTGCTCCCTTTATCTCAACGACCCCAAGGTGCACGACAACTGGAATCTCGAAGGACTTAAGAGCTACTTCCTCGGCTGGCTGACCACGCCTGAGGACTTTGACTTTACCCCCGAGCAGCTTGGAAATATCACCCCCGATGAGATCGCAAAGGACCTTACCGACCGCGCATATGAAATATACGAGCAAAAGGAAGAGGAATTCGGCTCGGAAATTATGCGCCAGATCGAGAGAAACGTGCTTTTAAGATGCGTTGACCATTACTGGATGGACCACATCGACGCTATGGATGAGCTGAGAAACGGCATTCATCTGCGCGCATATGCTCAGCACAATCCCATTGTGGAATTCCGCAACGAAAGCTACGATATGTTCAACGCCATGAGCGCGGCCATTTGCGAGGACACCGCAAAGATGATGCTTTCGATAAAAAAGGTGACCGACGATGATCTTAAACGCCGCGAGGCAGCCAAAATAACGGCCGAAAACGTTGGCGGCGGAGACACCAAGGGTCACACGGTGGTTAAAACCAAGTCCCAAAAGGTTGGCAGAAACGATCCCTGCCCCTGCGGTTCCGGAAAGAAATATAAGAAGTGCTGCGGCCGCGACGAGGACTAATGACTTGCGCTTTCCCGACCGGGTTTGCAAAAACTCATAAAGCAAAAAACGCAGGAACACCGACAGTAAAAACATCAAAACAAAATTTATAAACAGAAACAAAAAGGAGAGATTATTCTTTTATGGATGACCCCGGAAATTTAATAGGCAAGCTGATTTTACTGCTCATACTGATTTTGCTCAACGCTTTTTTTGCCATGAGCGAGATCGCCATAATTTCACTTAACGATGCCAAGATCGACAAAATGGCCGAGGAGGGCCACAAAAAGGCCAAAAAGGTGGTTAAGCTTACCGAAAATTCCGCTGCCTTTCTTTCGACCATACAAATCGGAGTTACCCTTGCCGGATTTCTTACGTCGGCATCGGCTTCCCAGACCTTTGTGGACAAATTCGGCGCAACCCTTGTACGCTGGTTCGGTGAATTCGGACAGAGCCATGCAGGCTTTTTAAACGGACTTTCGCTGGTGGTCGTAACGGTCATTATGTCCTATTTTTCCCTTGTGCTGGGCGAGCTTGTGCCCAAGAGAATCGCCATTCAGAATCCCGAAAAGATATCCTTTGCGGTGGTGGGCATTCTTCTCTTTGTCAGAAGGGTAATGCGTCCCTTTATCGCGCTGCTTTCGGCTTCCACAAATCTTGTGGTAAGGATATTCGGAATTAATCCGTCCGAAGAGCCTGAAAACGTCACCGAGGAAGAAATACGTATGATGGTCGACGTGGGCGAGGAAAAGGGCGTTATCGAGGAAAGTCAGAAGGAAATGATAAACAACATTTTCGAATTTGACGATACCTCGGTGGACGAAATTATGACCCACCGTACCGACGTTGTGGCGGTGGAGATTACCGACAGTATCGACGATACCGTTAAGGTGGCGGTGGAAGAAGGCTTTTCGAGAATCCCCGTTTTCGAGGACGATCTCGATAACATCGTCGGAGTCATTTACGTAAAGGATCTTTTGCCCTATGTGGGAAGCAGCATCCCGTCGGGAGATACCCTTTCCCAAAAGATGCGTGAGGTGCATTTTGTTCCCGAGTCCAAAAACTGCCGCGACCTTTTCACCGAAATGACCGAAAAGAGAATACAGCTTGCGGTGGTGGTTGACGAATACGGCGGAACGGCCGGAATCGTGACCATGGAGGATCTTATCGAAACCATTGTCGGCAGCATTCAGGATGAATACGACGATGAGGACGAGGATATAGAACAGCTTTCGGAAAACGTTTTCACGGTCGACGGAGTTATCGACATCGACGAGCTTTCGGAAAAGCTCGGCAGAGAGCTACCCGAAGGGGATTACGACACTTTGGCGGGGCTGATAATGACAAAGCTCGGTTACATCCCTAAAGAGAACGAGCATCCCACCGTCGAGGCCGCCCACACCCTTTTTACGGTTGAGGAGGTCAACGAACGGCGAATCGAAAAGGTAAGGGTGGAAAAGCTGCCCATTCCCGAAGATGATCAGGATGACGAGCGGGAGCAAAGAACGGTAAAGGATGAAAAATCCGCCGGAAACGAAAAAACGCCCATAAGCGGCAGAACCGATAAAAACGGCAAAAAGGAAGGCACGGGAAAGAAGGATTGACCGACCGTTTCCCGGTGTAATTGCCTTGCCGTAATTGCCTTGCCGCATAGATTAAAATCATAAAATAAACAACGCCCCGGGGCAGACGGAATGGTATCCGTTTTAAAGGCCCCGAGGCGTTGCTTTTTCTGAAATCACATAAATAAAGACGGCGTTTAAAGCCGTCTTTTAGTTTTTTCTTAAAAAACCGTCCTTTGCCTGAATCGGTCATGTGGTCTCGAGGAAATCCAATACCGCCCGATTAAATTGCTTGGGATTTTTATGAGCTATAAAGTGATCGCCTTTTATAATGGCAAGACGGCTGTTTTTAATGCTGTTTTGTATGAGCAGTGTGTGTTTGTTTTTAACCATATCCTTTGTCCCGGCGATGACCAAAACCGGCATTTTAAGCCGTTCAAGGGACTCCCTTGAAATGTGCGGCTCGTTGACCATAAGTCCAAGCATCTCGGCGTTGACTTTTGCCTGATTGCTTTTTTTCGCAAAGGTGCGGGCAATGCGATATCCAAGCTCGATGGGCAGCTGAACGGCGGGTTTTATGCCTTTCGGGGAAAGGTTTGCACCGTTTAAAATCAGGCGGGTCACCATTTCGGGGTGGGCAAGCGCAAAGAGAAGTGCGATGTTTCCTCCGTCCGAAAAACCGAGAATGTCGGCCGATTCGATACCTTCCGATTTCATAAAATTATAGAGGTCGTCGGCAAAGGTGTTAAGGCAAAAGGGAGCGTTTCCCCGAGGAGATGCTCCGTGGCCGCGGGTGTCTATGGCGATGACCCTGCGGCGGGCGCTGAAGGCGGGAATCTGACCGTCGAAATATGTGCAGTCCTCGCCGTTTCCGTGTAAAAGAATCAGGGGATGCCCCTCTCCGGCTGATTTATGAAAGAGTTTAAAGGTTGTTTTTTGCTGTAAAGGTGGGGTCATTTTTCCGTCCTTTCGTTTTTGTCGGTCGGCCGCCTGATATTTAAGCAATCGGCGGTCGGCTGATGAGAAATGCCGTTAAAGGCAACTTGAGAAAATCACATAAACGGGTCGTAAAGCTTTCCGTCGGAACCCATTGTCATACTGTCAACATCGAGGCCGTAAATGTCCTCTTCGATGTCGTCGATCTCGCTTTTTTCGGTGTAATTGCCGTTTTCCGACATTCGGCAGACCCAGAGGAAATCCGCTCCGCAGTCACTCTTTCCAAAGCCTTCCCAAAGGGTACGCAGGGCAAAAAGCACATCGTCCACATCGTATTTTTCCCACATATAACAGGCGATGTTTGTGGCGGCTGAAATAATACGGTCGGCATTATGAAGGCTGCTTGCATCCTTATTTGACAGGTCGTTAAATGCACCGCAGATAAAGGAACTGAAATATTCGTTATGCTCGTCGTATATCCAGTGGTTGGCGTCGGTGCCGAATTTATAGCCCAGTATTTCCCCAAGCCGGTCGGCGCTTTGACGAAGCTTGTTGTCAAGGAAAAGCTGTTCGGCCTCGGTTATATATTTCTCAAGAAACATACAGGAACGCTCGATATTGCGGTCGGAAGGATCCGAAAAGCTTTCAAAAAGCCAAGGATGAAGGAATACATTGAACAGCTTGTTAAGCTCCGATAGACGTCGTGATGCATCAAGGGATTGCTGCTTTGCCTTGCCCGATTTTATGTCGTCCCAACTGCCGAGACTGTTGATGTCGAGGGTTCTTGTGGTTTCGATAGGCTCGCGGCTGACGATCTTGTTAAACTCGTATATCAGCTTTTCTTTGCGGCCGTCGGGATAGGTGACGGTTCCTTCCCCGTGGCGCATACCGTCTTTGTATCTGCCCTCGAAGACCTCGCCGTCGCTGTGGATGTATTTGCCGAAGCCATCGCACTTTCCGTCGAAATAGCCGCCTATGTACGTTGCTCCGTCGGTCCAGGTATACTTGCCGCTTCCGGTGCGTTTATTGTGCACAAAGTCACCTTCATATTGCTCTCCGTTTGCCCAGGTATAGGTGCCTTTGCCGTGGAAATCCCCGCCCAGATATTCTCCTTCATAAAAACTGCCGCCGGGCCACTGGGTTTTTCCCAATCCTGTCCTTTGATTGTCGATAAAATTGCCGGCATAAACGGAGCCGTCGGCCCAGGTGTATATTCCGTATCCGTTGAGCTTGCCGTTTACATAGCCTCCGGTATAATAGTCTCCGTTGTCAAATTCAAGGTAGTAAAAGTCTTTTCCGCCGGATGGTCTGTGCTCGATTTTCATAACATCCCTGCTTTCTTTTGCGTGTTTATGTTTTATGGGTTTTATGCAGTTATAAGTTTTTATATGATGCATTTTTATATGGTGCTTTGAGCGACTATTGCCAAACCGCCTGAATATGAGGTGCCGTTGCTTTTTATGCGATATCTTTATGGCGCTGTTAAGCTGCGTTATCCTGTCGGTTGTGCTGCCGCTGAGGCTTTCCCGGCGGGCCGGGAACGGAGGGAGCGGTATTTTGCAGGCTTTCCGGAAAATCTATATTACCTGAAAAAATACAATTGGCATTTTCGCCAGCGCCTCCCTCCGGTCAGCTGCGCTGACAGCCTCAGCGTACCGCCGCAACCTCAGCTTCCCGCCGCAGAGGCATATATTTCTCCACGAAAATATCTTTTACCGCTCTCATAAAATGTTATTGTTTTTTCCAGTATATCATATTGCTATATTGATATCAACGCTTTTTTGTGTGCACTATGGTTAATCCGTTTGTCAAATCTGCCGCTTAAATGCACAGTGCGCCATGATGAATTTTCCGGTCTTTTCAAGCTTTTTTGCCGCCCTTTGGGAAAGGTTTGTTTGCAGGCAGCGGAAGCATATTTTGTGCAAAATATTTTTTTTAAAAATAAAACAAAAAACCTGTTGACAAGGGCAAAGGAAGGGTTTATAATCCTAACTAACGAATATTAGTTAGTTAAACATAGCCGCAATAAATAAGTCGTTTATACGGCGGTTCCCGAAGGTAATCATCCCGACGGTGCGCCGCGCTAAAACTTACATAATCGTTAGATTTATCATAAAAATGTAAGCAAAATCGATGGAATAAAAAAGGAAGAAAAATTATAATGAGCAGGACGCCGGTAGCAAACAAAACTCTGATTCAAAAGCTGGGACTTTTAGGAGTGCTCAGCCTTCTTTCATACACGTCGGCGGTGGTCTTTTCGCCGATTGCCTACCCGGGATATAACTCCCTTGCCCAGGCGGTCAGCGATTTAAGCGCCGCAAATGCTCCGTCTCTTGCCTTATGGAATCGGCTGAGCGCTCCGTATGCCGTTTGCGAGGTGGTAAACGCAACGGTGGTGTGCATCGGAATAACCGGGCAAAAAACAAAGCTGCTGAGAGGCGGGATTTATGCCTTTGCGGTGATGGAATGGATATCGGCAGTGGGCTACCGTGCTTTCCCTTTAAGCGACAGCGGCTATGCGGGGGCCTTTCAGGATAAAATGCACATTGCCGTGACCGCCCTTGTGGTGCTGCTTTCGATAGTTTCGCTGACCCTGATAATTGTTGCCGGAATAAAAAGCAGGGACTGCCGATCATACGGAATATGCGCCGCAGCGGCCCTTGTTATGATGCTGGTGGGGGCGCTTGGAATGAAGATTGTTCCGGCCGGGTATTTCGGCGTGGTCGAACGGTTCAGCGTTTTTGCCGCAACAGGGTTCAACGCAGCTTTAGGTCTTCATCTCTTCTTTTCAAAGGGACAAAATGAATGAACGGCATAACATCCCGTCAAAAAAGCGTAAGAGAAAAGAATGTTGAAACGCAGCTGAAAAAACAATTTCAAAAAAGATAAGGTGGAATCTATGCAAAGCATTTATCCCCGCACGGGAGACGAGCAGACGGTATATTTAAACCGCGTTGTAAAGGGAAAAAACATCGAGATCGGCGATTATACCATGTACAACGACTTTGTAAACGATCCCTGCGATTTTGAAAAAAACAATGTACTCTATCATTATTCCGTCAACGGAGATAAGCTTAAAATCGGCAAGTTCTGTTCCATAGCCTGCGGTGCAAAGTTTATTTTTACAAGCGCAAACCACAGCCTCAAATCACTCTCAACCTACCCCTTCCCGATCTTTTTTGAAGAATGGGGACTGGATGTCAAAAACATCCGCGAGGCCTGGGATAACAAAGGCGATATTGTAATCGGCAGCGATGTATGGATAGGATATGAAG
>CAKSDF010000013.1 GCA_934444695.1 uncultured Eubacteriales bacterium | reverse complement strand
GTAAAGTACGGCGACGTTGACGCAAGCGGAGAGGTTGAAGCAACCGACGCACTGTGGGCACTTCAGGCATATGTAGGATCGAGACAGCTTGACGACAAAGCTTTCAAGGCTGCCGATGTTAACCTTGACAAAGAGGTCAACACCTCCGACGCACTGGCTATTCTCCAGTATGCGGTTAAGCTCCGCGACAAGCTGCCCATTGCTTGATGATTGCAGGCCTGTAACCGATGTGTTGTTCTTGAAAAAATAGGCCAATCAATCGGTTGACTAAATTTAATTGAAGATTCCTTCCCTGTGAGTTTTTCTTGCGGGGAAGGTTTTTATTTGTGAGAAATTTAACCGAGACGAAGTGCTGTGCGGTGACGGCTTTATATGATGCGGTGGGATTTCGGTAGGGTGGAAGGCGGGGAAGATGGCTTGTGTCGGTGCACAATAGCGGCGGTTGACGGAACGGCGGCGGAGCGCTGAGGTGTCTCGGCAGGGCCGAGACGGGAGGGCGGTAGTAAGCTGCAAGCCTTCAGGGAAAGGGAAGCCGATATTTATAACGGCAGTTGCGATTTTGTAAAAAGCCCGCCCTCCGGTCAGCTTGAGCTGACTGCCTCAGCGCCTCACCGCCGCAGCTTGGTGTAATGCTTTCATCAGTGAGTTGATCAACTTTAATATATAACAAGGGCATTAACATTAAAATGTTGAAATTCCAGGGGAGTTGGGGTATAATTAACTTGCGGATTGTACTTGAATGATACCGACAGGGGTGATGTGCTCTTGCGGTATTTAAAATGGCAGTCTGCTTGCCGGGAAATCTTTTGTGCAATAACTTAAAAGATTTCTTTTCAAAAAAAGAATAGTAATAAACAACTTCAATTTTGCATCAAAGGCGGGGAGGACGTTTTATGCTTTTTATCGGAATAGATCTCGGAACATCGGCCGTCAAACTGCTGCTTATGAACGAATGCGGGAAAATTCTCAAAACCGTTTCAAGGGAATATCCTCTTTTTTTCCCGCGCCCCGGTTGGTCGGAGCAAAACCCCGACACCTGGCTTGAAAGTACCCTTTCGGGACTTTGCGAGCTGCTTGAAAATGCCGATAAGGCCGATGTCTGCGGTATAAGCTTCGGCGGGCAGATGCACGGATTGGTAGTCCTTGATCAAAACGACCGTGTTATTCGTCCGGCAATTTTATGGAACGACGGACGGGCCGAAAAACAGACAAAATATCTCAACGAGGTCGTCGGGAAAAAACGGCTGACCGAGCTTACGGGCAACATTGCCTTTGCGGGATTTACGGCGCCTAAAATCCTTTGGATGAAAGAAAACGAGCCGGAAAACTTTTCCCGTATTAAAAAAATTATGCTGCCGAAGGATTTTTTGGCATACCGTCTTTCGGGAAGTTTTTGCACCGATGTTTCGGATGCTTCAGGCACTTTGCTTTTTGACGTTAAAAACCGCCGCTTTTCAGAAGAAATGCTTGAAATTTGCGGTATAAAAAGGGATATGCTCCCTAAGGTTTACGAAAGCTATGAGATTATCGGAACCCTAAAAAAAGAATATGCCGATGCTCTGGGGCTTTCCGAAAAGGTTAAAATTGCGGCCGGTGCGGGAGATAACGCTGCGGCGGCAATCGGTACCGGAACGGTGAAAAACGGGGATTGCAACATTTCTTTAGGTACATCGGGAACGGTGTTTATTTCAAAGGATACCTTTGCTTTGGACGGGGCAAACGCCCTTCATTCCTTTGCCCACGCAAACGGAAAATATCATCTTATGGGATGTATGTTAAGCGCCGCTTCATGCAACAAATGGTGGTGCGAAAACGTTCTTAAAACCTCGGATTTTTCGGCTGAGCAGCAAAAGGCTCCTTTGCCTAAGGATAATCCCGTTATATTTTTGCCCTATCTTATGGGAGAGCGCTCGCCCCACAATAATCCCGATGCCAGGGGCGTGTTTTTCGGAATGTCTATGGATACCCGCAGGGAGGATATGACCGTTGCAGTGCTTGAAGGTGTGGCTTTTGCGCTGAGAGATTCCATTGAGACCGCAAAGGCGGCGGGGGCGGTTTTAAGCTCGACCAAAATTTGCGGCGGCGGTGCAAAAAGCCCTCTTTGGAGAAGCATTATCACAAATGTCACAGGCCTTAAGGTCGAAAGAGTGGAATCGGAGCAGGGACCGGCTCTTGGTGCGGCTATGCTGGCGGCGGTGGGGTGCGGCTGTTTTTCGTCGGTTTATTCGGCTGCAAAGGCGATTGTCAGGGTGATCGACAAAACCTTGCCCGACCCTGAAATTTCGGCGCAATATGAGAGAAAATATAATAAATTCAGGCAGCTTTATCCTGCGCTTAAAGAGCTGTTTTAGGGCTTTGCAGATTGTTTGCAGGGATCTTTCGGCAGCTATTTTGGGCATAAATTCCGGCTTTTTAGGAAATGCCGGGCTGTCTATAAAAAATAAATTTAAAAATCCACGGAGGAAAAAATGAACGAGCAAAACAATAACCTTAACACCGAAAAAGACAATGCGCCGTTTACCGTGACGGTAAATGGTATTGACATATCGGAATTTTCCCTTGTTTGCGAAAGCGCCTTTTGCGACTGCGTGGAAAAGATACCCCAAAAGATCGGGCAGCTTACCGGCGCGCACATTTCAAAAGCCGAGAAGGCCGGCAAAAACGGCCGATTTATTGTTATATCCGAAAGCGCGGCAACGGATCTTGACAGGGCGCAGGTGGGAATTGAAATTTCCGATAACATAACGATTTTCGCAAAGGAAAATCGCATTAACGACGCCGTGGAATTTTTCTGCCAAAGTTATCTTTCGGCCGATGGCGCAAAAAACGGAAAAATCGAGCTTAACAGTGCCGACAGCTATGTGGGAGACATTATTTCAAACCCCATCGCTCCCGATTCCTGCCCCGATCCTTTTGTTAAATATGTCGACGGATATTATTACACCATATTTACCGCATTTGACCGTCTTGAGCTTTACCGCAGCCGTCACCTTTCGACCCTCATAAAGGATCAGTCCAAGGTGGTTTATAAGGGCAGCGATAATGTTATCAAGGCCGACATCTGGGCACCGGAATTTTATTTTGACAAGGACCGCAAAAGATGGTACATTTACTCCAACGGCACCCTCGTTCCGGGGGATCTCGATACCCAGCGGCTTTTCTGTCTCGAATCGGAAACCGACGACATTTTTTCCGATTATCATTTTAAAGGGCTGATCGATCCCGATACATACTGCATCGATTCCTCCCCTTACTATAACGAGTATACCGATACGCTCTATTTTTCCTATGCCCTCATCGGCGGCGGTCAGAATCAGGTTTGCATTGCAAAAATGGACAATCCCTTTACCATAAACGAGCAAAGCAGAAGGATCATTTGCCACGCCGAATATGATTGGGAGCTTCACACCGGGAGGGTCAACGAGGGCGGCTGCTTTATCGAGCAGGGCGGAGAGCTTTATCTTGCCTTTTCGGCCAACAACGGCGATTCAAAGCCCTACTGCGTGGGACTGCTTAAATTTTTAGGCGATTATAAAAAGGATGATCTCAATAATCCGGAGCTGTGGCAAAAGCTTGACCGTCCGCTGCTTAAAGCCGGCGGCGGAATATTCTGCACGGGACACAATTCCTTTTTCCGTTCTCCCGACGGCAGCGAGCTTTGGATAGCCTTCCACGGACGCACCGACCCGGTGGAAACCACCTGGCACCGTCCCCTTTGCTTTAAAAAGGCCGAGCTTGACAAGGATGGAAGGTTTATTATGGACACCACTCCCATCGGCGCCGGAATATTCTTTAAGGAACCGTCGGCAAAATAAAATTTGAACGGCCGATTGGAAAAATGATCGGATAAAACGATCGGATAAAGCAGAAAGTCGATCGGTCTGAAAAAATTTTTCAAGCGGTTGATATCCCGCCACACAGATTGAAAAACAGTTCATTCCCCTAAAAGCCGTCAGCCTGCCGATTGGCTGCATCATCCAAAGGAAAACGGCCAATGGCATCGGACTAACAATGCTTTGAACGGTTTTTTTGCTGCGGATTTTATGTGTGTTTTAAAGCATTAACTAAAATATAAAAGGAGAAATTTTATGAAAAGATTTGTTTCCCGTATTGTGTCGGGAGCGGTTATGCTCGGTATAACATTTGCCGGCATTCCGGCGGTCGCTCAGACCTCCTCTCCCGAGGATTCTCTTAAAACCTACAATGTTTATGCCGATTTGAATCAAAACGGCAAGGCCGATGTGGGCGATGCTCTGGCGATTCTTCAGGCTTCGGTGGGCAAAAAGACCTTTTCCGATGAGCAGAAAAACGCAGGTGATCTCAGCGGCGACGGCTTTATTACGGCGGTGGACGCTCTGCTTGATCTTAAATATGCCGTGGGGGAAATCACTTTTTTTGCTAGCGGAAAGAATACCGCGTCGAGAATAGTCTATCCGCAAGGCTGCTCGGAATTTGTTCTTGATGCAGCGCAGAAACTGCAGTCGATTATATACGGCCATACAGGCGCACAGCTGCCGGTCGTTTCGGACAAAGAAACCGAGGCGGCGGGAGATATATCGGTTGGTATAACCAATCGTGCAGCCTCATCTCTTTGCCTGACCTATATGCCGCAAAACGGCTTTGCCATAAAGGAGCAAAAGGGGCAGCTTGCGGTTTGTGCATATACCGACGAAAGCCTTAAAACTGCCGCCGAATATCTCGGATGCTATCTTGCGGGAACGGGCAAGGCGGCGTTTATAAAGAAGGATTTTACCTCGGGCACGACCTTTGAAGATCCGCAGATTGTCGCAAGCGACATAACGGTTTGCAAAAACAGCATCTCGAATTTTACCATAACCGCCGAGCAAAGCTCCCTTGACGAATTTTCAAAGGAAATTTCCGATAAAATAAAATCGGTGACCGGCAAGGAGCCTGTCATAAGCTCAGAAAAGGGCGAAAAGAGCATATTTATTTCCACATCCCTTGCAAGCAGTGAAAACGAAAGGGCAATCAAAATAGATGTGTCGGAAAACGAAATAATCATTGCCGCAAGCGCACATCGCATAACCGATGCGGTGCATTTCTTCTGCAGAAATGTACTTGGATTTGACAATCTTAAAAACGGACAAATCATCATTTCGGAAAAGGATAGCTATACCGGCGATGTCATAACCAATCCCGCGACGGCAGGATCCTGCCCCGATCCCTTTGTTAAATATGTCGATGGATACTATTATGCTATGTTTACCGAGGCTACACGTCTCGTGCTTTACCGCAGCCGCAATCTTTCGACCCTTACCACCGAGGAATACAAGGTGGTTTATAACGGGGGAGATAATGTTATAAAAAGCGACATTTGGGCGCCCGAATTTTATTTCGACCGCAATCAGAATAAGTGGTACATTTATTCAAACGGCACCCTTACTCCGAGCAACTTTAACACACAGAGAATGTTCTGCCTCGAGTCGGAAACCTCAGATATTTGGAGCGACTATCACTTCAAGGGACTTCTTGATGCCGACAATTACTGCATCGACGCCTCTCCTTATTACAACGAGTATACCGGCGTGCTGTATCTCACCTTTGTATCGGTAGGCGGCGGCTACAATCGCCTTGATGTGGCCAAAATGGATAATCCTTGGACCATAAATAAGGGCAGCAAAACGGCCATATCGGTGCCTCAATACGACTGGGAACTGAAGGTTGCCAAGATAAACGAGGGCGGATGCTTTGTTGAACAAAACGGAAAGCTCTATCTTGCGTTTTCGGCCAACAGCGGCGACACAAAGTCTTATTGTGTGGGTCTTATAGAGTTTACCGGCGACTATAAAAAGAATGATTTAAACGATAAATCCAAGTGGAAAAAGCTTTCAAGACCACTGCTTAAGTCGGGCGGCGGAATATATGGCACCGGACACAATTCCTTCTTCCTCTCTCCCGACGGCAGCGAGCTTTGGATAGCCTATCACGGACGTACGGATCTTACGGAGGTGACCTGGTTCAGGCCGCTCTGCTTCCAAAAGGTCGAGCTTGACGGCAACGGCGATTTTGTTATGGACACCACTCCCGCTCTTGCCGGAACATATTTAAAACAGCCCTCGGCAAAGACGGACAGACGGTAAAAGTGCTGCAAAACGCTGAACGGGCGAGAAAACAAATAACACAATAAAGCGGAACAAGCGATAAAACAGAAAAAACAGGCGGTCTGACCGATTTTTGGAAAGATCGCCTGTTTTATTTTGCAAAAGTTCATCTGACAATGTGGAATGGCAATAGATGTTTTGATGCGCTACGGTTAACCTGCCATACGGTACGGCTATGTAAATGCGATGACAGAGGCTGTGATGCAGCCCGATCGCTGAGGCTGTCTCGGCCCGGCCGAGACCGGAGGGAGCAGCAATCCCGCATCCTTATCCGAAAAGAGATCCCGCCTTTTAAATCCCATCTGTGTTTTTACGGCAGCCTCCCTCCGATCAGCTGCGCTGATAGCCTCAGCTTGCTGATGTGTACGCTGTTGCTTATGCTTTAAGGCCTTTGTGCGTTTGTGCGGTCAAGCCGTTGCCGGTTTGCAAAACTAAAAGTCCAGCTTTTCAAAGGAGTTTTTGGCGCAGTTATAGGAAAAAAGAGTTGCGAGCACAAAGAAAACCGCGCCGACTGTAAGACTGATTAGCTGAGCGTTTAAAAACGAAAAATCGGTGGTTCTGAAAAAATCGAGACCGGGGAAATGGCCTAAAGCCTCGCTTGCCGAAATGACCACCGCCTCAAGCAGGCAGTATATCAAAAAGGGAACGCCTATTTTATAAGCGGTTTTGAAATATCCTCTGACGAAAACCACATTGAAAAGACCGAAGGACACAAGGCAGAATCCGAGATAAAAGAAGTTTGCCGGCATCAGTGCGTTTTCGGTATAAACGGGCGCAGCCGAAAGGAGTGTCATTCTGATCAGGGTGCAGATTGTCATTATGACAAGGGCTGCGATTTCCAAAAAGAGCACGAAAAGGTATTTTGCCTTGACCACCTGCTTTTTCGATACCGGCAAAAGCAGCATATAAACGCTGTCGTTGCTTTCTCTTGCAAACTGGAAGGAATAAAATATGCCCATACAAACGAAAAAGCTGCCTGTAACAATGGGGTATCCCGGCAAAAAGGTCATAAACGAGAAAAGCAGGAAGAAATATGTTATGGCCATGGATGACAGCCGCAGTTCCTTGCACAAAAGATTTTTCATATTATTTCCTCCCTTTCGAGATGCACCATAATGTCCTCACAGCCGGCATCCGATACATTTTCAAATCCGTCCGCCTGCTCGGTTTTAACAAGGGCGGTGTATCCGTTCTTCGCGGCGCAGGTGCCGATGATTCTGTCGTCGCCGAGCTGCTGCTCACCGATCTTAACGATTTTATATCCCGCCGTAAAATCCTTAACGCTGCAATTTGCAATGATTTTCCCTTTTTGGATATAAATGATGTTGTCGGCGCATTTTTCAATGTCGGTTATGATGTGGGTGGAGAAAAGAATGGTGGTGCCTTTTTTTGAAAGGGCAATAAAGATTTCCAGAAGCTCCTCTCGCGAAACCGGGTCGAGACCGCTGGTAGGTTCGTCGAGAATGAGCAGCTCGGCACCGTGGGAAAGGGCGGTGGCAAGGCTGAATTTGACCTTCATTCCCTCCGAAAGCTCGATGGGCTTTTTGTTTACATCAATGCCGAATTTCTGCATATAGCCGTTAAAGAGATCGTTGTCCCAATTCTCGTAAAAACGGGCGGTAACGGCGATTATGTCCTTTATTTTTTTGCGCTCGTAATAGTGAACGCCGGCCGATGCATAGCCAATCTTTTGTTTTATGGCCTGTTCGTTTTTCTTTATGTCGAGTCCGAAAAACTCGATTTCCCCGCCGTCGGGATGAACAAGGTTTAAAAGGGATTTGATGGTGGTGGATTTTCCGGCGCCGTTTCGACCCACAAAGCCGGTGACCGCGCCCTTTTCAAGACAAAAGCTCACATCCGAAAGCTCAAATCCCTCATAGTGCTTTCGCAAATTGCTTACCTTTGCAACAGATGCAGCAGATGCAACAGATTTAACAGACTGGTTTTCCAATATTATTCCTCCTCGCTGAAAACCTTGGCCGCAAAATCGGCAAAGGTGGATTTAAGGGGGATGGCAAGGCCTCTTTTTTGGTCGCCCAAAAGAATGACCGCGTCCCCGGGGTTGATGTCGAAAAGCTCCCGCGCCTGTTTCGGTATGACGATCTGGCCCTTTTCGCCCACCGTCGCCGTCCAGGCGTATTTGCCCTTTGGTTTTTTCATATGGAGCACACCTCCGAAAAAGTATGATTTGTTATACTTATCATACCACTGCTTTTGCCCTTGTCAATAGTGTTTTTAATTTTTCGGTCAATTACATGAGAACATAGAGGACCTTGCTACCCCTCTTTTATGCCTTTATAAAAACGAAAAAACGAAAAAAAGCAGAGTGCTTTTACCTGCGGCCGATACGGAAAATTCCGTTATCGGTGCGGTTCAACACTCTGCTTTGAATTGTTATTCTGTCTTAAAGGATAGTTCGTTGTCGGCTTTTATTTAAGCTGGCCTTCGAGGGTAGCTTTTGCCGAAGCAAGAGCTTCCTCTATTTTTGCGGCATCCTTTCCTCCGGCCATTGCACTGTCGGGACGGCCGCCGCCGTTTCCTCCGGCGATTACTGCCGCTGCCTTAACGATATTTCCGGCGTGTGCGCCTGCCTTGACCGCATCCTTGCCGCAGGCTGCCGCAAAGGAAACGGTGCCCTTCTTGGTAACGCAGGCAAGCAGCGCCACAACCGAGGGCTTGTCCTTTATCTGGTCGGCTGCCGAGCGCAGTGCGTCGGGCTCGTCAACATTGAGCTTTCCGGTGACCAATTTAATGCCCTTAATATCTTCTGCTTTTGCAATGAGCTCGTCCAGCTGTCCGCCGGCAAGCTTTGCCTCAAGACTTTCGATTATTCTGTCCTTTTCCTTAAGCTCGGCTGCCACGGCCTTGGCCTTGTCGGCAAGGTCGGCCTTTCCGGCTTTCAGGGCAGAGGCGGTATCTTTTATGGTCTGCTCGCACTGATCAAGCAGCGAGAGCACGGCCTTTCCGGTGACCGCTTCTATTCGGCGAACGCCTGCCGCAACCGACGACTCGGAAACTATGCGGAAAAGACCGATCTTGGAGGTGTTGGAAACGTGGGTTCCTCCGCAAAGCTCGGTGGAAAAGTCTCCGGCCTTGACAACTCTTACGATGTCGCCGTATTTCTCTCCGAAAAGGGCCATTGCGCCGAGCTTTTTGGCCTCGTCGATGGGCATTTCCTTTATAACAACATCCTCGCCCTTGAGAATTTCCTCGTTGACGAGATTCTCGACCTCTTTGATCTCCTCGGGAGTCAGAGCCGAGAAATGGGTGAAGTCAAAACGCATACGCTCGGCATTTACGAGCTGACCTGCCTGTTCAACGTGGGTGCCGAGCACCTTGCGAAGGGCGGCCTGCATAAGATGGGCCGATGTGTGGTTTCTCATGGTGGCCTGTCTTGTCTGCTCGCATACCTGAGCGGTTACGGTATCCGAAAGCTTGAAGGTGCCCTTTTCAGCCTTACCGATGTGCAGGTAAACACCCTGGGCGTTCTTTGCGGTGGTTTCAACGGTAAATACACCGCCGCGGCCGTTTGTGAGCTTTCCGCAGTCTCCGGCCTGTCCGCCGCTTTCGCCGTAGAAGGGGGTCTTATCAAGAATAATAACGCCCTTTTCGCCCTCGGCAACCAGCGCGGCCTTTTCGCCGCCGTTGACAATGGCCTCTATTTTTGCATCACAGCAAAGCGTATCGTATCCAACAAAGTCGGTCTTTTCAACGTCGAGCTGAACACCGCCGTCGTCCCAAGCTTCCGCTCCGGCGTTTTTGCGGGCGTCTCTGGCACGCTGCTTTTGCTCCTTCATAAGCTGCTCAAAGCTTTGCTCGTCAACCGTCATACCCTTTTCCTCGATAATGTCCTTGGTAAGGTCGAGGGGGAATCCGTATGTATCGTAAAGCTTAAAGGCATCGGCACCCGAGATTTCTCCGGTTTTTGAACTTTCCATAAGCTCGGAAAGCAGCTGCATACCCTTGTCGATTGTGCGGCCGAAGCTTTCCTCCTCTTCCTTTACAACACGGATGATAAGGTCCTTCTTTTCTTTAAGCTCGGGATATGCCTTGTTTTCTTCGATAACGGTGGGAACAATCTCTGACAGGAAGGGACGGTCGATTCCCAGCAGCCGTCCGTGACGTGCGGCGCGGCGGAGAAGTCGGCGGAGAACATATCCTCTGCCTTCGTTGGAGGGCATAACGCCGTCGCCGATCATCATGGTGGTCGAGCGGATGTGGTCGGTTATGACGCGGAGGGATACGTCGGTCTTTTCGTCCTCCTTATAGGTTACGCCGGCGATGCTGCCAATGTGTTTCATTATGCGCTGTACCGTGTCGACCTCAAAAAGGTTGTCGACCCCCTGCATAACGCAGGCAAGACGCTCAAGTCCCATTCCGGTGTCGATGTTGGGATGGTCGAGGGGGGTGTATGTTCCCTTGCCGTCCGAATCAAACTGGGTGAACACAAGGTTCCACACCTCAATATAGCGGTCGCAGTCGCAGCCTACAGCGCAGGTGGGCTTGCCGCAGGAGTATTTTTCTCCTCGGTCGAAATGTATTTCCGAGCAGGGACCGCAGGGGCCGGAACCGTGCTCCCAGAAGTTGTCCTCTTTGCCCAGTCTCACGATGCGGTCGGGAGAAACGCCCACTTCCTTTGTCCAGATGTCAAAGGCTTCGTCGTCGTCGAGATAAATGGTGACCCACAGCTTGTCCTCGGGAATCTCCAGCACCTTGGTGAAAAATTCCCAGGCCCAGGCGGTTGCCTCGTGCTTGAAATAATCGCCGAAGGAGAAGTTTCCGAGCATTTCAAAGTATGTGCCGTGGCGGGCCGTCTTTCCGACACATTCGATGTCGGGAGTTCTGATACATTTCTGGCAGGTGGTTACCCTTTTGCGGGGAGGAGTGACCTCTCCCGTGAAATATTTCTTCATGGGAGCCATACCGGAATTTATGAGTAAAAGAGAGTTGTCGTTTTGGGGGATAAGCGGGAAGCTGGGGAGTCTTAAATGACCCTTGCTTTCAAAAAAGCTGAGATATTTTTCCCGCAGTTCGTTAAGTCCTGTCCATTCCATTGTTTTAACCTCTATTCAAAAGCATATATAAACAATTATACCTATAAAGCCTCTTTTTGTCAACCAAAAAAAGCGGTCTTTTGAGGGATACTCCAAAGCGCATTGCCGCAAGTGTCTGTCGGGTCGATTCTGCCGGTGGTTTGACAGGCGTTTCGGCGGCACTTCGGTTGTGTTTGGACGGTGCTTCGGCAGTGACTCAGCAGTATTTAAGCGATGGTTTGGTCTTGTGCTTTGGGCGATGTGTTTTTGGATTTTTTTCCGCATTTTTTGCCGGGCTTGCAAAAAGAATACACTGCAAAAATGCCATCAAGAAAAATCACCCGTTTAAAGTATTAAAACTCTTGCTAAATTTGAAAGAATGTAGTATAATTAATCCTGTGTTGTACCGGATAGGGACAAATTGGCCTTTTGCGGATTGAAACCGCCGCTTTTTTCGATGCTTTTTCGATGCCGAGCGGCTCGATTGCAACAAAAAATTGCAGTCAGTTTGTTTTTGCCCGGTGTAACACCCACATTAAAGACATACCGCGAGCTTTCGCGAGAGATAAGAAAGGATTGATAAAGATGGTGGGTTTTGCCGTTATGGGACACGGCGTTGTAGGCTCGGGCGTTGTGGAGGTTTTTTATAAAAATCACGACAGCATTATTTCCCGCGCCGGCACCGATGTTGATCTTAAATACATTCTTGACATAAGAGATTTTCCGAATCTCCCTTATTCCGATAAGTTCACCAAAAATTTTGAGGACATTTTAAACGATCCCGAGGTTGAGGTTGTGGCCGAGGTTATGGGAGGATTAAAGCCTGCCTATGATTTCACCAAAAGGCTGCTTCTTGCGGGCAAAAGCGTGGTCACCTCCAACAAGGAGCTTGTGGCGGCAAAGGGCGCCGAGCTTCTTAAAATAGCCAAGGAAAAGAACGTCAACTATCTTTTCGAGGCTTCGGTGGGCGGCGGAATTCCCATCATCCGCCCCATAAACCAGTGCCTCGCCGCCAACAATATCGACGAAATTTTAGGCATACTCAACGGAACAACCAACTTTATTATGACTAAAATGATAAAGGAGAGTATGTCGTTTGACGACGCTCTGGCCCTGGCGCAGCAGCTGGGATATGCCGAAAAGGATCCCACCGCCGATGTGGACGGTCACGATGCTTGCCGTAAGATATGCATTCTTGCCTCCATCGCCTTTGGAAAGCACGTTTATCCCGCCCAGGTGCACACCGAGGGTATATCAAAAATAACCCTTATGGATGTGGCCTATGCCGCCGATTACAATTCGGTTATAAAGCTCATCGGCAAGGTTGCAATGAAGGAAAACGGCAAGCTTTACTGCCTTGTTGCTCCCATGCTCGTAAGCAGGGAAAGTCAGCTTTCCTCGGTCGACGATGTTTTTAACGCCATTATGGTAAGAGGAAATGCTACCGGCGACGTTATGTTCTATGGCAAGGGCGCCGGAAAGCTGCCCACTGCCAGCGCCGTTATGGCCGACATTATCGATTGCTTCAAGCACATCAAGGCAAGAAAATATGTCTTCTGGGAAGATGGCAATCCCGATTATGTGGATGATTACGATTTGGGCGAGGTTTCCCTTTACATCAGAGGAAAAGCCGCCGACACCGAGCGGGCCAGAAATGACATTGAAAAGGCTTTCGGAAAGGTTAAATATCTCAGCTGCAAGGACGCTCCCGAGCATGATATAGCCTTCGTGACCGATAAAAAGGTCGAAAGGGAGCTTAAAGAAAAGCTCAAATCCTTGAGCCTTGAGCTTGAACCTTTAAATGTACTGCGTATTTGCGAATAATCCCGACAGGAGAATGAATTAACATGCTTATTGTTCAGAAATTCGGAGGAACTTCGGTGGCCGATGCCGACCGCGTCAGAAACGTTGCCTCCATTGTCGCCGACACATACAAGGCGGGCAACGACGTTGTGGTCGTTGTATCGGCTCAGGGCGACACTACCGACGACCTTCTCGAAAAGGCCAACGAAATCAATCCCCACGCTTCCAAAAGAGAGCTTGATATGCTTGTGACGGCCGGAGAGCAGATCTCGGCATCGCTTCTTGCCATGGCTCTTGAGGGAATGGGTATGCCGGTCATTTCGCTGCTTGGATGGCAGATGGGAATGAAGACCAATTCAAACTACGGCAACGCCCGCATAAAGCGCATAGAATCCGAAAGACTTGAGGCCGAGCTTAACCGCAAGAACATTGTGGTCGTGGCAGGCTTTCAGGGAATAAATAAATACGACGATATAACCACCCTTGGCAGAGGCGGCTCGGATACAACGGCTGTGGCCATTGCCGCGGCTCTTAAAGCCGATGCCTGCCACATCTATACCGATGTGGACGGGGTGTATACGGCCGACCCGAGAATCGTAAAGGACGCAAAGAAGCTCGATGAGATAACCTACGACGAAATGCTCGAGCTTGCGACCCTGGGCGCCCAGGTGCTGCACAATCGCTCGGTGGAAATGGCCAAAAAATACAATGTTAACTTAGAGGTGCGTTCAAGCCTTAAACGGGTTGAAGGCACGGTGGTTAGGGAGGCAGTTAAAATGGAAAAAATGCTTATCAGAGGCGTTGCAAAGGACAACAATGTTACCCGTGTTTCGATAGTGGGAGTGCCCGATACGCCCGGTATTGCCTATAAGATCTTCTCGCTTCTTTCGGCCAAAAAGATCAATGTGGATATAATTCTTCAGTCGGTTGGCAGAGACGGCACAAAGGACATTGTCTTTACCGTTGCCGGCGACCAGATGGAAGAGACCAAGGCCGCTCTTGAGGCTTCGGACATTCTTAAAACCGCCAAGGTCGACTTCGACAACGAGGTCACCAAGCTTTCGATAGTCGGCGCCGGAATGGAAACACATCCCGGTGTTGCCACAAAGATGTTTGAGGCCCTTTTCGAGCACGACATCAACATCCAGATGATTGCCACAAGCGAGATAAAGATTTCGGTGCTCATCGATAAAAAGGATGCCGAGCGTGCCGTTAAAGCGGTGCACGCCGCCTTCTTTTCCTGAGAAAAGTAATAGATCAAACAAATAAACCGAGTTTAAATTATGCTTAAAATGCCTGCCGCAAGGGCTTTCGGACGATAAGAGAACTAAACCGATTTTCCGGAGAAGATACGCTAAACTGATTTTCCGGAGAAGATACGCTAAACCGATCAGCTGCCGAAAGCCGCGGTTCAAATGCCTTAAACCGATGTACGGACGTGACGCTTTTCTTTTCGAAAAACCAAGCGCATAAGGCAAACGGTGCGGCAGGGAAAAAGCGGGGGATGAAAAATGGATCCAAAAATAAAGGAGCTTAACGCCGAGGGCTTTTTTAAGGCTGTGCTCACCCTTGAAACGTTGGAAGACTGTTATTCTTTTTTTGAGGATGTGTGTACCCTCCAGGAAATAAAGGCTATGTCTCAGCGATACAATGTGGCCGAAATGCTTGACAGAGGCTGCGTTTACACCGAGATAGTCAAGGAAACCGGTGCTTCCACCGCCACCATAAGCAGGGTTAAACGCTATGGCAGCGAAGGATATAAAAGGGTTTTCAAGAGGCTTAAAAACAAATGAGCGGATACGGTGACTTTGCCAAGGTTTACGACGCTTTAAATTTCGACGCCTGTTATGAGCAGCGGGGAGAGTATCTTTGGTCGGTTTTTAAAAAATTCCGCAACGGAAAAGGGCCGAAAACCTGCCTCGATCTTGCCTGCGGAACAGGTATACTGACCGAGTTTTTCGCAAAAAAAGGCTGCGAAATGATAGGGGTCGACGGATCGGTTGAAATGCTCAACGGTGCGAGGCAGCGCCTTTGCGAAAATTTTCCCGAAACGCTGCTGCTTTGCCAGGATATGACCGAGCTCGACCTTTACGGAACGGTTGAGGGCGGAATATGCACCCTCGACAGCATAAATCATCTTTGCGAAAAGGAGCAGGTTTCAAAGCTTTTTTCCCGACTCAAGTTTTTTATCGAACCGGGCGGAATTTTCATATTCGATGTCAACACCCCGTATAAGCATCAAAACATTTTGGCCGACAACTGCTTTGTAATCGAAAGGGAAGGGCTTTACTGCGGATGGCAGAACTTCCTCGATAAAGACAGCCTTACGGTCGACATTGTGCTTGATATGTTTGTGGAAAGAAACGGTCTTTACGACCGCCTTTGCGAAGAATTTTCCGAACGGGCATATACGGCGGAAGAGCTTACCGAAATTGTCGAGCAAAACGAATTTACGGTTTTGGCAGTATACGGAGATATGACCTTTGAACCGCCCGAGCCGAATGAACAGCGATATATATTTGTAATAAAAAGAAAAGGAATGTAACGAATGGGTAAACAGTTAGACAAAACCTATGAGCCGAAGTCGGTGGAGAGTCGACTTTACGACTTTTGGCAGAAAAACGGCTATTTTCACGCCGAGCCGGATAAGAGCAAAAAGCCTTATACCATAGTTATGCCCCCTCCCAACATCACCGGTCAGCTCCATATGGGACACGCTTTGGACAATACGCTTCAGGACATTCTGACACGTTTTCGCCGTATGCAGGGGTACTGCACACTGTGGCTTCCCGGCACCGACCACGCATCTATTGCCACCGAGGCTAAGATCGTGGCGGCAATGGCCGAAGAAGGGGTCACAAAGGACGATCTCGGAAGAGAGGGATTCCTTGAAAGAGCCTGGGAATGGAAAAAGGTCTACGGCGGCAGAATAACCGAGCAGCTCAGAAAAATGGGCTCATCCTGCGACTGGTCGAGAGAGCGCTTTACCATGGACGAAGGCTGCTCCAAGGCGGTTAAAGAGGTTTTTGTCAACCTTTATAATAAGGGACTCATTTACAGGGGCGAGCGCATAATCAACTGGTGCCCCCACTGCAAGACCTCCATTTCCGATGCCGAGGTCGAATATACCGAGCAGGACGGATTCTTCTGGCACCTGCGCTATCCGCTGACCGACGGAAGCGGATTTATCGAGCTTGCAACCACCCGTCCCGAGACGCTGCTGGGCGATACCGCCGTTGCAGTCCATCCCGACGACGAAAGATATAAGGATCTTGTGGGCAAGACACTGACCCTGCCGCTGGTGGGAAGGGAAATTCCCATCGTGGCCGACAGCTATGTTGATCCCGAATTCGGAACCGGCGTTGTTAAGATCACACCCGCCCACGATCCCAACGACTTTGAAGTGGGACTGCGCCATAACCTTGAGGTCATAACCGTTCTCGACGACGGTGCCGTTATCAACGAAAACGGCGGAAAGTATCAGGGACTTGACCGTTACGAGGCCAGAAAACGCATTGTCGAAGATCTCGAAAAGGGCGGTTTCCTTGTTAGGGTAGAGCCTCACGCACACAATGTCGGCGAGTGCTATCGCTGCCACACCACCGTTGAACCGAGAGTTTCAAGACAGTGGTTTGTTAAAATGGAGCCCCTTGCAAAGCCTGCAATTGAAGCGGTCAAAACGGGAGAGACGAAATTCATCCCCGAGCGTTTTGAAAAGACCTACTTCCACTGGATGGAGAACATCCGCGACTGGTGCATTTCCCGTCAGCTTTGGTGGGGACACCGTATTCCCGTATGGTATTGCGACGACTGCGGCGAGACGGTTGTTACAAAAGAGGACAGCGTGGACACCTGCCCCAAGTGCGGCGGCCATCATCTGACCCAGGATCCCGATACTCTCGACACCTGGTTCTCGTCTGCTCTTTGGCCCTTCTCGACTTTGGGATGGCCCGAAAAGACCGATGAGCTTGAATATTTCTATCCGACCTCCACCCTTGTCACCGGATATGACATAATCTTTTTCTGGGTGGCGAGAATGATATTCTCGGGCGTTGAGCATATGGGCAAAGCGCCTTTCGACACGGTGTTTATACACGGAATCGTCAGAGATGCCCAGGGACGGAAAATGTCCAAATCCCTCGGCAACGGCATCGATCCGCTGCTCGAGATAGATAAATACGGCGCCGACGCCTTGAGGTTTACCCTCGCTACCGGAAACAGCCCCGGAAACGATATGAGATACACCCCCGAAAAGGTAGAGGCCTCCCGCAACTTTGCCAACAAGCTGTGGAACGCCGCCCGTTTCGTGCTTATGAATCTTGACGATAACGAGCCTGCACCCTATATTCCCGAGGGACTTGCCCTTGAGGATAAATGGATTCTTTCGATATACAATCGCGTGGTCAAAGAGGTCACCGATAATCTGGAAAAATTCGAGCTTGGTATCGCCGTACAAAAGCTTTACGACTTTATATGGGACGTTTTCTGCGACTGGTATATCGAGCTTGCAAAGGCAAGACTTACCGGCGAGGACGAGCAGGCCAAAAAGACGGCCAGAGGGGTTCTTTGCTATGTGCTTTCGGGAACTCTTAAACTGCTCCATCCCTTTATGCCCTTTATCACCGAGGAAATCTGGCAGACCCTCCCCCACGAGGGCGAGACAATAATGCTTGCCTCTTTCCCCGAGTATAGCGAGAGCCTTAACTTTGCCGCCGAGGAAACCGAGTTCTCCCGCGTTATGGAGGCGGTCAGAGCGGTAAGAAGCCGCCGCGCAGAGATGAACGTTCCCGGTTCCAAAAAGGCCGAGGTATACATTGCCACCGCCCACACCGCAACCTTTGAAACATGTGCCGTGTTCTTCAAACGACTTGCTTCGGCAAGTGAGGTCAAGGTGGCTGATGAGTGGGATATGGCGGGAGCCGTTTCGATCGTTACATCCGACGCGAAAATTTATATTCCCATGGATCAGCTTATTGATTTCGAGGCCGAGAAAAAGCGCCTTGAAAAGGAAAAGGCCGAAACCGAAAAACTGCTTGCCGGCGTTATGGCCAAGCTTAACAATGAGGCATTTGTCAGCCGCGCTCCCAAGAACATCGTAGACAATCAGCGGGAGGCCGCCGAGCGGCTTAACAAAAAACTTTCGCTTATCGACGAAAGTATGAAGGCCCTTGACAGATAATTTTTCGACCCGCCGGAAGTTTTTGTTTCGGCGGGTCGTTTCCGTAGATTTTATAGGCGTTTTGCGATAAAATATATGGTGTAAAGCGGCGGTTTAAAAATGTAATGCCTAAAGTCGGAATGAATGGGCAAACCGCGCGGTACAGGCACCTGCTGCACCGATAATATTACTATAACAGTTCAAATCAAAGATACTCAAAATACAATCCACAGTAATTTAACCGGAGGAAAAAGCATGAACCTGCTTCATATGAAATATGCCGTTGAGATAGCTAAAACAAATTCTCTCAACAAGGCGGCCGAGACCCTTTATGTCGGCCAATCGGCCCTCAGCCGCGCCATTAAGGAGCTTGAAGGCTCTCTTGGCGTTACACTTTTTGAACGAAGCAGCAAGGGAATGACCCTCACCCCCGACGGTCAGCTTTTTGTTCATTACGCAAAGTCGGTGCTTAAACAGGTGGACAACATCGAAAATATGTTTTCCCAGGGCAAGACCGACAAGCAACGGTTTTCCATATCGGTTCCCCGGGCAAGCTATGTGGCCGACGCCTTCGCGAGGTTTACAAACCTTCTTGAAAAGGACAGGGACACCGAGATATATTATACCGAGACCAATTCTATGACGGCGGTCAAAAACGTCCTTTCGGACAGCTCAAAGCTCGGTATAATCCGCTATGCCCAAAGCTTTGATAAATACTATAAAGATATGATGGACGAAAAGGGACTGGCATATGAGCTTGTTTGCGAATTTACCTTTAAGGTGCTTATAAGCAGGCAAAGCCATCTTGCAAAGCTGTCGGGACTGACTACCGACGATCTCCACCGCCATATCGAGATTGCCCACGCTGATCCTTATGTTCCGTCAATTCCTCTTTCGGAGGTCAAAAAAGAGGAACTCCCCGATGTCTTCGGCCGGCGTATCTTCGTCTATGAGCGGGCGAGTCAGTTTGAACTGCTTTGCAAAAATCCCGATACATTTATGTGGGTGTCGGAGGTTCCAAAAGACCTGCTCGACCGATACGGCCTTATGACCGTTTCCTGCACCGATAACAATCGCATCTATAAGGACCTGCTTATTCGGCGGGAGGATTATAAGCTGACAAAACTTGATCAGCTGTTTATCGAGCAGCTCATAACGGCCAAAAGGGAAATATTTTCGTCGGCGGAGGAAAAATGATGGATTACAATACCGCTATCGAATATACCCATTCGCTGCTGCGTTTCGGCAGCCGCCCGGGGCTTGAAAGGATTAAGGCGCTGCTTGGCGCACTCGGAAATCCGCAAAAAAAACTTTCGGCGGTGCACATTGCCGGAACAAACGGCAAAGGCTCGGTCTGCGCCTGCCTTTCAAAAATTTTTGAGAGCAAAGGACTTAAAACCGGGCTTTTTATCTCTCCCTACATTGTGGATTTCAGGGAGCGGATGCAGATAAACTCTAAATTCATTTCAAAGGTGGATTATGCCGAGGCTGCAAGCGAGGTCAGAGAGGCGGCCGAGAGCCTTGACGAGCAGCTTCATCCTACCGAATTTGAATTTGTAACCGCCGCCGCGCTGTTGTGGTTTTCAAAAATGAACTGCGATGTGGTGGTGCTTGAAACGGGACTGGGGGGGAGGCTGGACTCCACCAATGTTTTTGAAAATCCCCTTTGTACCGTCATAACCTCCATTTCCACCGACCATACCGCAGTGCTTGGCGACACGATAGAAAAAATCGCTGCCGAAAAATGCGGGATCATAAAAAAAGGCTGCCCCGTTGTTACCTGCGACAGCCAACCGCCCAAGGCTATGGCGGTTATAGAAACCACGGCAAAAAATCTTGGCGCACCTTTAAAAAAGGTGAAAAAAGAGGACATAAACCTGCTTTTTGACACCGCATTTGGAATGGATCTGATTTACAAGGGCATAAACATACATCAGCCTCTTGCCGGAAGCTTTCAGGCCGAAAACA
The DNA here is from genome assembly GCA_934444695.1 of uncultured Eubacteriales bacterium. Taxonomy (GTDB): domain Bacteria; phylum Bacillota; class Clostridia; order Oscillospirales; family Acutalibacteraceae; genus UMGS1484. The sequence continues at coordinate 4,311 of CAKSDF010000013.1, read as the reverse complement.
CCTGCCTTGCCGTTGAGGCCGCAAAAACCGCCTTTCCCGATCTTTCCGACCATGTTATATCAAAGGGCATCGAAGGGGTAAAGCATCCTGCGAGATTTGAGGTAATGTCCAAATCGCCGCTCATAATTTTGGACGGAGCCCATAACGACGGCGGCGCAAAGGCGCTTTCGCAGTCCCTTGAAAATTATCTGCCCGGTCAGCGGCTTTTCGGTATTTGCGGAATGTTAAAGGATAAGGAATATGAAAAGGCCCTCTCCCATCTTGCCCCGCTTTTTGACGAAATAATTACCGTTACACCGCCAAACCCCCGTGCGCTTGCGGCAGAGGAACTGGCCGAATGCCTTAAAGGGCAGGTTGAAAAGGTATATCCTTCGACGGTGGACGGCGGCCTTATAAAACGTGCTGTGGAGGCGGCAAACGGGCGGCCCATCGTGATTTTCGGATCCCTTTATCTTGCTGGAGAAATTTATAAGTATTTTAGCTGAGCTTTTTGCACGCTGAGATTTTTCTCCGCCAAAATCGTGCTTGTATGCTTAACCTGCCATCCGTTACCGCTATGTAAATGCAATAAAAGAGGCTGTGCTGCGGTCCGGTCGCTGAGGCTGTCTCGGCCCGGACGAGACCGGAGGGAGCGGCAATCCCGCACCCTTACCCGAAAGGTAAGCCTGCCTTTTTAAACCGCACCTGCATTTTTGCGGCAGCCTCCCTCCGATCAGCTGCGCTGATAGCCTCAGCTCGCTGATGTGTACGCTGTGTTGTGCGGATATGCTTAAGCATCTGCTGCTTAACCGTCAATCACTCGAGCAAAGCGGTATACAAAGCCGCAGCGGCATAATATAACCGATATAAAAACAGAAAACCGAGGAGCACAAATAAAGTGACCCTCGGTTTTTTATGTGATTTGCCCGGTTGCTGCGATGCGTAAATGGACGATATATAATTTTAAACGCGTAAAGGAACGGCTTATATTTCTAAATCAGAATTTTCCTTTGCTCTCCAGCCGCTCGCAGCAATCGTCGGTTTTAGGAGGTTTGACAGCCTCGGGAGCCGGGGAAGTGGCGTTCCCAAGCCCGGTGGTTTCGGAAAAAAGCACGTTTGACTTAACGGCGTTTACCGCGTCGGTGGGAATGATTATTTTGGCCGCCTTACCGTCCGAAAGCTTAATGAGTGACTCATACTTTTTAAGCTCCAAAACCGCCGCGTCGGGGCAGGCTTCCTTTAACATACGAAGTCCCTCGGCCTCGGCCTCTTTAGCAAGCTTAACGGCCTTTGCTTCGCCCTCTGCCCTTGCGATTCTGGCGTCTCTTTCACCCTCTGCGGCCAGTATCATAGCTGCCTTGTCGCCCTCGGCGCGGGTGATGGCTGCAGCCTTGTGTGCTTCAGCCTCAAGCAGGGTCTGACGCTTGTCGCGCTCGGCCTTCATCTGCTTTTCCATGGCGTTTTGAATCTCGCTTGGAGGGATGATGTTTTTAAGCTCAACACGATTTACCCGGATGCCCCATTTGTCGGTGGCTTCGTCGAGAATGGAGGTCATTTTGCCGTTTATGATGTCGCGGGAGGTGAGGGTTCCGTCAAGCTCAAGCTCGCCGACGATGTTTCGCAGGGTGGTAGCCGTGAGATTTTCAAGTGCGCTGATGGGGTTGACGGCGCCGTAGGTGAAAAGCTTGGAATCAAAAATGGTATAATAAACCACCGTGTCTATTTGCATTGTGACGTTGTCTTTGGTTATAACCGGCTGAGGCGGCGAATCGAGCACGTGCTCTTTTAGGGTTATGGTTTTTGCAATACGATCGAGGAAAGGAATTTTAACGTGGATTCCCGGCCCCCAGGTGTGCTTGTATTTTCCCAGCCGCTCGATGACAAATTCCGAGGCCTGTGGGACGATGCGGATGTTGACGAGCAGCAATATAAGTATTACAAGCGCCGCAGCTATAAGCAGGATGGTTTCAATTGCAATGTCCATTTTTTTTCTCTCCTTTTTTGTTGCGTTATGCTTTGCTTTTTCGCGCGGTTTAGCCCCTTTTGCGGTAACGCTTTGAAATCAGGAAAAGGTGCCTTAAAGACCGCCCCGGCAGCAAGCATAACTGAATTAGGGGATGATCTTTATTTATTCTACCACATATTTTTCTTAAAATCAATGAGCGGCCCGACAAAACCGTAAAGGCTTTGCCGGGCCGCCGAATGAAGGAAAAAATTGCATCAAAAAGATGTGATTTTTGATACCGAATACTGAAGAATGCGCAGTGCGTCGTTAGCGGTGACTGAATTGTCAAGATCCACATCGGCAGCCTTTGCGGCGCTGCCGTCAAGGCTTATGAGCTTTACCGAGCACTGAAGTGTCATAAGAGCGTCGACCGCCGATATGCTGCCGTCATTGTTGACATCGCCGAGGGTATAATCATCGTCGGAATCTCCCCCTGTATTTCCGCCTGTACCGCCCGATCCACTGCCTGAGCCGTCGTCAATCAAAGCATCGTCGTTAATGACAATGCTCCATCCCGAGGTGCTTTCCATTTCGGGAGAGGAATAGATAACATAGTTGATATTTTTAACAGCCTTAATATTGAAAACAGTGGTGCCGTCCTTGACGATATTGATGGTTTTACCTGCCGCGGCAGAGCTTCTTAATGTGATGTAATTCTGGCTGTTTCGCGGGGTGGTGGTCATTGTGGAAGAACCTGCGCCGAAAACGGTGGCGCCGTTTATGGTAAGTGTTCCGTCGCAGTCGAGAGGCTCATTGTCGCCGCCTGCTCTCATTCCCCAGATAACCAAATTGCCGCCGGTAATATTAAGATCGCCGTTTGAATCGAGGCCGTCGCCTTCGGCGTTAACATAGATATCGCCGCCAAAGATGTTTATGGAATAGTCGGAGGATCCGCCCTGATCGGGAGCGCTGCCGCCGTTATTGCTGCCGTTTCCGCCATTACCGCCGGGGTTAAAACCGCCGCCCTGACCGGGCCGTCCGCCGCCGGGATTGAAACCGCCGCCTCCGGGACCCTGGCCTGCATCGGAGCCGCCTGCCGCATTGATGCCGTCGTCGCTTGCGGTTACGCTTATTGTGCCGCAGTAGATGTTGACCGTGCCGGCTTCAAGGCCTTCATAGCAGGTTATGACGTTTATGTTCAAAGAATCGTTGCTGCCGTTCTCGGTGCCGACGTCAAGGGTGGTGTCGGCGTGTATTCCGTCGTCGCCGGTTTTAATTTCAAAATCACCGCCGGTTATGAGAATATAGCTGTCGGAATGTATCGAATCGTCGGCGGTGTTTAGAACAAACTTTCCGCCGCTTATGGTTATGGAATTGGTGCTGTCGGTTGTGTCGGCCGTTTCGTCAGTGCTGAAGGAGGCCTTAATGCCCTTGCAGCTGTCGGTGTCGGAATTGAAGTTTTTGTCGTCGTATCCGCTTCCTGCGGTTATGTCAAAGCTTCCGTCGGTTATAACTATGTCCTGAGCCGACTGTATGCCGTCGCTGCCCGATTTTACGGTGATCTCTCCGCCGTTTATGAAAATGTTTCCGGCGGTGCCGCTTTCGGCGTCTACCGCGTCGGGATCGGTGCGGATGCCGTCAGCCTCGGCGGTGATGTTTAATTTGCCCGAATTTATTGTGATGATGTTGTCGCAGGAAAGGCCGTTTTTGGCCGAGTTGACATTAAGGGTCAGGCTGTCGACCGTTAAGCTTCCCGATGTGCCTATTTTAACGGCATTTTTGGTTGTGCAGTTTAAATTGAGCACGCCTTTTCCCGTAAGGGTTAGGTTTGCAGCCGTTTTGCCCTTTATAACGGCCGATTCGGCGTATGCGGCATTTGTACCGTCCCCGCCGTCGGCCGTGTCGCCGTAGGTGTCGGCGTTGTTAAGCTCGCTGTCCGAAAGGGTGTTTTCAAACCCTTCGAGGGCGTTGACCGTTACGGTGGATGTTGAATTTTTCTTTATGGTAAGGGGGGAGGTGAAGGAGGAGGTCAGATCAAGTCCCGCAAAAAGAAGAACTGCGGGAGCGGTGGCTTCCTTTTTGACGCAAATGGAGGCATCCGAGCTTTGGCCGAAGAAAACATAAGTGCCGCCCTTGGCCTTTATGGCAACATTAAGGCTGTAACCTTCGCCGGTTTTATAAATGGTGTTGCCGCTTCCGTCGTCGGCTGCTTCTGGGACGATCTCGGCGTCGGCAGTGTTTATTCCGACCACTTCATATTTTGTATCGCTTCCCGAGTATACGGTTACGCCGCTTTCGGAAAACTCAAAGGCGGTATAGCCAACGGGAATTTCAAAGGTTTTTGAATTTTGCCCGTCGGACACGGTGACTTCGGCAATTCCCACCGC
>CAKSDF010000012.1 GCA_934444695.1 uncultured Eubacteriales bacterium | reverse complement strand
GAAAATGCACGGTCGGAAGCGTTCACACCGCCGAAAGCAGGTGTTCCCGCCGGCATTCCGCCTTGATTTTGCGGTGAAATAAAGGGCTTTACCGCTCCCGAAAAGACATCGCGGGAGGGGTCATTAAACACCTTTTTGGTCGAAAGAAAATCGGCATCCTTAAATATATAAAGCCTTACCATATTGAGCGCTTCCATTGCGCTTCTCAGCCTTATTTCCTCCCTTCCCTTGGAGGAAGGAATGTTGAGCTGTTTTGTATAGAAATTCTTTCCGTCGAAAAGCGACACAAAAACCAGTCCCACAGGCTTTTTATCGGTTCCGCCGTCGGGTCCCGCAAGGCCGGTTATACCTATGCCGATGTCGGCTCTGCCCTCGGTTCTTGCGCCTTTGGCCATGGCCTCGGCTACCTCTGCGCTAACCGCTCCTACCCTGCGGAGCAGTTCGTCGCTGACCCCCAATTTTTCGTTTTTAATGCGGTTTGCATAGGCCGATATTCCGTATTCAAAAACCTGCGACGAGCCTGATACATCGGTCAGCATTTTTGAGAGCAATCCCGCCGTGCAGCTTTCGGCCGTGGCTATTTTAAGGTTTCTGACCCTCAGGTTTTCCACAACAACGCTCTGAAGATCAAGTCCCCTGTCGCTGTATACGGCGCTTTTGAGCCTATCCTCAATTTCTCCCGCCGTTTTGTCGCAAAGAGTTCTTAGCTCATTTTCATCTTCGCCCGAGGCGGTTATTTTTATTCTGACATCCCCGCCGGCCTCGATGTATGTGGCGACGGTGGGACGTTTTCTTTCGATTATGTCGGCAATGACCTCGGCAATACCCGATTCGCCGGGACCGAAAGCCTTAAGATTTTTCACAACCGATTTAAGGTCGAGAAAATCCGCAAGATATTCCTTGACCTGAGAAAACATCGGCCTAAGCTCTCTCGGCGGGCCGGGAAGAAGCACAAGACACTGGGTGCCCGATCGAACGGCGCATCCGTCGGCCGTTCCGCAGCTGTTTTCAAAGATCCTTGCGCTTTTCGGAAACATTGCCTGCTTTTCGTTTGCTGCCGGCATCTGCTCGCCCTTGGCCTCAAAATATCTTTTTATTCTTTCAAACGATTGCTCGTTTTTAAAAAGCTCAAGTCCAACGGCTTTAAAAACCGTTTCCTTGGTTATGTCGTCGGGAGTGGGGCCGAGTCCGCCGGTAAAGATAATGATGTGGCTCCTCGAAACCGCCGCTCTGAGCGCCTCGATTATGCGGCCGGCATTATCGTCCACTGCGGTCTGATAGTTGACCTCGATGCCGAGATCGGTCAGCTCCTCGGACAAAAATGCCGCGTTTGTGTTGGTTATATCTCCCGTGGTTATTTCCGAACCGACGGTTATTATTTCGCAATTCATAAAATCAAATCACCTTTATCTTATGAAAATCAAGTTGTATTATGATTTAAATTTATCAGGTTAAAATTATCGGTTAAAAATTATTGTTTCATTAAATCCCGTTCCATTGCTTCAAGCGACCGTTGTTTCCCTGCATTGCCGCTATTTCGGGTCGAGGCACTTTGGCATTTTTAAAACCGTAACATTTCAATATGTCTTAATATGTCTTGCCGTTTCAACAGATCTTTGTTTCGGTTATCTAATGATTTCAAGCCTTACGCCGTCCACTGCACGTTTTATAAGTCCGTCGATATCAAGAGCCTGCTCGGCCTTTTCGACCATATCAAGGCGGGGCTTGGTTCTCGGGTGCTTGGGCGTAAACACCGTACAGCAATCTTCAAAGGGCAGAATAGAGGTTTCAAACGCACCGATCTTTCGCGATACCGTAACGATCTCGTCCTTGTCATTTCCGATGAGAGGACGGAAAACAGGCATTTCACAAACCTTGTCGGTGCAGCAGATGGCATCCATGGTCTGACTTGCCACCTGTCCGACGCTTTCGCCGGTTATGAGCGCCTTGCAGTCCTCTTTTTTTGCGATTATCTGGGCGATTTTCATCATAAACCGCCTCATAATAACCGTAAAAAGCTCCTCGGGACATTTTTCGTCTATTTCAAGCTGTATCTCGGTAAAAGGCACGATAAAGAAAGGAATCCTTCCGCTGTACTGCGAAACGATGGTAAGAAGATCCCTGACCTTTTGCTCGGCGCGGGGACCGGTGTAAGGTGGACTTGCAAAATGAACTCCCACAAGCTCGATTCCCCTTTTTGCCATTGTGTAGGCCGCCACGGGAGAATCGATTCCGCCGGAAATGAGTATCACGGCTCTTCCGCCCGTTCCAACAGGCATCCCGCCTGCGCCCTTTATCTGATCTCCGTGGACATATGCACCGTTTTCCCTGACCTCCACCGTAACGGTGATGTCGGGATTATGGACATCGACCTTGAGATGATGGAATTTCGACAAAATATATCCGCCGAGCTCCCTTGCGATTTCGGGGCTTTTAAAGGGAAATGTCTTGTCGGCCCGCTTGGCCTCAACCTTAAAGGTTTTGGCCGCGGTAAGACTGTCGGCAAGGTATTCCGCCGCCGTCTTTTTAATGCATTCCATATCCTTTTCGGTCACCGCCGCCCTCGTGAAAGCGGCAATTCCGAATACTTTTCCTATGCGGTTTTGCGCCTCGTCCATATCAAAGCCTTCATCGGCAGGCTCGATGTATATTGTCGACTGGGCGGCGCGTATGTTAACCGTCCCCAAAGGCTTTATTCTGCGGCGTATGTTTTTTATAAGAATTTCTTCAAATCCGCGGCGATTCTGACCCTTAAGGGCAAGCTCGCCGTTTTTTATAAGTATAATTTCCTTCATTATTTCTTCCTTCTTAAAATTTTTGCGCCGGATTTCACACATTCGGCAAAATCTGCCGCCTGTTGCTCGGTGGTATCGTGGGAAAAACTGACCCTTATTGCGCTGTCGATAATTTCAGGTGAAAGATTTTGCGCCGACAGAGCGTGGCTGCGTTTGCCCTTTGAGCAGGCACTTCCGCCCGATACGAATATTCCGTATCCTTCTAAAAAGTGTATCATAACCTCCGACGGAACTTTCGGCAAAGAGAAGTTGACTATATAAGGCAGTGCATCGTCGGGAGAATTGAATACGATTCCTTCAATCTCGGAAAGAGAGCTTTTTACAATGCTACTCAGCTTTGCGGCCTTTTCAAGGGCCTCTTTTTCGTTTGGAAGCTCTTCGGCCGCCACTCCGAAAGCTGCGATGGCCGGAACGTTCTCGGTTCCCGAGCGCATTCCTTTTTCCTGCCCTCCGCCGAAAAGTATGCTGTTTATCTTAACGCCGTTTTTAACATAAAGTGCACCTACGCCTTTTGGAGCGTGTATCTTGTGTCCACTTACCGAAAGCAGGTCGACTCCGAGATCTTTCACGGTATCGCCGGTCTTTCCGAAGCCCTGTACCATATCGCAGTGGAAAAGGGCGTTTTTGCAAAGGCGTTTTGTAAGGCTTGCGGCCTCTTTTACCGGCTGAACAGCACCGGTCTCGTTGTTGACGAGCATTATCGACACGAGAATGACCGAATCGTCAAGCTCCTTTTCAAGATCGCAAAGTTTTATCTTTCCGTCGCCGTAAACCGGCAGAAAAGCCACCTCAAAGCCCCGCTTTTCAAGCTCCTTTGCGGCGTTTAAAACCGACGGGTGCTCTATGGCTGTTGTTATGATTTTTTTACCCGTCTTTTTAAGGGCGTCGGCCGCTCCGAAAAGTGCAAGGTTGTTGGCCTCGGTTCCGCAGGATGTAAAGAAAATTTCCTTTTCGCTGCATCCGAGCCTTTTGGCAATCGATTCTCTCGCCTTTTTGACCTCCCTTTCGGCATCAAGACCGAGAGAGTATACCGACGAGGGATTCCCGAATTTTTTTGTCATCATCTCGGCCGCCTTCAAGGCCGCTTTTTCGCTCACCCTTGTGGTGGCGCTGTTGTCAAGATAATTCAATGTCATTAAAAGCTATTTCTCCTCAGGAGAGCAAAGCTTTTTTTGCAAAAACTCTCCGTTCTTATTATCGTTTAATTATACTACATACATATTAAATAAGCAAGAATTATTTGTAACAAAAAGCGGCCGACCGACCGCAAAAAGGCCTTCGACCGCGTATACGCATATATTCGATTATTTCTTTTTTACCATTATTTCTGGCGCTCGCAGCCATAGAAAAATATAGCCACAGTACCGACGCCGGTATGTGAAGCGATGGTGGTGCCGATGTTTCCCATAACTATCTTGTCCTTAATATTCGGAAAACGCTTTTCCAGTTCCTCAATAGTGGCCTTTGCAAGGTCGGGACAATTGGAGTGGGAAACGAACATCTTGCCGTTGTAATTTCTTCCGTCTTTTATGTTCTTTTCGACCTCGTCGACGGTTTTGATAATGGAGTTTTTCTTGCCTCTCACCTTTCCGTAGGCTATAATTCTGCCTTCGCTGTTAAGGTGCATTATGGGGCAGATGTTCAGCACGGTGGCCACCGCCGCCGCAGGGCCGGAAACACGTCCGCCTCTTCTGAACAGTTTAAGATCGGTGGCAAAGAACTGATGATGAATGGTATTTCTCACCGAAAGGGCCCATTTTTCCACCGTTTCGGCAGTTTCTCCGCCGTCCCGCAGGTCGGCCGCATCGTCCACAAGAAGGCCGTATCCCGTGCAGCTTCCGAGAGAATCGACCACCCTTATGACCCTGCCCGGATGCTTTTCCATAACCTTTTTTGCTGCGTCATAGGCGTTGTTTACCGAAGGGGTCATTCCCGAGCCAAAGGCAATGTGCAAAATCTCGCCGTCGTATTTTTCAATTACAGACTCAAAAAAGTTTTCGTATTTAAAAACATTGATCTGGGAGGTGGAGGGAAGATGCCCCTCGTCAAGCAGTTTATAAAAATTATCGAGGGAGGAGGGATCCTTTCCCATATCGTCCTCATATTCTTTTCCGTCTACCGTGTATGTATAAAAAAGCACCGGAATATTCCTTTTGCAAATGTATTCATAAGGCAAATCGACCGTCGATTCGCAGGTAAGAATAAATTTGTTTTCCATAATGTCACCTTCTAAAAAAATCTATGGCAAAGTATATAACAACAGGGTCTTAAAATCAATCTATCGTAATAAAATTCATTCCACCGAAAAATATGTCTTCTCTACTGCCGGTAGAAATTACGATTTCAAGCCGTTTTCGGCGGTTTGTGATTTATCGGCCGCTTTCATTTTTATAAACCCAATATGCATTTTATGCAACAAAAAAATGTCGAAAAAATTTTTAAAAACCCCTTGACATCAAAAAAAAGGTGTGCTATATTGATGACAACAAAGGCTGTGACGAAGACGGCTTAGAACGCTTAGCCTTGCAGAGAGACGGTGGTTGGTGTAAACCGTCGGCGGTGTTCTTCGTAGCCCATCCCTTCCGAGCCGGAAGTCCGAAAAGATTTTTCCAAGTAGGCGCTTCCCGTCTTGCCGCGTAAAGGCATAAGGATTGTTTGATCCTGAGTGGCAGTTCTGCTGCAATTTGAGTGGTACCGCGAGTGAAAACATTCACCCGTCTCAAAGAAACTTTTCTTTGGGGCGGTTTTTTTATTGCCCCGCAAAAAAGACAGGGAGGAACCGAAAATGACAAATGTAGACACCGAAAAACTTCTGGAGGTTGCCCGCAGAATTCGCGAAATGCGCGAGATAGTCGGGCTGACCGTGGAGGAAATGGCCGAAAAGACCGAAGTGACCCTCGACGATTATCTTAAATACGAAGCGGGTCAGCTTGATTTTCCCTTCACATTTATCCACAAATGTTCTCTTGCCTTCGGCATCGGTATCACCGACCTTCTGGAAGGTCAGAGTGCCCACCTTTCTTCCTACACCGTCACCCGCAAAGGAATGGGTCAGGAAACGGCCAAGGAGGACGGCATAAACATTCAGAACCTGGCTCCCCTTTTCCGCAAAAAGATCGCCGAACCCTACTGGGTGCGTTACGATTACAGCGAAGAGCTTCAGCACAAGCCCATTCATCTCACCAAGCACTCGGGTCAGGAATTTGACCTTGTGCTTAAAGGAAAGATGAAGGTACAGGTCGGCGACAACATTGAATACCTCGAAGAGGGCGACAGCATCTATTATAACAGCTCGACCCCCCACGGAATGATCGCCGTCGACGGCAGCGACGTGCTCTTTTTGGCGGTGGTTCTCCCGGGAGAGGCCCACACCGAGACGGTTGTCCGCGACACCCTCATCCCCGGAAGGGTTCCCGGAAAGACCTTTGTCAGCGAAAAGTATATAAAGACGGTTGAGGACGAAAACGGCGTGCTTAAAAGCATCGATTTCGTCAACGAGGACAGCTACAATTTTGCTTTTGATACCGTCGATGCCATCGCAAAAAAGGATCCTACCAAGCTTGCAATGCTTCACATCTCAAAAGACAAGACCGAGCGCCGCTTTACCTTTAATGATATGAAACGTTACTCGGCGCAGTGTGCAAACTACTTTACCTCTCTCGGAATCAAAAAGGGAGACAGAGTCATGCTGGTGCTCAAAAGGCACTATCAGTTCTGGTTTGCATTCCTTGCATTAAACAAGATCGGCGCAGTGGCCATCCCCGCCACCCATCAGCTCAAGGCTCACGATTTTGAATACCGCTTTAAGGCGGCCGATGTTTCGGCCATAATCTGCACCGAGGACGACGGCGTACCAGATTGCGTCGACGAGGTTGCCGACAACTGCCCCACCTTAAAAGTCAAGGTAGTGGTGGGAAAGGACAGAAAAGGCTGGCACAATTTTGATTCGGAATTCCACCTTTTCAGCGCCCACTATCACCGCACGGCCGACACCGCCTGCGGCGACGATAATATGCTTATGTTCTTTACATCCGGCACCACAGGTTATCCCAAAATCGCCGCCCATTCCTGCAAATATGCCCTCGGCCACTACATCACCGCGAAATACTGGCACGGGGTCAGCGACGACGGCCTGCACTTTACCATTTCCGACACCGGCTGGGGCAAGGCGCTGTGGGGTAAGATGTTCGGCCAGTGGCTGTGCGAAGGCGCGGTCTTCACCTACGACTTCGACCGCTTCTCGGCCGCCGACATTCTTCCCATGTTCGCAAAATACAAGATCACGACCTTCTGCGCTCCTCCCACAATGCTCCGTATGATGGTCAAGGAGGATATCTCAAAATACGATCTTTCCTCCATCCGCCATATGACCACCGCAGGCGAGGCGCTTAACCCCGAGGTCTACAAGCAATTTGAAAAGGCCACCGGCCTTAAGATAATGGAGGGCTTCGGCCAGACCGAAACCACCCTTGCCATCGCCAACCTTATGGGTCAGCCCCACAAGATCGGCTCTATGGGCAAACCCTCTCCCCAGTTCGACATCACCCTTCTCGACAGCGACGGAAATCCCGTTCCCGACGGTGAATCGGGCGAGATCGTCATCAAAACCTCCGACAAGGTACCCTGCGGACTGTTCAAAGGATACTATAAAAACGAGGAAAAGACCAAAGAGGTTTGGCACGACGGATATTATCACACCGGCGACGTTGCATGGCGTGATGAGGACGGATTCTACTGGTATGTCAGCCGCGTGGACGATGTAATCAAGTCCTCGGGCTACCGCATCGGGCCCTTTGAGATCGAAAGCGTCATCATGGAGCTGCCCTTCGTTCTCGAATGTGCCGTCACCGCCGCTCCCGACGAGGTCAGGGGTCAGGTCGTTAAGGCAAACGTCGTGCTGACAAAAGGCACCGAGCCTTCCGAAGAGCTTAAAAAAGAAATCCAGAACTATGTTAAAAAGAACACCGCTCCCTACAAATATCCCCGCATAGTGGAATTTAAGGACGAGCTTCCCAAGACCATCAGCGGTAAGATCCAGCGCAACAAGCTTTGATTTGCGGGAACATTGCGGTGAATAACCGAAGCAGGGCATCACGTTGCCGGCACATCATTTGCCCGCACAAACAGCCCAAGCTTTTAATAAAAGTTAAAAATTTAGTTCTATTTTAGAATATTAAAGGAGGAGAAAAATGTACAATTATAAAAGAGTAACCCTCCTTTGCGGCCATTACGGAAGCGGAAAGACCAATGCGGCGGTAAATATGGCCATTGATCTTGCAGAGGGCGGTAAAAAGACACTGCTTGCCGATCTCGACATTGTAAATCCATATTTTCGCGCCAAGGACAGCTCAGACGACATTAAAAAGCACGGAATAAGGCTGATATGCTCGGAATATGCCAACACAAACCTCGACATTCCCGCCCTTCCTCAGGATATTTACACCATAACCGATGATAAAACATACAGCGCGGTCATCGATGTGGGCGGGGACGACAGAGGGGCATATGCCCTGGGCAGAATTGCACCCGCTTTAAAAGAGGAAAAGGATTTTGACTGTCTGCTGGTCATAAACAAGTTCCGACCGCTGACCCCCGATGCACACTCGGTGGACGAGGTGAGAAAAGAGATCGAAACGGCCGGAAGGCTCCCCTTTACCGGAATAATCAACAATTCCAATTTAGGGGTGCAGACCACCGCCGAGGACGTGCTTTCGTCCGTTGACTTTGCAAACGAGGTATCGGCTTTGACCGGGCTTCCGGTTGTTATGACCTGCTTTGAAAAGCGGCTTTTAAAGGAGCTTTCGGGAAAGGTCGAAAACCCATTTGCCCTTACCCTTCAAAAGCGGCCGGTTTGATGGGCTTAAAAATCGGTTCTGTCCGCAATGTCAATATCATTTATAACACATTTCACTATAACAAAAATCGTAAACACGAAAACCTTCAAAAGGAGCGAAAACTATGGCAAAGCTTACCTTTAAAACCGACAATTGCAAGGGCTGCGGGCTGTGCGTCGACGTATGTCCAAAGGGCCTTTTAAAACTGTCGGAACAGAAAATCAACAAAAAGGGACATCATCCCGCCGAGCTTACCGATGAAGCGGCTTGCATCGGCTGTGCGTCCTGCGCCATAATGTGTCCCGATTGTATCATAAAGGTAGAGAGGTGAAGAAAAATGTCTGAAAAGGTTCTTATGAAAGGAAACGAAGCCATCGCCGAGGCGGCCATTCTTGCAGGCTGCCGCCACTACTTCGGCTATCCCATCACACCCCAAACCGAGATTGCGGCATATATGGCAAAAAAGATGCCCAAGATCGGCGGAGTATTTTTACAGGCCGAAAGTGAAATCGCGGCCATCAATATGGTATATGGCGTTTCGTCGGCCGGAAAAAGGGTTATGACCTCCTCCTCAAGCCCCGGAATTTCCCTTAAAGGCGAGGGTATTTCCTACCTTGCCGGTGCAGATCTTCCCGCTCTCGTGGTAAACGTTCAGCGCGGCGGCCCGGGACTTGGCGGAATACAGCCCAGCCAGTCGGATTATTTCCAGGCCACAAAGGGCGGCGGTCACGGCGATTTTCATATGATCGTGCTTGCCCCCGCGTCGGTTCAGGAAATGGCCGAGCTTACCGTCAAGGGATTTGAGCTTGCCGACAAATACCGCGTCACTTCAATGATTATGGCCGACGGTACAATGGGTCAGATGATGGAGCCGGTAGAGCTTGATTTTGACGTTGCTCCCCCTCCCGAAAAGCCCTGGGCGACCACCGGTACGAAAATGAGCCGTCCCCACAACATTGTCAATTCCCTGTCCCTCGTTCCCGAGGAGCTTGAACAGTTCAACTTTGAAAGATTTGAACGCTACAAGACCATTGAGCAAAACGAGGTTATGTATGAAGAATATATGATGGATGATGCCGACATCTGCCTTGTGGCCTTCGGCATTGCCGCCCGCGTTTCCAAAAATGCCGTCAACGAGGCAAGAAAGCAGGGCATTAAGGTCGGTCTCATCCGTCCCATAACCCTCTGGCCCTTCCCCGTTGCTCCCTTTGAAAAGGCGGCCGAAAAAGTCGAAAGATTTATCTCGGTAGAGCTTTCCATGGGTCAGATGATCGAGGACATTAAGCTTGCCGTTAAGTGCAAAAAGCCGGTTGAGCTTTGTAACCGCGCCGGCGGTATGATTCCCTCGCCCGAGCAGGTGCTCGATGCTATCAAAAACGGAGGTGTAAGGTAATGGTTGTGTTTGACAGACCCCATTCTCTCGTAGATGTTCCCATGCATTATTGCCCCGGATGTACCCACGGTATCGTCCACCGTCTTGTGGCCGAAACCATCGACGAGCTGGGCATCGAGGGAAAAACCATCGGCATTGCACCGGTAGGATGCTCGGTTATGGCTTATAACTATTTCAACTGCGATATGATCGAGGCGGCTCACGGACGCGCTCCCGCCGTTGCTACCGGCGTTAAACGAGCCGATCCCGATAACCATATTGTCTTTACATATCAGGGAGACGGCGACCTCGCATCCATCGGTATGGCCGAAACGGTGCACGCCGCCGCAAGAAATGAAAACATCACTGTAATTTTCATAAACAACGCCATTTACGGAATGACAGGCGGTCAGATGGCCCCCACCTCCCTTCCCGGTCAGGTCACACAAACCTCGCCCTACGGCCGTGATCCCAAGCTTTGCGGATATCCCGTTAAGGTTTGCGAAATGCTCTCTCAGCTTGAAGGACCCGAGTATCTCGAGCGGGTGACCGTCAACAGCGTTAAAAATGTCAGAGCCGCCAAAAAGGCCATTAAAAAGGCTTTTCAGAATCAGATCGACGGCAAGGGATTTTCCCTTGTTGAGGTCGTTTCATCCTGCCCCACCAACTGGGGAATGACCCCCAAGGCCGCCCTTAAATGGATCGACGACAATATGCTCCCCTACTATCCCCTCGGAGTATACAAAGACAGAACGGCCGAAAAGGCGCAGGCACAGGCCGAAAGCGGTCAGGATGCATCAAAAGGCCAAAAAACGGAAGGAGAGCGGTAAAAATGAGCACTAAAAACATACTGCTTTCGGGATTCGGCGGACAGGGCATACTTTTTGCCGGAAAGCTGCTTGCATATAAAGGACTTATCGAGGATAAAAACGTCAGCTGGCTTCCTTCTTACGGCCCTGAAATGCGCGGAGGCACCGCAAGCTGCAGCGTAATTATAAGCGATCAGCCGGTGGGCTCGCCCATTGTTTCAAACCCCGACATTCTGGTGGCTATGAACCTGCCCTCTCTCGATAAATTTGAGGACTCGGTCAAAAGCGGCGGAATGATATTTGTCGACAGCTCCCTCGTCGAACGCAAGGTCAAAAGAGACGATGTGACGGTATTTTATGTTCCCGCCACAAAAACCGCCGGCGAAAAGGGCTTCCCCACACTTGCAAATATGGTGGTTATGGGAAAGCTTCTTAAAGAAACCGACGGATTTGACGAGCAGTCGGTTGAAAAGGCCGTTTCAAAGGTCATTTCGGCCAAGCACAAGGACATGATGCAGGTCAATATGAACGCCCTTAAAACAGGTGCGGAATTTTAATTTGGCACCAATGTTAAGATTTTGATTTAAAATTATTTAAAGGAGATTACAGATATGGACATTAAAATAACCAAAGCGGCCGTTTTAAAAGAAAAGCCCGATCCCTCTACCCTGGGATTCGGCAAAATCTTCACCGACCATATGTTTGTTATGGACTATTCCCCCGAGCAGGGCTGGCACAACGCAAGAATCGTACCCTTCGGATACCTTTCGATTCATCCCGCTTCCACCGTGCTTCATTACGGTTCGGAAATTTTCGAGGGACTCAAGGCCTATCGCCGGGTTGACGGAAAGGTACAGCTTTTCCGCCCCATTGAAAATGTCAAGAGAATGAACAACTCGGCCGAGCGTCTTTGCCTGCCTCAGATCCCCGAGGAGGACGCACTCAAGGCTCTCACCACCTTTGTGGAACTTGAGCAGGACTGGGTACCCGATCAGTTCGGCACCTCACTTTATCTGCGTCCCTTTATGTTCGGAAATGACGAATCTCTGGGCGTTCACGCCGTTCACAACGCCACATTTATGATCATCGCCTCCCCTTCGGGAAGTTATTATGCCGAGGGCATCAACCCGGTTAAAATTATGATTGAGGATCAGGATGTCAGAGCGGTAAGAGGCGGAACCGGATATGCCAAATGCGGTGGAAACTATGCCGCAAGCAACCGTGCGGGCGAGCGTGCCGAAAAGCAGGGCTATTCTCAGGTGCTGTGGCTTGACGGCGTAGAGCGCAAATACATCGAAGAGGTGGGCGCCATGAACGTTATGTTCAAAATAGGCAATGAGGTGGTCACACCCAAGCTCACCGGCTCGATCTTACCCGGTATCACGAGAAAATCCTGCATCGAAGTGCTGGCCAAGGAAGGAATCACCGTAAGCGAACGGCTTTTGAGCGTTGACGAGCTTGAAAAGGCCATGGACGAAGGCACCCTTGAGGAGGCCTGGGGCTGCGGCACGGCAGCGGTGGTTTCCCCCATCGGAGAGCTTTGCTACAAAGGCAAAAAATGCACCGTCAACGGCGGAAAGATCGGCCCTCTCACGCAGCATCTTTACGATACACTCACCGGAATCCAGTGGGGCAAGATCGAGGATAAATTCGGCTGGACAGTAGAGATCTGACCGGTTGCGTTTTTTCCTGAAAACACATATTATATACCACTCGGATTAAATCAAGCCCATTGCAGGGCAAGACCTTGCGGGGAAGGCCGTCCCCGATTTTCGGAAACAATAAGTTTACAATTACCCTGCTTGACAAACCTAAAAGCAAGTGCTAAAATTTCAGTATAGTGAATATCTTAAATGCGATGAAGGAGTTATTTTTCACCTTATCTTCGTTTCAGAGAGCCGCCGGTCGGTGGAAGGCGGTACGAAAGGGCGAAAAAGTCTCGCTCCCCAGCAGAGCCGCCGAAAAAGGCATTGAAAAGGTCATTTTAAGAGCACGGCAGTTTGCCGTCGGTGTTCGTCCGACAGCCGGCAGCCTATTTACCCGCTCATCCTGACTGATTGCTAAACTAAGCGGCTACGGAACGCCCCGTTACCATGGCGAAAGGCTTGATTGAGCCTGATTTGAGTTGACCGTTTAACGGTAAACAGGGTGGTACCGCGAAAAAGATTTTCGTCCCTGAGGTTTTGCAAAAGACCTCGGGGATTTTGTTTTTCGGCGCGTTTATCGTACCCGACAGATAATCGGCGATACGCCTTCCTCCCTTCCGCCGTTAATGTCAACCGTTCAATCCAAAAAGTAATATAAAGCTTTCCGCAAAACCGTTATCAGCTTTTAATCAATCAGAAGAAAGGAACAGTTTTTATGAGAACAATCAAAATTGCCGACACAACGCTTTCAAAGCCCGAAAGCAGCTTTAGCTTTAAGGAAAAAATCGAGATCGCCCGCCAGCTTGAAAAGCTTAACGTGGATGTCATCGAATTCCCCGAGATCGAGATACCGAGAACCGACATTCTTCTTATAAAAACCCTGTCGTCCTTTGTTAAAAATGCCGTTATATCGGTGGCCGCAGGGGTGGGCGAACAAAGCATAGAGCACGCCGCAGAGGCACTTTGCGACATTGCCCGCCGCTCGATACGCATTGAGCTTCCCCTTTCTCCCGTAGGGATGGAATACACCTGCCACAAAAAGCCCGAAAAGATGCTCGAATACATTGCATCTGCCGTGCAAGACGCAAAGCAAAAGGTCAGAAATGTTGAATTTTGCGCAGGCGACGCCACAAGAGCCGAGACCGATTTCCTCAAAAAAGCAGTCAAAGCCGCTTCGGATGCAGGTGCCGACGCCATCACCCTTTGCGACGACGCAGCCGAAATGATGCCTGATGATTTCGCCGAATTTGTAAAGGAAATCTCGGCCGAAACCGATGTCCCCGTAGGGGTAAAATGCAGCAACAAAAACGGCCTTTCCTCGGCCTGCTCCATTCTCGCGGTCAAGGGCGGAGTATGTACGGTCAAAACAGGCGTTTGCTGCGATGCAGCCGAGCTCGATTCCTTCGTTTCCATGATAACAAGCTGCGGCAACAACTATGACATCAAAACAAACATCAAGACCACCGAGATACACCGCACGGTCAAGCAGATAAAATGGATAATCGGCAACGCCAAAAACGAGCAGACCGCCGTAACCGTAAGCTCCTCCGAGCAAAGCGGCGAAAAACTGGACATTAAAGACAGCAAAAACGATGTTTCGGCCGCCGTAAGAAAGCTCGGATACGACCTTTCGGAAGAGGACGAACAGAGGGTATACGATGAATTTTTGAGGGTGGCCGCCAAAAAGACGGTTGGCCAAAAGGAACTTGACGCCATTGTCGCCAGCACCGCCCTTCAGGTTCCCGCCACATACGCCCTCAAATCCTATGTCATCAACAACGGAAATATAATCACCGCCAGCGCCCACATCGTTCTTTTAAAGGACGGAAAGGAAATTCAGGGCATAAGCGTAGGCGACGGTCCTATCGACGCCGCATTTTTAAGCATAAACCAGATAATCGGCCGCCACTTTGAGCTTGACGATTTTCAGATACAGGCCGTTACCGAAGGAAAGGAAGCAATGGGCTCGGCGCTTGTGAGACTGCGCTCGGGCGGAAAGCTTTATTCGGGCAACGGTATTTCCACCGACATTATCGGCGCCAGCATCAGGGCATATATAAGCGCCGTCAACAAGATAGTTTACGAGGAGGTTTAAAAAATGAAACTGTCATTTTCCACCCGCGGCTGGCACAACAACAGCTTTGAAGAATTTTGCGATATAGCCGTCGATCTCGGATTTGAAGGCATTGAGCTTCACAACATCCACAACCGTCTTTTCACCGAAAAAGACGGTGCCTTCCACGATTATGCCGCAGCCGCTACCCTCCGCCGTCTTTACGAAAAAAATCTTTCCATTCCCTGTATCGATGCAGTTTGCGATACGGCCGACGCACAAAAGGCCGGCGAAGCTTTTGAGGAAATAGTCAAATGCGCCGAGATCGCGAAAAATCTCAAAATTCCCAACATCCGCTTAAAGGCGGTAGGAAATCCCGCAGACGGGCAGGGCTTTGAAACCACCGCACATCTCATTGAAAAAGTGCTTCCCGTTGCAAAACAAAACGGCGTCACCCTCCTTCTTGAAACATCGGGAGTTTTCGGCAACACCGCCGCTTTAAGAGATATGCTCAACCGCTTTGCCGACGATAATCTCGCCGCCCTTTGGAATCTTTCGGCCGCATATTTCTCGGGAAAAGAGACCCCCGAGCAGATAATCACAAACCTCGGTGCATATGTGCGCCTTGTCCATTTCAGCGATGCCGAAATGACCGAAGAAGGTATATCCCACTGTCTTGCGGGAGAGGGCGAGCTGCCCATAAAAGACATTATGCTGGCTCTGCGCTCGGTCAACTACGACGGATTTATCTCCCTTGTGTGGGATCCCACATGGTGTCCCGAGCTTGACGACAGCGAGATCATCTTTTCCCAGTTCGTTAACTTTATAAAACAGTTCAACGACACCTCCAAAAACGAAAAGGTGCTTTATCACAACAAGCGTCACACCGGCGTTTTCCCCTGGAAAAAGGATCTTCTTATCGACGCCACCTTTTCCGATGTGCTCGACCGTATGGTTGAAGAATTTCCCGACCAATACGCCTTTAAATACACCACCCTCGATTACACCCGCACATACAGTCAGTTCAGGGACGACGTAGACACCTTCGCCCGTGCTCTCATCGCAATGGGAGTAAAGGCAGGCTCTCACATAGCCGTATGGGCGTCAAATGTTCCCCAGTGGTACATTTCCTTCTGGGCGGCGGTAAAGATCGGCGCAGTGCTCGTGACCGTCAATACCGCCTATAAGATTCACGAAGCCGAGTATCTTTTGAAGCAGTCGGATACCCACACCCTCATTATGACAAAAGGCTCAAAGGACACCGATTACGGTCAGATCGTGGCCGAGCTTTGCCCCGAGCTTGAAAACATCAAAAACGGTGGTCAGCTCCACAGCAAGCGTCTGCCATTCCTGAGAAACGTCATAACGGTGGGTTACCGCCAAAAAGGGTGTCTTACCTGGAACGAGGCGGTCGACCGCGCATCGCAGGTGCCCGTTGAAGAGGTCTATCGTATGGCTTCCCGAGTTGACAAGGACGATGTATGCAATATGCAGTACACTTCCGGCACGACCGGATTTCCCAAGGGCGTTATGCTCACCCACTATAACATTGTCAACAACGGTAAATGCATAGGCGATCGAATGGATCTTTCGACCGCCGACCGTATGATGATTCAGGTACCTATGTTTCACTGCTTTGGAATGGTGCTTGCAATGACAGCGGCAATGACCCACGGCGCAACCCTCCTGCCTCTTCCCTATTTTTCGCCAAAGCCCGCTCTCGCCTGCATCAACAACGAACACATCACCGCCTTCCACGGCGTTCCCACAATGTTTATCGCCCTGCTTTCCCATCCCGATTTTGAAAAGACCGATTTTTCATATATGCGTACCGGCATAATGGCCGGAAGCCCCTGCCCCGTTTCGGCAATGAACGATGTTATCAACAAAATGAATATGAAGGAAATAACCATCGTTTACGGGCAGACCGAGTCCTCTCCCGGCTGCACAATGTCCTCCACCGACGACAGCGTAGAGGTCAGGGTCAACACGGTGGGACGTCCTCTCCCCGAGATCGAGTGCAAAATTGTCGATCCCGAGACCGGCCTTGACTGCGACGACGAAGTTATAGGCGAGTTTGTGGCCAGAGGATATAACATTATGAAGGGTTACTACAAAATGCCCAAAGCCACCGCTTCGGCCATCGACAGGGACGGATGGCTCCACACCGGCGACCTTGCCTGCCGCACCCCCGACGGAAACTACCGCATAACCGGCCGCCTTAAGGATATGATAATCCGAGGCGGAGAAAACATCTATCCAAAGGAAATAGAGGAATTTATCTACACTCATCCCAAGGTCAGCGATGTACAGGTCATCGGCGTTCCCGACGAAAAATACGGCGAAGAGGTTATGGCCTGCATAATCCTCAAGGAGGGCGAACAGATGACCGAGCAGGAAATGAAGGATTATATCGGCGCAAATATGGCCCGTCACAAGGTGCCGAGATATGTGGAATTTGTCGATTCCTTCCCCATGAACGCCGCCGGAAAGATTCTTAAATTCAAGATGAGAGACGACGCCGCAAAGCGCCTGGGGCTTAAATCCAACTGATCCTCCTGCATATCAAAACAATGTTATTGATATGAGCTTTCGGCACCAATCTTAATGCTGCTGCAGCAAAAGGCCGCGCAGCGAAAAATAACAGGATAATGAATTGATAGATAGATAGATGAATAGATAAAATAACACCCGTTTTAAGAGGACGTTCTCCTAAAGCGGGTGTTGTCTTTTATTTTGTATTGTTTCAGATGTGCAAAGAGCACAGCTCCTTCGGCCATATTCAAAACGGCTTTAAGGGTCATTTTTCAAAGGCAATTTTGCAGATTCCGTTCTCCCACTGCTGAATAAAGCATTTACCGTCGATATAAGCCTTGGCGCTTTCTCCGTAAAATGCCTCGCTCATTTCAAGGGTGTTTTTATCGGCAAAGGCGATAAGGCGGTTAAAACTTTGTGTGGGGCAAAAGCTCTCAGGAAGGTCGGGCATAAGCTTTGATAAGATTTCTTTTTCCTGCTCATCCTCAAGCTTTTCGGAAGTCTTTGTCGTGTCGTAAAGGTCGTTTCCGTCGTAAAAAAATTTTTTCCCCGAAAGGTCGCCGTACTGCTCTCCTAAAAGCTCAAAAGAATATTTATCACCGTCGCTGTCGGCGTTCTTTTTTATGACCGACTTTTGCCCGGTGAAAATGTAAAAGGTGTATCCGCTCTCCGAAAGCTTGGCGGCAAGCTCGTCGTAAAGCACTCCCGAAAGGGCGGTATTTTCGGTCTCGGTGGCATCGGAATTGTTCTCAAGCTTTTTAATGCTGCTTTCGAGCTGATTTTCCACCGACTTCTCCGTTTCGCTTTTAAAGGGATTTACAATTATCGCAACAATAAGAACCACCACAATTATCAAAAGAAACGCCCTTGTTTTTTTGGTTGCGGGATTTGTAAACCATCCGTTTTCCAGTGTTTTTTTGAAAATTTCCATTTTTACCCTTCATCCTTTCGGCGGCAAAAAGTATTTTTTAATCACAATAAAACCATAGCACATTTTCCCCTTAATTGCAATAGAAAAAGAGCCTTCGGAAAATTCCAAAGGCTCTTATGATAACAGCATTTGAGCTTTAAATGCGCGCTTAATGATTTAAATGTGCCCTCAAGGCTTTGAATACGTGCTAAATGCATTTTATTAAATGTATGCTCAAGGCTTTAAGGTTACTTTAAAATCTCGGCAATATCGGGGAAGGCTTCCACCGAGCGGCCGAGAATACCGTGCATCTGTGCAATGGCAATGCCGTAGTTTGTTATGGGCACGTTTTTCTCAACGCACCGTCTTATACGGGATTTCATTTCCCGCTCGCCGAGCATACAGCCTCCGCAGTGTATAACGAGATCGTATCCGCTCGGATCGTCGGGAAATTCCCCGCCCGATGTAAATTCAAAGCTCAGCTTTTTGCCGGTGTATTTTTCGGCCCATTTAGGCATTTTGACCGTGCCGATGTCGTTGCACTGGCGGTGGTGGGTACATCCTTCGGAAATAAGCACCCTGCTTCCGTCGCGAAGATTATCGAGAGCCGCCGCCCCCTTTACCGCCTCTTTAAGATCGCCCTTATACCGAGCGAATAGTATAGAAAAAGAGGTTAAGGTTATGTCTTTAGGCGTGATTTTATCGACCTGTTCAAAGGCCTGGGAATCGGTTATGACCATTTTAGGCTTATCTTTAAGGGATAAAAGGGTGGCTTCAAGCTCCTTTTCCCTTGTGACGACCGAGATGGCTCCGGCATCGAGAATTGCCCGAATGGTCTGCTGCTGGGGCAGTATCAGCCTGCCCTTAGGCGCCGCCGAATCAATGGGCACAACAAGCACCACTACATCTCCCGGTTCGATTAGATCGGAAATGAGCGGTCGCTCGGTTTTGGCAATTTTAGCCGCCCTGCCTATCATTTCTTTAAGGTCGTATATTCCATCGCCGCTTGTGGCGCATACATATATCTCGTTTTGACCGGCAGCAGGTATCTTCTCAAGCTTGTCCGATTTGTTAAACACCTTTATGTAGGTAATGCTTTTTTGCTCAAAAAGCTCTATAAGATGCCTATCGGCAGGTGACAGCCCCTTTTGGCTGTCGATTATAAGCAGAGCAATGTCGGTCTGCTCAAGCACCTGCATTGTGCGCTTTACACGCATTTCGCCAAGCACACCGCTGTCGTCGATACCGGGGGTGTCGATTATGACAACCGGGCCAATGGGCAAAAGCTCCATAGCCTTTTTCACCGGGTCGGTGGTGGTGCCCTTAATATCCGAAACCAGTGACAGCTTCTGCCCCGTAACGGCGTTTACTACGCTGGATTTGCCGGCGTTTCTCAGTCCGAAAAATCCGATGTGGGGTCTTTCGGCCGATACCGTGTCGTTAAGTCCCATTTTCCTTCCCCCTTAAAAGCGGAAATCCCTGCGGTTGGAATTTTTGATCTGCTCGATGTTGGCCTTTGCTATTTCTCTGACCTTATCCTTGGGAATCTTTTTAAGTTCCTCTTCTATAAGCTTATATCCCACCTTTTTGGTGTCCTCGCTTGCATAATCCTCAAGGTACTCCTTAAGTGTCATGAGTGCATTAGGATGACAGCAGTTAAGAATCTGCATGCTCTTGCAAAGTGCCATAAATCTGTCGCCGGTTCTTCCCTCGCGGTAGCAGGCTGTGCAGAAAGAAGGCACAAATCCCATGCTCATAAGCCAGTTTACCACCTCGTCAAGGGTGCGCTGATCCGATACGTCAAACTGCTCGGAATCGTGGGGGCGTTCCTCCTCGCAATATCCGCCCACCGATGTACGGGAGGCGCCGCTTATTTGCGAAACACCAAGCTGCAGCATTTTTTCTCTCACCTGCTGGCTCTCTCTTGTGGAAATGATCATTCCGGTATAGGGAACGGCGATGCGGATGCAAGCAGCGATCTTTTCAAAAATTTCGTCGTCAAGGCCGTTGTCGAAGGCGTCGGGATCGATGTCGTCGGCGTGTTTGACTCTGGGCACACTAATGGTGTGAGGACCTACTCCGTGCACCGCCTCAAGATGCTCTGCGTGCATAAGAAGCCCCGCGAATTCATACTGATACCCTTCAAGTCCGAAAAGCACACCCAGTCCCACATCGTCGATTCCGCCGTCCATGGCTCTGTCCATAGCCTCGGTGTGATAATCGTAATCGTGCTTGGGACCGGTGGGATGAAGCTCAAGATAGCTCTTTTTGTTGTATGTTTCCTGGAAGAGGATGTATGTGCCTATTCCCGCTTCCTTAAGCTTGCGGTAGTTTTCCACCGTTGTGGCGGCGATGTTGACGTTAACCCTTCTTATGTCGCCGTTTTTGTGATGTATGGAATAGATGGTCTTTATGGATTCGAGAATATATTCGATGGGGTTGTTTACCGGGTCCTCTCCCGCCTCGATTGCAAGGCGCTTGTGTCCCATATCCTGAAGGGCAATGACCTCCCTTTTAATGTCCTCCTGAGAGAGCTTTATGCGGGCGATGTGCTTATTTTTAAGGTGATAGGGACAGTAAAGACATCCGTTGACGCAATAATTTGAAAGATAAAGGGGAGCAAACATAACGATGCGGTTGCCGTAAAAGGCCAGCTTTATCTCCTCGGCAAGGCGATACATTTCCTCGATCTTTTCGGGAATGTCGCAGGCAAGAAGCACCGACGCCTCCCTGTGTGAAAGGCCGGCGCAGTGGGTCTCGTTGCCGTTTTTGACCGGGCGGGCCTTTTCAAGTATGCTGTCGATAAGCTCAATGTTATGTTTGTTTTGCTCGGCGTATTTAATGGTTTCGAGGATTTCCTCGTGATTAATGAATTCCTCGGCTTTGAGGGATTTGGGATTGTAGATTGACATATTTTTCTTCCTTTCTTACGGTCAGAATTTTTAATCGGAGATTCTTTCCGTCAGACTTATTTTTTAATATCTCCCCTGTCGGTGACTATCTCGTATCCTATCGACTCCATACGTCTGTTAAGGCAGGAGCGGCACTGAGCCGATTCCTCCCCGGTGCAGATCTTGTTGTCGTAGAGGGCGTATTTTTTCCTGACTTCAACGGGAGAAAGATTGGGCATAACTACATTTGCTCCCGCCTGTATACCCTTCTCGCGGCCGAGTGGGTCGATAGTCCCGAGGGCGGTGGTTGAAGGGAGCAGAATGTTTGGCTTTATAAGACGGATGAGCGACAGCAAAAACACCGTCTGCTCGGCGCTTCCGGCGGGATAATCTTCAAAGGGGGTGTTCTCGGCCGGTATAAAGGGACCTATTCCGCACATATCGGGGGAAAACTCCTCGATAAATTTAAGATCCTTTGCAAGATATTCTGCCGTTTGGAAAGGCGATCCCACCATAAATCCGCAGCCCACCTGAAAGCCGATATCTTTAAGATCATAAAGACATTTCATACGGTGCTCAAAGGACATACCCTTCGGATGAAGCTTTTCATAGTGTTCCTTGTCTGCCGTTTCGTGGCGAAGGAGGTATCGGTCGGCTCCTGCCGAATAAAACGCCTCAAAAACCTCCCGCTCATATTCTCCGAGAGACAATGTAACGGCGCAATCGGGGAACATTTCTTTAAGCTTTTTGACCGTTTGGCATATTTCATCGGGAGAAAAGACCCCTTCTCCCCCCTGAAGCACAAAGGTGCGAAAGCCCAGCTCATACCCCTGTTTCGCGCAGTTCAAAACATCCTCTTTTTTAAGGATATAGCGGTCGCAATGCCCGTTTGATCTGCGGATTCCGCAATAAAAGCAGTCGTTTTTGCAGACATTGCCGATCTCGATAAGTCCTCTGACATATACGGCGTTCCCGTAAATACTTTTTCTTATGCGAGCGGCCTTTTTTGCCGCATATTCCGAAAGCGACGGGGTCTGTCCTTCTATAAGCTCGGTATATTCCGAAAGAGAAAGCGACCGATTCTTTTCAAGGGCATCAACAAGGGCAAAAAAACGGTTATTCATTGCCTTTAACGGTGGAATATGCCGTTTTAACGCTAAGTCCGTCGATGTTGCCAAGCTTACCCGCAAGGGCGGAAATGGTGTCTGCAGGAGCGTCCAGCGCCACCGACACGATGTTTATATTCTTTTCTCTGTGGGGAATCCCCATTCTTCCGATTATAAAATCGCGATATTGGTGCAAAAGAGAATTAAGACCTTCCACAGCCTCTCCTTTTTCAACGATTATGGCCATAACGGCAACCCTTGTTTCCATATTAAAACCTCTTTTCAAAATTTAAATAAAATAAAATGATAAATAAAACCGCCGCATCTGCAAAAAGATACGGCGGCGGATAAGCGTTTTGTGTCTCGTACCTTCACTCAGAATACTCTTTATGTCGGAAAAAGCAAAAATATATGTTTAACCATAACGCACACATACGAACACGATTTTGGCGGAGAAAAATCCCCACATACTGCGTTAAAATGCTCGTTAATCCGACAGGATTAACTGCGCTTTCGCCTTGCCTGTGTGCATTTTTCTTACCGACAAAATTCTTCGACCTGAAGTGAGCGTAGTAATGAGGAGTTTTCGGTGCGGAGGAGTTCATAAGGCTTATCGCTACTGGGTGACGACAAGCCGAAAAGCACCATTAATAGGCCGTTTCAGGCGTGTTTGGATATGTGCGCTATGGTTATTCTGTTTTCAAAGCTGTTTCAAGGCTTATTGCATACCCGAAAAGGAGCAAGCTTATTCAGCCTCAAAATCGTCCTTGGAAAGGCCGCAGACGGGACATACCCAATCATCGGGAATATCTTCAAATGCAGTGCCGGGAGCAATACCGCTGTCGGGATCGCCGATTTCAGGATCATAAACATATCCGCAGGGACATACGTATTTCATAATTATTATCTCCTTTTATGGTTTATAATTTTTCGGTATCAGCCACTTATAATTTCGGAAATGACATCCATAATTTTATCGTGACATCTCCCGCAGCCGGTAGAGCAATTTGTCACCTTTTGCACCTCTTCAAATTCTTTTTCCAAATCCGGAAAACGGGTGTGCTCATGAACTGCCTTTTCGATGTCTGCATAGCTGACCTTTTTGCATTTGCAAATAAGTTGATTTTCGGTACTATTCACTTTTCTCACCTGCTTTTTAAAATAGACACCATTTAGGATGTTTTTATTTTACCACACTTGGTTTCGGATGTCTACATTATTCAATGTTTTTTAACAAAAAGATTTTTGCCGTATTCCCTTTACGAAATGTTTTTCGCTAAAATAAGTTCACCCTTCGAACGAATAAAAGTCCATAACCGCAAACTTATTTTTTAAGCCGTTTGTCGCACTTTTTTGTCAGCGCCGTTCCAACCGACTGGAACACCTGCACGAGCACTATAAGAAGCACCACAGCAAGCAGCATAACAAGATATTTATAGCGGTAATAACCGTAGTTAATGGCTATTTTTCCGAGACCGCCGCCCCCGATTATTCCGCTCATGGCGGTGTATCCGAGAATGGTGGTAATGGCGATGGTGATGTTGGAAATAAGGGAAGGCATACTTTCGGGAAGCATTACCTTAATTATGATCTGGAAAGGGGACGCGCCCATACTCTGTGCCATTTCGATAACGTTGGGATTGACCTCCCTAAGGCTGCTTTCCACAAGTCTGACCACAAAGGGAAAGGCCGCAATGGTAAGCGGAACCACCGACGCCGCCGTTCCCACCGCCGTTCCCATTATGGCCCTGGTAAGCGGGAAAACAAGAATCATCAGTATAAGGAAAGGCACCGATCTTAACAGGTTTATTATGATATTAAGCACCTGCATAACCGCTTTCGGCAGCGGAAGCACGCCTCCCTTTTCCCCGGCCACAAGTAGCACGCCTAAAGGCAGGCCGATTATTATGGCAAGAGCCGTTGAAAGCACGGTCACATAAAGTGTCTCCCATATTGCCGATAAAAACTGGGTCTTTACTATTTCGGCCGTTTCAATCCAATCGGGAGAATTAAAAAAATCAGTCAGCATTTCCGGTCACCTCCTCAGCGGATATATCTTCGCTTTGGGTCAAAAAGCTTATGGCCCGATTAAGGTTATCATCTTGGTTTTTAACGGAAAGAAGCATTGTACCGTAGGCCTTTCCGCCGATGCTTTTGGTGGAAGCATAGCAGATGCTGGCCTCTATGCCTTCTTTAACCGCCATCTGAGCGATCATAGGCTCATCGGTAGCGTCGGCACCGTTAAATACAACGCGTATGTAGCGGTAATTTTCATCCTTTTCGGCAAAGAACTCTTCGGAAGAGCCTTCGGGGAAAACAAGGCGTTTTGCTGCAGAGGATTTAGGATGTGAGAAAACCTCCGAAACGGTTCCTTCTTCGGCCACCTCGCCGTTTTCGAGAATCGCCACCCTGTCGCACACACGCTCGACAGCGCTCATCTGATGGGTAATTATTATAACCGAAATGCCGGTTTTTTTGTTTATTGTCTGCACAAGGTCGAGGATGGCATTGGTGGTTTTAGGATCAAGAGCACTGGTGGCTTCATCGCACAGCAGCACCTTAGGCTCGGTTGCAAGGGCACGGGCAATGGCCACCCTCTGCTGCTGACCTCCCGAAAGCTGCGCCGGATAGGCCTTAGCCTTTTCGGCAAGTCCCACAAGCTCAAGAAGCTCGGCGGCCTTTTTCTTTGCCTCGGCTTTGGGCACTCCTGCAAGCTCAAGGGGGAAGCACACATTTTTAAGGCAGTTTTTCTGCATAAGCAGATTGAAGCTCTGAAAAATCATAGTGATTTTTCTTCTTGTTTCCCTAAGCTCCTTCTGGCTTAAAGATCCCATATCCACACCGTCGAAAACAACGCTTCCCGACGTTGGCCGTTCAAGCATATTTATGCATCGCACAAGTGTGCTCTTTCCGGCACCGCTCATACCGATTATTCCGTATATTTCGCCGTCGTTTACGGTCAGCGAAACGTCTTTTAGCGCCTCAACCTCTCCCGATGCAAGGGTAAAGGTCTTGGACAGATTTTTTATTTCAATCATTTTTTCACCTCATCGGCCGAAATAGGATTAAGCAACATATGCTCACACAGCAAT
>CAKSDF010000011.1 GCA_934444695.1 uncultured Eubacteriales bacterium | reverse complement strand
GACTTTAATTAAGATCCACTTTAGGAAAGACTGACTTTAGAAAAGACTTAAAAAAGATGGGTTTTAATACAGACAAACTCGAGGCAGAAAAAATCCAAGCGGCTGATGGCCGAACACCGGCTGCTTAAGACAAAAAATTAAGAAAGAGATTAAATTTTAAGAAAGAGACTGGAAAATGCAAAACTTTGAAAATTGCTTTCAAAAATACATAAGTCCCGACGATCTTTCGGAGGATCTGGCGCAGTGCCGGATACTGCGGGTAGAATGGGATGTCGAGCGGCGGAAAATCGACATTTTTCTCAAGACCGAAGGATATGTCACCTTTGCCGAGCGGCAGAAGGTGCAGGCGGTCATTTCGGGCGGGCTTAACTGCACCGTCGAGCTTAAAATGACGGTAAACGACGAGCCTGACGAGCAAAGCGTGAGGGATATCGCTCTTTTTGTGCGGGCGGAAAACCCGATGCTGGGCGGGGCGTTTGACGACGCGGTCTTTTCGGTGGACGACGATATTACCGTAACCCTCCGTCACGGCGGGATGGACCTTATAAAGGCCTGCAGCGCCGACCGAAAGATCGAGGAAATGGTGCTTGATATTTTTGGCAGGGAGATGAAGGTGGCTTTTGACGGAAAAACCGAGCTTTCGGAAGGAGAAAAATCCGAAAAAATCAAAAAGGTTGCCGCAACACTTGAACCCCAAAAGAAAAAAGAAGAAAAGAAGTTTACGGGCACGCCTGCCGACGGACTTCCGGTATATCTCGAATCGGCAAAGCCCGTTATCGGCGGTGCCATAAATTCAAAGCCCATAAAGCTTTGCGACGTGGCTCCCGATCAGGGCAACTGCACCGTATGGGGAAAGGTGTTTTTGACCGATTCCCACGAAACGAGAGACGGCCGCTCGGTTTTTTACAGCATTTCAATAACCGATAAAACCGGTTCTTACACCTTAAAAGCAAGGGTGCAGAAGGATTCGGCCGAGCACAAGGTCTATGAAGAAAAGCTCAAAAAAGGCGCCTGCATTCTTGTTAACGGAACGGTAAATTACGATACATATGCAAGGGAAAATCTTATAACCCCCAGGGCTATATCAATTGTTCAGGAAGTGCCTCTCGACGACGGCTGCGACAAAAAGAGGGTGGAGCTTCATCTTCATACAAATATGTCCCAAATGGACGGAATGACCCCCGTTTCAAAGCTTATTAAAAAGGCATATGCCCTCGGCCATCCCGCAATGGCCATAACAGACCACGGTGTTGTGCATTCCTTCCCCGAGGCGGCTCAAACCCGTGCCGACATCGTAAAAGACGGTGGAGATATAAAAATCATATACGGCGTAGAGGCCTATATGATACACGACGATCAGCATCCCGACATAATCGCCAACAAAAAGAATATACGCCGCTATCACTTTATAATTTTGGTTAAAAATCAAACTGGACTTAAAAATCTTTATAAGCTCATTTCCATTTCCCACATCGACAATTACCACGTCCGTCCCCTTATGACCATGAGCAACCTAAAGCAGTATCGTGAGGGACTTATATACGGAACGGCCTGCGAGCAGGGCGAGCTTTTCGACGCTGTTGTGGACAAGAAAAGCGACGAGGAAATTATGGAAATAGCCAAGTTCTATGACTACCTTGAAATTCAGCCGGTGGGCAACAACCGCTTTATGCTTAGAAAAGATACCCTGATGAACATAAAGAACGCCGACCGAAGAGAAAGACTGCTTGCCAAATACAAAGACCTTAACACCGACGAGGATCTTCAAAATCTTAACCGAACGGTTGTTGAAATAGGCGAGAAGATGGGTATGCCGGTATGCGCCACCTGCGACGTGCATTTTATGGACAAGGAGGATGCCATCTTCCGTGCCGTTTTGATGGCGGGACAAAAGTTTGACGACGCCGACAATCAGCCGCCCCTTTACTACCGCACAACGGCCGAAATGCTTTCGGAGTTTGAATATCTCGGAAGCGAAAAGGCTGAAGAGGTGGTCATTACAAATCCCAATAAAATTGCCGATATGATTGATGTGGTCGAGCCGCTTCCGTCGGGAAGCTTCCCTCCTTCGATTGAAGGGTCGGAACAGCTGCTTCAGGATATTACCTGGAAGAGAGCCCACGAAATTTACGGAGAAAACCTGCCAGAAATCGTTGAAAAAAGGCTTAAAAGGGAGCTTGATTCGATAATCGGAAACGGATTCTCGGTTATGTATATCTCGGCTCAGAAGCTGGTTAAATTCTCGGAGGATAACGGCTATCTGGTAGGATCGAGAGGATCGGTAGGCTCCTCTTTTGCCGCCACAATGGCCGGAATTTCCGAGGTTAATCCTCTTGCTCCCCACTATGTTTGTCCGAAATGCAAGCACAGCGAATTTATAACCGACGGTTCCTACGGCTCGGGCTTTGACCTGCCGCCCAAAAATTGCCCCGATTGCGGCACCGATATGAAACGCGACGGACACGATATCCCCTTTGAAACCTTCCTCGGCTTTAAGGGAGACAAGGTGCCTGATATAGACCTTAACTTTGCCGGAGAGGTGCAGTCCAAGGTGCATAAATACACCGAGCAGCTTTTCGGAAGCGAGAACGTTTTTAAGGCAGGAACAATTTCCGGCGTGGCCGACAAGACGGCCTACGGATATGTCAAGAAATACGAGGAGGAGAGGGGACTTAACCTCTCGAATGCCGAGATTTCCCGCCTTGTGGACGGATGCGTCGGCGTAAAACGTACCACCGGTCAGCATCCCGGCGGAATGGTGGTAGTGCCGAGAGAATATGAAATATACGATTTCTGCCCGGTTCAGCGCCCGGCCGACGACGTTAAATCCGATACAAAAACCACACACTTCGATTTCCGTTCCATGCACGACCTGCTTTTAAAGCTCGACGAGCTCGGACACGATGTTCCCACCATTTATAAATATCTTGAGGATAACACCGGCATTTCCATTTCCGATGTGCCCATGTCCGATCCGCAGGTTATGAGTCTCTTTTCATCCTGCGAGGCGCTGGGAGTTACTCCCGAGCAGATAGGCGTGCCCACCGGCACACTTTCAATGCCCGAGCTTGGCACACCTTTTGTCGTGCAGATGATAGTTGATTCCAAGCCCAAGACTTTTACCGACCTTTTGCAGCTCTCCGGCCTTTCCCACGGTACCGATGTATGGCTGGGAAATGCTCAGGATCTTATCGCTCAGAACATATGCACCATTTCCGAGGTTATCGGAACGCGAGACAGCATAATGGTATATCTTATGCATAAGGGACTTGACCCGTCTATGGCGTTTCAGATCATGGAGATAGTGCGAAAGGGTAAGGCTCACCAAAAGTTGACCGAGGAACATATCAATGCAATGAAGGAACACAATGTGCCCCAGTGGTATATTGATTCCTGCTTTAAGATCAAATATATGTTCCCGAAAGCCCATGCCGCCGCATATATGATTGCCGCACTTAGACTCGGTTGGTACAAGGTGCATCATCCTCTTGAGTATTACGCATCCTATTTCACCGTGCGAGGCGGGGATATCGACGCCGCTATTTTGTCGGGAGGACTGCCGTCTGTTAAGTCAAAAATGCGGGAGATAGAGCGTAAGGAAAAGGAAAGAACCGCTTCGGCCGTCGAAAAGAGCAGCTATGTTACCTGGCAGATACTGAATGAAATGCTTTGCCGCGGTATTGAAGTGCTTCCTGTGGACATCTATAAATCGGCCGCTAAGAAATACCTTGTTGAGGACGGAAAGATAAGAATACCCTTCAATGCCGTTCAGGGACTTGGTGAAACGGCCGCAATTTCCCTCGAAAATGCCGCAAAGGAGACCGAGTTTATCTCCTGGGACGACATAAGGGAAAAAACCTCCATTTCCAAAACCGTTTTGGAAACTCTCGGGGAGCTTGGTGCCCTTCGCGATATTCCTAAGAGCCGTCAGATGAGTCTTTTCGGAATTTAGCAGCCGATATGCAAAACAGCTTGACATTTTAAACGATTTGCCCGCTGTCGGAACGGCTTTACTATGAAAATTTTTTCTGCAAAATGGCTTTGCTTTAATGTCAAAAGCCTGCTGCATAAAATCCTTTGATTTGCAAAACCCTTTAAGGAGATAGAAATGAACAAGACCGCTAAAAATTTTAAAAGACTATTGTGCCTGATCTTTTCGACCGCAGTGATCTTTGCATCGATTTTTGCCGAAGGGCTTGCTGCCCTTGCCTATTCCGAGGAAGATCTGGAATTCGATATGCTCGGCGCACTTTCGGCAAAATACGAATCAAACGGCAATCCCGCAGTCATTTCCAGCGGACAGGGAGACGCAGGCGGCGTTTCCTACGGTGCCTATCAGTTTTCCAGCGTTCAGGATGTCCCTAAAGCCTTTTTCAGATGGCTTATCGAAACCCAGTATGATACCGTTCTCGGTTGGAGACTGAGCAACGCCTACGATGTGGATCACGGCTACGGCGATACCTTCAACAGTGAATGGAAGGCCATTGCCGCCGAAAAGGGTGACTACTTTTTAAAGCTTCAGCGAGCATATGTCCGTACAAAATACTATAACCCGGCGGCATCATCTTTAAGGTCGCTGGGATTTGAAGTCAACAGCTATACCATCGCACTCAAAAATGTCGTGTGGTCCCGCGCCCTTCAGCACGGAGTGGGCGGAGCAATGAATGTTTTCGGACGTGCCTTTGAAAAAATCGGCGGATTTTCGGGACATTCGGAGCCTGAGCTTATCGAGGCTATCTATAACGAATCGGGCATTGCCGGCGACTATGAAGGGGAAAGGATGTATAACGATTCCTCCTGGATAGTGCGGGATTACGGCCTTGACGGAAAAACCATGAGGTATTTCGGCGGATGCAGCAGCGAGGTGCAGGCCGGAGTGTGGTTGAGGCTTAATGTCAACGAAAAAAACGAGGCCCTTAGGATGTATGAGCAATACAAAGATACGGTTGATCCCTCTGCACCCGACGATAGCACCAAGCGGGTAAACAGGGTAACCCTTGCCCACATTACCGACGGAAAAACAAACGTCCGCGTGAGAACCGGTCCTTCGACCAATGACACAATAATCGGTGAAGTAAACGGCGGAACGCGCCTTGTGCTTACCGACGGTATGGCGGGAGACTGGTATCCCGTGCGGCTTGATATGAACGGATTTGTGGTAAACGGATATTGCTATAAGGATTATGTCACGGTCGACTACGACTGCGAGATCGTGACACTCGGTGATGTTGACAGCGACGGTCAGGTGTCGGTCAATGATGCCCTTATGACCCTTCAGAACAGCATAGGCGGCAGGGTGTTTTCGGAAAAGCAGTTTTATACGGCAAATGTCGATTTTATCGGCGGAGTAACGGTTAAAGACGCGCTGCTTACACTCCAAAGAGCGGTTAACGTGATCGAAGGATTTTAAGATATTAAGGGCGCTGAAAAGCGCCGGATGCTTGCCCTGCGCAAAGGGTGGGACGATGCCGAGCAATGACCGGGAATCTGATTTTAAAAAACATTTTCGGAAATAACGGCAACACCATGTGAACGTTTGTTTAAAGCTCAACCGCAAAATAACAGACAGATTAATCGGGAGAAACGAGTGCCTGACGCGCTTTTTTCTTCCGATTTTTTTGATTGAAGATTGAAATAATCCGATGTATGGACAACAGTAGTTGGATCAAATGCCCATTTATCCTTTTTTTACAACAAAAATCAGCATTATGCACAACTGAAAACAACATAATACAAAATTTTTTAAAAATATTGTTGACAAAATCATTTTCTTCAGATATAATTACCAAAAGAATTATAAGTATAATTATACCCTTGTGAGAATAAATAAAAATATACGGGTCTTTTGGCTCTTTGCGGGAGGAATCTCTTTGCTTTGTAAGAAAAACAATCGACTTAAAAGAATAATTTCCATAACCCTATCTTTGCTTGTCATAATAATGGGATGTCCCTCGGTCGGCATTTTTTCAAAGATCGCCGATGTGGGCAGCATATCTGCTCTTGCCGCCGATGGTGAAATTAAATCTCTCGAAGGCTTTGATAACACGAAAATGCTGTGCGGATGTGATACCTACGGAGTAGGCGACGGCTTCCGCCACGGTTACTATTATGTTGACAAAGATCTTACCTTTGACGGAGCGGCCACCGGCGGATTTGCCGGATGGGGCTGCGGCCTTACGGTACACGACGGAGACACTATTATAATCGAAATCAAAAAGGGCTGTACGCTCACCTGTAAAGGTCGAAACGGAAACGGTACCGTCGGAGGCGGAGCCGGAATACATCATAAGGCCGGTTCAAGCCTTGTACTTTTGGGCGACGGTAACCTTGTTGCCACGGGAGGAAATGCAGGTACCTCAACCGCGGGGTCGGCCGGCGGAGACTCGTACTATGAAGGGGATTGTGACTGGATAATTACCGGATCGGGCGGAACCGGCGGAAACGGCGGCGGTGCTCCCGGATCGGGAATAGGCGGAACGGGCGGAACCGGCGGAACCGGCGGTGCCGGTGGTGCATCCCAAACCTTAGCATGGAACGGCAACAGAGGAAACGATCCGGCACCCGGAGCATCAGGATACGACGGCCTTGCCGGTTCAAACGGAGCGGACGGAACACTCGGTCCGGATACCGAAGGCTGCGGATCGGTATGGATAATGGGATCGGTAAAGGTCACCGCAACAGCCGGAAACGTACAAAGCTCTGTTCCTCAGGAATGGCAGGCAAGCGGCGGAAGATACGCCTACGGCGGTTATTCTTCTTATTCGATCAGCTGTCGAAACGGCGGCGATTCAATTCCGGGACCTTTTGTGGCTGACGGAGGAGCAGGAGGAGCCGGAGGCGGTAGCGGATTTGCCTCGGCCGGAGTCGGAAGCTCGGGCAGCGGCGGCGGAGGCGGCGGAGGCGGTGCCTCCGGATACTATCGTTGGTACGATACAAACGGCTGGCTTGTACACTGCTTTTCGGGAGGCGGCGGAAGCGGCGCAGGAGATAAAACCGGTTGGGCGGGACTGTATTCTCAAAACGCCGAAAACCCCGGCCAATGCTATAAAATAATGAGCTACTACGACGCTCACCACGAGCACGATGAATGGTATGCACACACCTATGCAATACCCAGCGAAGGAACATATAACGGTAACCTTGAAAAGGCGCAGTCCGAAGCTGTCGGAAGCGATCCCGGCAGTCCGAGCTATACCGGCGGAGCAGGCGGAATCGGCGGCAATATGGAAAATCAAAATTCGGGAGCCCCTCGTGCCGCAAACGGCGGAGCCGGAGGCGATGCCTCGGATCCCACGAAAAAAAGCGACTGGGTATATGTTGCAACAAAAGGCGGCGCAAATCTCGAAGCATCCACGACCAACGACTATGAGGGCCAAGGCAAAAATCTCGGAGTCAATCTCGATGACGGATATGCTTTCGGCGTTGATTTTTCCATAACCTTAAGCGGAAACGGCGGATCGGGCGGCTCAATAAAATACAATATGATCAACGGACGCGATGCCAATCGCACGGCTTTTACGGCGTGCACACGACCCGGTTATACCTGCACGGGATATTATATCCCCGGAACAGATACCAAGATAGTTGATGTTGACGGAAATATCATCGGGGCGGTTGACGGATACACGAATTACGACACCGATTTTTACCGCTGGAACACCTTGACCAATACCACCCTCGAGGCACACTGGGCAGCCAACACCTACACCGTTTCATTCAACGCATCTGCCAACGGAGGAAGCGGCGGACAAACGGCAAACGTAACGGCCACATACGGCTCCGCAATGCCCGCTATTTCCACCACCGCCCCGGTAAAGACCGGATATTCCTTCACCGGATGGTATGATGCGCAGACCGGCGGGACCCAGTATTATACGGCAACAGGCGCAAGCGCACGGAATTATGATAAAACCTCAAATACGACCCTGTACGCTCAGTTTACGGCCAATAAATACACCGTATCATTCAATGCATCTGCTAACGGCGGAAGCGGCGGACAAACGGCAAATGTAACGGCCACATACGGTTCCGCGATGCCCGCAATTTCTGCCACCGCCCCGGTAAAGACCGGATATTCCTTCACCGGATGGTATGATGCGCAGACCGGCGGGACCCAGTATTATACAAAGGCAGGCGCAAGCGCACGGAATTATGATAAAACATCAAATACGACCCTGTATGCCCAGTTTGCAATCAACACCTACACCATCTCGTTTAATGCAAACGGGGGAAACGGCGGTCAGACGACCTCATTGAACGTGACCTACGGATCGGCTTTGCCCGCCATTTCAACCACGCCGCCCGCAAGGTTGGGATATATCTTTAACGGATGGTATACCTCGGCAAACGGCGGAACCATGTATTACGATAAAAACGGTGCGCCTGCAATTTCGAACTATTCGGTGGCCGGAAATCTGACCCTTTATGCAAACTGGACGGCCGAAACCTATTCGGTAGCGGTTACATGGGGGAGCCTCGATTTCAAGTATACTCCGAATTCACCGACATGGGATAAAGACGGCCATAAATGGAACAGCTCGAGCGGTGCCTGGACGGCATCGAACAGCGGACAAAACACCATTTCGGTCAAAAACAATTCGAACGTTGCCATGACCGCCGAGTTTAAGTTTGCACCCCAAACGATAACCGGCGTAACCGGCGGAAGCTTTTCGGCGCAAAGTCTTGATATGGCGATAGCGGGAAGCGGAACGGTTACATTTATGCCGGCAGGCACATTAAACGGCGCATATATAACCTCGTCAAAGCTCGGTGCCATAACCGTAACGGTCAAAAAGAAAAGCTGAAAATCCCTTGCTGAACCGCTCGGTTTGTTCTAAAACAGCTAAACACCTTATTGAATCGCGCTGTATTTCAAAACAGCAAAAATCTGATGTGCAGCACTATCTATTCCGAAAAAGTTTTGCTGACTCAATAAAGCTGCCTTGTTAAAACTTAAAGGTGTCTTGCAGAAACAACAAAACCACCCTGCTGCATATTTCTAATAAGTAAAAAACACTCCTTAAATGCCGCCGGCAAAGGGGTGTTTTTGCATATATGGAAAAGCAGCTGTGCCAATGGAAAAGCGCTTGCAAAGACTTTTTGAGGGGCGAAAAGGGAATTGCAGTGAGAGGAATGTTGAATTATCAGAGGGTTTATGATAAAATTATCTTGATATATATGATGGAACAGGCGGCTGCAGCAGGTCGTTTGAGATGGTTTGATATGCCGAAAGAGGCAGCAAATCAGTTTAAAAGAGTGAGAGACCATCTATTGCTTATGCAATTAAAGGAATCACAAATGCCTTGAGAGTACAGGGAGAGTTTTTATATGAACGAAAAAATTGAGGTGCTGGCGGGGTTTCTTAAAGAAGCGGAGAGTATTGCCTTTTTCGGTGGGGCAGGGGTGTCTACCGAGAGCGGGCTTAAGGATTACCGCAGCAAGGACGGAATATATTTTACCGCCAAAAATTTCGGCTGCCCGCCTGAAGAAATTCTGAGCAGAGATTGCTTTTTCGGCGATACCGAGCTCTTTTATCGGTTCTATCGGGAATTTTTCCTTGCCGATGCTCTGCCGAACGCCGCTCACAAGGCCCTTGCAAAGCTCGAAAATGGCGGCAAAAATGTGACCGTCATTACCCAGAACATCGACGGGCTGCACAGGGCTGCAGGGAGTCGCAAGGTCATCGAACTTCACGGAACATCTGCAAGCTACACCTGTCTTGAATGCGGGGCAAAGTACACTAAAGAACAGATTATAAATGACAGCCGATGCGTTCCTAAATGTGCCTGCGGCGGTGTGCTTAAACCCGATGTGGTACTTTATGGGGAACAGCTTGACAACGAGGCTCTTTCGTCGGCGGCAAAGGCCATAACCTCGGCCGATCTGCTAATAATCGGAGGAACTTCCATGGCGGTTTATCCGGCGGCGGGACTGGTCAGATTCTTTTCGGGCAAGCACATTGTG
This sequence comes from uncultured Eubacteriales bacterium, assembly GCA_934444695.1. Taxonomy (GTDB): domain Bacteria; phylum Bacillota; class Clostridia; order Oscillospirales; family Acutalibacteraceae; genus UMGS1484. The sequence goes on along the minus strand of CAKSDF010000011.1, from coordinate 15,126 downwards.
GTTATAAACCGTGACAGCACGCCTTTAGACAGCAGGGCTGATCTTGTGTTTCATCAGAACATCGGAGAGGTGCTTGAAAGGGTAGTAGGGTAGGTTTTAGCAGGCTTTTATTTACTGCGCGTTTGCAGATCTGTCGGTCTTTTTTGTGGAGAAAGAGTTGCGGAGAAAGGGTGGCGGGGCAGGATTTAAGACTGTTGTATTTTAATGAGTTTTCAACGGCAGATAGATCAAGAGTTGCTGATACAGCCGTTTTTGCTGCGATTGATGCTGCACCGTGATGTCGGTAAGCGCTGCCGCAGATGATTTATTTTGCGGATGATTTATGTTTAGGTGGTCGATTACCGCTGTCGCTTAATGGAGCTGAGGCAATCGGCACAAGCCGATCGGAGGGAGGCCCGATGAAAAGAAACGGGTGCTTTCATATGATCGGCTTTGTTTTTTTTGTGAAATGGCGGGTTGCTGTTCCCTCCGGTCTCGGCCTTGCCGAGACGGCCTCAGCGGTATGACCGGGATATTGCCGTAACTGTATCTATGAGAAAAGTCGATATAGTTTCATTTCGGCAGGTATGGGCAATATCGTATTTGTATACTACTATTTTTTCATATTGACAGATTGTTATGTTAACAATAAACAAAGTTTGTCAAATTTGTTTATTTTTACAATACTTTAATCGAAATTGATTTCTTTTGCCCTTATTTTTTACTTTTATAATTCTTTTGTAGGTTTATTGTCATACAATTCCTAAAAAAAATTGGAAAAGCCTCTTGAAAATTTTTACAGCTTATGGTAATATATTGGCGTCAAATAAAAAAACAGGAGGCAATATAAATGGAAAAGAAACTTAAAGTATTAATTGCGGATAACACGGCGGAGTTTGGCGTGCCCTGTTCCAATCTGCTGAAAACATACGGAATGGACGTTGTGCTTACTCCAAAGGAAGGCTCAAGACTGTTGACCGAGGTCAAGTCGGTTAAACCCGATGTGCTCATTATGGACGCCTTTATGCCTAAAATGGATGCGCTTGGGGTGCTTAAACAGCTGGAATCTTTGGAAGCCCGTCTTCGCCCGCTGACCATGGTTATGTCCATCGGTTCAAACGAAAAACTGGAAAGCGAGCTGCTTTCTTCCGGGGCATCCTACTTCCTTTTAAAACCGGTGGATATGGATATGCTGGCCGAGAGGATAATTCAGCTGACCGGTTGGCGGGAATCGAGAGGCCTTGGCAAGGAGCAGGGCGGATATATCAGTGATAACGAGCTTGAAATGATGGTCACCGAAATAATACATCAGCTGGGTGTACCGGCGCACATAAAGGGATATCAATATATTCGCACGTCAATAATACTTTCGGTTAAAGATCCTGAAATGGTGGGCGCAATAACAAAACAGCTCTATCCCACCGTTGCAAAGCTTTACAAGACCACCTCATCGAGGGTCGAAAGAGCCATTCGCCACGCTATTGAAGTAGCATGGGACAGGGGAGATCTTGATACCCTCAATTCATATTTCGGATATACCATTAATACCGGCAGAGGCAAGCCTACCAACAGCGAGTTTATTGCACTCATTGCCGATAAGATGCGCCTGAGGCTTAAAGCGGCCTAAATGACGGTTTAAAACAGTCTAAAGGACGATTTAAAAAGGCTTAAAGCAGCAGTGCTTCTCTTGGGCGGTGATGATTCCTTGAGAAACGGTTTGCTCGGCCGACCATCTCTTTATTAGGCCTTTCCCTTGGGCAGGGATTCGTTTGACTTAAATGTTATTTGTTATTTGAAAAAAGATCCCGAAAATTATTTTCTGACCGAGTTTTTGCGGCATCTCTTTCTGACCGTCAGTATAATAATTTACCTGACCGATGCAACCCGGATGATCTACCGATATTGCGAGGAGGTATCGGTGCAATAGTTGAAAAAAATCATAAAATGCGGTTTTAGACCACAATATATGGAAAAAAGTCCTGATTTCAGTAAAAAAAATTGAAATTAGGGCTTTATTTTTTATGCAATCGGTGTTATACTGTTAAAGAATGAAATGGTGTAAAAAAGACAACTGCGGCCACCTGATTTTTAAAGCTGTAACGGCCTTTTGTTTTTGCGCCTTTACGTGGCGCGGCACTTTTTATAATTTCGATTTCTTCGCAGGAAAAAAGCCCAAACGAGGCTTTATGTATTAACGCTTTAAGCTTGGCAACAGCAACAGAATTTTTCCCGAACGGCAAAATAGGCGTATTCCTGCTTTAATATACTACGGGAGTGCATTGATTTTGGATAAGTTTGTTATAAACGGCGGAACCCCGCTCAAGGGCGAAGTCACTATAAGCGGTGCCAAAAATGCAGTTGTGGCAATAATTCCTGCCGTCATTCTTTCGGACGGCGTATGTGTGCTTGAGAACGTACCGCAAATATCAGATGTTAGCAACAGCCTTCGTATCCTTTCGGAAATGGGCGCGAAGGTTAAAATGATAAACGACAACACGGTGGAGATCGACCCGAGAAATATAAGTTCCTATGTCGTTCCCCACGAGATCGCAAAGCTTATGAGAGCGTCATATTACCTTATCGGGGCGCTGCTCGGAAAGTTTTCCAAGGCCAAGGTGGCAATGCCCGGCGGCTGCAATCTCGGTCCCCGTCCCATTGACCAGCACCTTAAAGGGTTTGAGGCCCTCGGAGCCGATATTTCGGTTGACAACGGAATGATAGATGTTTCGGCCGAGAGCCTTATGGGCAATCAGATATACCTTGATGTTGTTTCGGTGGGCGCTACCTGCAATATTATGATAGCTGCCGCAAAGGCAAGGGGACTGACCGTCATCGAAAATGCCGCCAAGGAGCCGCACATTGTTGATCTCGCCAACTTTCTCAATTCCATGGGCGCCGACATAAGAGGTGCGGGCACCGATGTCATTAAAATACGCGGTGTACAGCATCTCAAAGGGACAAGCTATTCGGTCATTCCCGATCAGATTGAGGCCGGCACGTTTATGGTTGCTGCGGCGGCCACCGGCGGGGATGTGCTCATTAAAAACGTTATTCCAAAGCACCTTGAATCCATCAGTTCAAAGCTTACTGAGGTCGGTGCAAAGGTTGAAGAATTTGACGATTGCATCAGGGTCAGCAGAAGCGGCCCTCTTTCCCAGTGCGTCATAAAGACCCTGCCCCATCCCGGTTTTCCCACCGATATGCAGCCCCAGTTTTCCACCCTGCTTTCGATAGCAAAGGGGACAAGCGTTGTCAGCGAGGGAATATGGGACAATCGCTTTAAATATGTCGATCAGCTTATAAAAATGGGTGCAAACATTCAGGTCAACGGCAAGGTAGCGGTCATTCAGGGGGTCGAAAAGCTTACCGGCGCTTGTGTGCGGGCCGATGATCTCCGTGCAGGCGCGGCAATGCTTATAGCCGGCTGTATGGCCGAAGGGGTCACCGAAATCGAAAGTATACAGTATATCGAGCGCGGATATGAAAAGGTGGTTGAGAAATTCAGAAACCTCGGTGCCGATATAAAGCGCGTTACACTGCCCGATTCCATCGAAAGGGCGGTCTGACAAAGACATCAAAGCCTTTTCCCTTTATGGCGGGAAGGTCGGATTTTCCGAAGCCCTGCCATCTTAGGAAAAGGATTTGTTTTTAAAAAGGAGTTTTGATATGGCGAGGGTTTGCCGTCTTTTCAGCGGCAGCAGCGGAAACAGCACCTTTGTCGGAAACGGCGACGGAGGCCTTCTTATCGACGCGGGAGTGAGCGCCAAAAGGCTTTGTGAGGCCCTTGACGGCATAGGAACCGATCCGCAGAGCATCAAAGGGGTGTTTGTATCCCACGAGCATAACGACCACATTGCCGGAGTCAGGGTGTTTTGTTCTAAATTCGGAATACCTTTGCTTGCCACAAAGGGTACCCTTGAGGTGATGGAGCGGGACGGCCACATAAACGGAAAATTCGATACCTTTTGCCTTGATGAAGGGGATATGGAGCTTGACGGATTTAAGATTGAGCATTTCCCGATTTCCCACGATTGCGCCGAAGGCTGCGGATATAAAATCGAGCTGCCCGACGGGAGAACGGCGGCGGTTTGCACCGATCTCGGATTTGTAAGCGAGCAGGTCAAAAACGCTCTTTGTTCCACCGATCTTATTTTTTTTGAATCCAACCACGACATCGATATGCTTAAAACCGGCTGTTATCCCTATCCTTTAAAACAGAGGATAATGAGCCATATCGGCCATCTTTCAAACGATGCCTGCGCCGAGGCTCTGCCGATGTTTGTTAAAAGCGGAACCACGAGAATAATCCTTTCCCATTTAAGCGAGCAAAACAATATGCCGATCTTAGCAAAAAGAGCCGCTCTTTTTTCACTTAAAAACGAGGGCATGAAGGAAGGGGAGGATTTCCTTCTTTCTGCAGCGCCGAAAATGGGCGGAGAGGTTATATATTTCTGATAAAGATATTGCTTTTGCCGCTTTTGGCAGCAATAATGCAATGATGAAATGGTGCAATGGTGTTATGGTGCAATGGTGCTATGGTGCGATGGAATGCTGCCATACATAGGTTGGCGTATGGGCAGGCTGTCGTGTACATATGGATATGTGATATCGCAGGTTGACGGGACTTTTGCCAAACGGTTTATAAACTGAATTTTTGAGGATGTATATGCAGAATGTTTACATAATAGCTGTCGGAAAGCTGAAGGAAAAGTATCTGAGAGACGCTTTTGCAGAATATCAGAAGCGGCTGACCTCCTTTTGCCGACTGATCGTTATCGAAATCGATGAGGAACGCCTGCCCGATAATCCGAGCGCGGCCGTTATAGCGGCGGGAATAGAAAAAGAGGGGCAGAAGATACTTAAAAAAATACCGAGCGGAAGCTTTGTGGTTTCGCTGTGCATAGAGGGCCGTCAGATGACCTCTGAGGATTTTTCCCGTATGATCGAACAAAGCGGAGTATCGGGATTTTCCGATGTGGTTTTCGTTATCGGAGGGTCTTTCGGTCTTTCTAATGACATTAAAAATATTTCAAAATGCAAGCTGTCATTTTCAAAAATGACCTTTCCCCATCAGCTTTTCAGAATAATGCTTGCAGAACAGATATACCGCGGGTATCAAATTGCCATAGGCGGGAAATACCATAAATAGAAACAGGAGTGAGAATTTTGGCGAGAAAAAAGGAATACAACGACGATAGTATAAAAGCCCTTAAAGGTGCCGAACAGGTCAGATACCGCCCTGCGGTTATATTCGGTTCGGACGGAATAGAGGGCTGCGAGCACTCGGCTTTCGAAATAATTTCAAACTCCATAGATGAGGCAAGAGAAGGGTACGGAAATAAGATTGTCGTTACAATGTATTCCGACCATTCCATCGAGGTTGAGGATTTCGGCCGCGGAATACCTGTGGGATACAACAAAAACGAGGAAAAATACAACTGGGAACTGCTATTCTGTTCCCTTTATGCCGGCGGAAAATATAACAATTTAAAGGGCGACACATATGAATATTCTCTGGGAATGAACGGCCTCGGTCTTGCTTCGACCCAGTTTGCCTCGGAATATATGGACGCCGAAATAAAGCGCGAAGGTAAAAAATACACCCTTCATTTTGAAAAGGGAGAGTGTATCGGAGGACTTAAAGAGGAACCGTACAGCGGCAGAGCTACCGGTTCAAAGATCCGCTGGAAGCCCGATCTGGAGGTTTTTACCGATATCGACATTCCGATCGAATATTTTAAAGAGGTGCTTAAAAGACAGGCTGTCGTCAATGAAAACGTCACCTTTATTTTAAGACAGCAAAACGGCCGCAGCTTTGACACATTCGAGTTTTTCTATCAAAACGGTGTTACCGACTATGTAAAGGAAATTGCGGACGACAAGGCGTTTACCTCGATTCAAACCTGGCAGGCAGAAAAAAGCGGAAAAGACAGCCCCGACAGTCCCGAGTACAAGCTTAAAGTTAAGGCGGCGCTGTGTTTTTCAAACAAGCTTTACAGAAAGGAATTTTATCACAATTCCAGCTTTCTCGAAAACGGCGGTTCTCCCGAAAAGGCGGCAAAAAGCGCCTTTGTTTCTCAGATCGACGCCTATATAAAATCAAGCGGAAAATATCAGAAAAATGAAAGCAAGATAACCTTTCAGGATGTGGACGAATGCCTTGTAATGGTTGTTTCATCCCTTTCAAACATCGCTTCCTTTGAAAATCAGACCAAGAAGTCGGTAAATAACAAGTTTATTCAGGAATATATGACCGACTTTTTCAAACACAATCTTGAAATATATTTTATAGAGAACAAGGCCGAAGCCGACAAGATCGTTGAGCAGGTGCTAATAAACAAGCGTTCCCGCGAACGTTCGGAAAAGGAAAGACTCAACATCAAGAGAACCCTCCAATCCAAATCGGATATGGCAAACAGGGTCAAGAAGTTTGTTGATTGCCGCTCTAAGGATACGGCCGAGCGGGAACTTTATATCGTGGAGGGCGACTCGGCTCTCGGTTCCTGCAAGCTGGCCAGAGACCCCGATTTTCAGGCGGTCATCCCGGTCAGAGGTAAGATACTCAACTGCCTTAAAGCCGATTACGGCAGAATCTTCAAAAGCGACATTATAACCGATCTTTTAAAGGTTATGGGCTGCGGAGTTGAGGTAAAGGCCAAGGCCAACAAAAACCTTTCGACATTCGATATTTCAAAGCTTATGTGGAACAAGATAATAATCTGTACCGATGCTGATGTGGACGGCTTCCAGATAAGAACTCTCATCTTAACTATGTTCTATCGCCTGACCCCCACACTTATCGAGCAGGGCAAGATTTTCATCGCCGAAACTCCGCTCTTTGAAATAAGGACAAAATCCCAGACCTACTATGCCTATTCCGAGCGGGAGAAAAACGACGTTTTAAAGGAAATAGAAGGGGAGAAGTACACCATTCTCCGCTCCAAAGGACTCGGTGAAAACGAGCCCGATATGATGAGCCTTACAACCATGAATCCCGCCACCCGCCGCCTCATCAGGGTTATGCCCGACGAGGCCGAGCAGACCGCCCGTATGTTTGATATGCTACTGGGAGACGATCTGGACGGACGAAAGGATTTCATCGCAAAAGAGGGCAGCAACTACATCGATATGGCCGATGTTTCGTGAGCTGCCGGGTATAGAAACGAAAAACGTGCAATATAGCTTTTAAAAATTTTGTGCAGCGACTTGCAGAGATAAGACGCGTGTGCATTTGTTATGAACAAGCCCTGCAGATAGGATGTAAGGCGGTTACACGCCAAAGATCCATTCTTCGCCCGGTGTCGTGAAAAAGCGGCGCAGGGGGTAGGGCAGATGCTTAAAAATAACCAACACGACTTTTAAACAATAAAAAGGAGAGTTGAACAACTTGGCGCCAAAGAAAAAAGCCGCTTCCCGCTCTAAAAAAGCGGAAAAAGATCTTCACGCAACCATAATCGGCTCGGGACTGGTGGTCGAACAACCGGTTTCCGAGACACTTGAAGTAAACTATATGCCCTATGCCATGAGCGTTATAGTTTCCCGCGCCATTCCCGAAATAGACGGATTCAAGCCCGCCCACCGAAAACTGCTTTATACTATGTATCAGATGGGACTTTTATCGGGCAATCTTGTTAAATCGGCCAACATCGTCGGCCAGACCATGAAGCTCAATCCTCATGGCGACGCCGCAATATATGATACGCTTGTGCGTCTTTCCCGAGGCAACGAAACGCTGCTCCATCCTTATATCGAATCGAAGGGCTCTTTCGGTAAGGCTTATTCGAGAGATATGGTGCCGGCGGCCTACCGTTATACCGAGGCGGGACTTGCGAAATTCTCGGCCGAGATTTTTGCCGATATTTCCAAAGATACGGTGGACTTTGTCGACAACTATGATGCCACAATGAAAGAGCCGACACTCCTTCCGGTGACATTCCCGTCGGTACTGGTCAACGCCAACACGGGTATTGCCGTCGGAATGGCAAGCTCCATATGCTCCTTTAACCTTTCCGAGGTGTGCGAGACCACCGTCAATTTCATCCGCGACCCCGATACCGAAATAATCGATACGCTTCCCGCTCCCGATTTTCCCGGCGGCGGAACGGTTATGTACGATGCCGACGAGATGAAAAAAATATACGAGACCGGCCGCGGCGGATTTAAGGTCAGGGGAAAATATACCTACGATAAGGCTTATAACTGCATCGATATAACCCAGATCCCTCCCACCACCAACTGCGAAAGTATTATCGAAAAGGTCATAGAGCTTGTAAAGCTTAAAAAGGTAACCGAAATCAACGATATCCGCGATGAAACCGGCCGCGACGGAATGAAAATAACCATCGACCTCAAAAGGGGAATAGATCCCGACAAGCTTATGCAAAAGCTCTTTAAGCTGACCCCTCTTGAGGATACATTTTCCTGCAACTTCAACATTCTCATTGCCGGATCGCCCAGAGTTATGGGCATCAGAGAAATACTTGAGGAGTGGGTGGCCTTCCGTTCCCAGTGCGTTCAGCGCAGGGTCTATTTCGACCTGAAAAAGGCCAAGGATATGCTGCATCTCTTAAAGGGACTTTCAAAAATACTGCTCGACATCGACAAGGCGGTTAAAATCGTCCGCGAGACCGAAAGCGAGAGCGAGGTCGTTCCAAACCTTATGATAGGCTTCGGAATCGACGAAATCCAGGCTAATTTTGTGGCCGAAATAAAGCTCCGTCATCTCAATCGGGAATATATTTTAAAACGCACCGAGGAGATTGAAGGTCTCGAACAGAGCATCGCCGATATGGAGGATATCCTGGCAAAGAAATCACGCATTAAATCCATCATAATTTCCGAGCTTCGGGAGGTCTCCAAGAAATACGGCCAGCCGAGAAAGACCGACATCGTTTATAAAACCGACGAGCCGGAAGAGACCTATGAGGAAAAGATCCCCGATTACCCTGTCACCCTTTTCTTTACCAAAGAGGGTTATTTCAAAAAGATCACTCCCCAGTCGCTGAGAATGAGCAGCGAGCAAAAGCTCAAAGAGGGAGACGAAATAATCGAAACGGTGGAGGCAAACAACGATACCGAGCTTATGTTCTTCACCGACAAATGCCAGGTTTATAAAACCCGCGCCGCAGCCTTTGCCGACACCAAGGCCAGCGTGCTTGGCGATTTCGTGGCCTCAAGGCTCGAGATGGAGGAGGGCGAAACGGCAATCTATATGGCCGTTATAAAGGAATATAAGGGCAATATGCTTTTCTTCTATGAAAACGGCAAGGTTGCGAAAATCGACATTTCGGCATACGAAACAAAGACCAACCGCAAAAAGCTTATTAACGCTTACAGCGATAAATCGCCTCTTGCATCGGTCATTTATGCCACCGAGGAAGGGGAGTATATGCTGCGTTCGTCAAACGGCAAGATACTGCTTTTCAACTCGGCCGCAATAAGCGTCAAGACCACCAAGAACACCCAGGGTGTGGCGGTTATGACCCAGCGCAAGGGACATAGGCTTATGAGCGCGGAGCCGTATGTCGACGGTACATTGCTCTCTCCCCATCGCTATCGCACCAAGACCCTGCCCTCGGCCGGAAGCACGCTTAAGGCCGAAGAAAAGGGCGAGCAGATGTCGCTTATTTAGTGCTTAAGTGCTTGCGGTTGCGGTATGGTGCTTTCTGATGGCTGATAGCTGACGGTTGACGGCTGACGGCGTACACGGCTGCTTTCCTGCAAAAGGGGTTGCCAAATCGTCCAACAGCTTGAAAAATAACAGCTTGAAAAACAACCTGTTCAACGGGCGATAACACGCCGATAAAAACGATCGGCCGATGGGGGACATACCCGCCGGTAAAAAACCTGTTTGATGGGCAATATACCCGCCGAAAAACGAAAAAGGGGAACGGCGAAAATTTCACCGAACCCCTTTAACAAGGTTTAAAAGGCCAATGCCTTTTAATAAAATGTTTTTAAAGCATTTGCGAATACTTCCGCAAAGGTCAAAAACATTTGCGGAAGAAACAGCAAACGCTTCTTGTTTGTCCCGCAAGGGTATTATAACCGCAAAAATCGGATTTATAACAACTTTTTTAAAAATAAATATTATTATGAAAAATTTGTCTTGATTTTTCTGAAATAATGTGTTATACTCAAAAGGCTAATTGAAAATACTATTCGGAGGATGTTTCAAATGAAAATCGCAGAAATACTCTTAGGTGCATTTCTTATAATATTCGCTCTCGTTATAATCGCCGTTATCCTTCTTCAGGAGGGCAGAAGATCGGGCGTTGCCGGTGCAGTCAGCGGCGGTGCCGATACCTTCCTTTCCAAGAATAAGGCACATACCCTTTCGGCCAAACTCCAGAGAGTGACCAAATACATCACCATCATCTTTATGCTGCTTGTTATTGCGGCTGATGTCATCTCCATTCTCAGCAAATAATTTTGCCGGGAAAAGCTTCGGTAATGCAATTTTGCCGAGGCTTGAATGTTGATGCTTTGATTGAATGGTTTGGCAAAGCGACGCACGGGAATGTGTCAACGGTATGTTGACAATGTTGTGTCTGTGCTTTGTCGGATGTATGTTTGCAAAATAATATTTAACCTTAAACGGGCGCTTTGATGCATTTCAAAGCGCCCGTCGTTATTTTTTCAAGACAAGCCGCATATTATTTAAAAAAGGCTGAAATCAAAAAGTTTTGGAGGGATAATATGCTGACAGCGATAAAATACGGTGTATATGCCGCGCTGATAATCACAGGTATAATACTGCTTGTGGTCCTTTTTAAAAACGGAAAACCCATTCGTACTCTTTTCTGGTCGGGAATGGCAGGAGTAATTTGTCTTTTTGCCGTGTACTTTATCGGTAAATATACCGCTCAAACGGTGGCGATTAACGGCTATACCTTGGCGGGATCGTTTTTCGGTGGAGTGCCGGGGGTCATAGCCCTGGTGGTGATAGGCTCGGTGCTTGGCATTTAGCTCGCAAAATATCGGCTTTTCGGTAAAACGGGGTGACCGCGCGGGAAGGTTTTGCCGAAAAGGTACAATAAATCAATAAATCGGCAAAGATGTGTGCGAAGATATCGCGCCGCCCTTGCCGATTTTGATTACGGTATGTTGGTATATTGTATTATTGTCGATATGTTGTATTATTGTCGGTGTATCACGTTTTCTGTGTGCTGTGACTCGGTTATGCGCTGCTTGCCCAATGCACCGTTAGATGGCCACTGGAACCTTTTTACCGAGCTTGTGAAATTGATAATCCTCAACGATAAAATCATCCACCGTGAATTTATAAAAATCGTCCACATCGGGGGTTAAGTGCACCTTGGGTGCTTCAAACGGCTGCTTTGCGATGACCTCTTCTACAAGGTCGATGTGGCGGTCGTAAATGTGTGCGTCGGCGATGATGTGCACAAACTCGCCCGGTTCAAATCCCGTTACCTGAGCGATCATCATCGTGAGAGCACTGTACTGGCAGACGTTCCAGTTGTTGGCTGTCAGCATATCCTGGGAACGCTGATTTAAAATGGCGTTAAGCTTGTTGCCGGTGACGTTGAAGGTCATACTGTATGCGCAGGGGTAAAGGTGCATCTCGTGAAGGTCGCTGTGGTTGTATATATTGGTCATAATTCTGCGGGAGCAGGGGTTGTGCTTGAGATCGTAAAGCACCCGGTCGACCTGGTCAAATTCACCCTCGGCGTATTTATGCTTTATGCCGAGCTGATATCCGTATGCCTTGCCGATGGAACCGGTTTCGTCGGCCCAGGAGTCCCATATGTGGCTGGCGAGATCGACGGTGTTGTTGGACTTCTTCTGCCATATCCAAAGAATCTCGTCTATGGCAGCGGTATAATTGATTTTGCGAAGAGTCATTAACGGAAATTCTTTTTGCAGGTCATAACGATTGACAATGCAGAACTTTTTGACCGTGTGGGCGGGGGTGCCGTCGTCCCAATGAGGGCGCACGTCAAAATCGGTGTCCCACACTCCGTTTTCTAAAATATCCTTGCAGTTTTTTACGAATACCTGATCGGCATATGACATTTTCATCTACTCCTTATTAAGTTCATCAAGGGTCAGCCCGAAGGCGGGGAGGAATTCCTTTATGAAAACCTCGGCTTCGGGTACGCCCAGTTCTTTAATATGCGAAAGGGTGGATTTTTCGGCCTCTTTAAACTCGGGGTTTCCCATATTGCCTTCTTCAATGCATTTTATGAGGGCCGAGATCTTGTCGGCCGCCTTGCAAAGCCGCCAAAGTTCACTGTCCTGTTCGTCCGGTGAAAAATACGGCTCGTAAGCTTCTTTTAAATCGTCGGGAAGCATCGAGAGAAGCCTTAGATCGGCTTCCTTTTCAAGTTCCTTATAGGCGGTTTTTATGTCCTTGTTATAGTATTTGACGGGGGTGGGGAGATCGCCGGTTATGATCTCGCTTGCATCGTGGAAAATTCCCATAACCGCCACCCGCTCGGGGTCAACATTTCCGCCGAAACGCTTGTTTCTGATGACCGCGAGACAGTGGGCAATGACCGCCGTTTCAAGACTGTGCTCGGTAAGATTTTCTTCGCGGCTTGACCGCATAAGCGCCCATCGGTTGATGTATTTCATCCGAAAGAGCATTGCAAAAAAATTAAACTTTTCCATATCTTCACTTCTTAATATCAGCTTTTGAATTACAAAAATCCTTTTCGCTCATTATACCATTTAAACAACTTCTTTGCAATACAAAGCTATAAAAAAACCGGCGTTCCGTTTTCGGAACGCCGGTTAAAGGCTTAATTCAATTATTTCTTAACGGGAAGCTCGGTGCGGATTTTGACAGCAAACTGGAGAATTGCAAGAGCATCGGAGGTGTCGATCGTATTGTCGAGGTTGACATCGGCAGCTTTGAAAGCATTGTCAACAAGCTGTCTTGATCCTACATAAGCCTGAAGTGCCCACAGAGCGTCGGTGGCTTCAACAGTTCCGTTTGCATCAACGTCGCCGTAAATGAAGCTTGCTTCGCCGATCTTAACGGTACCGGCGGTTGCGGTGTATCCGGTGTAGATGGCTGCATCGGCATTTGCCATTTCTTCAACGGCAATGGAAACAGCGGAATCGCCAACAGCAGCGTCGGCCTTAATGGTGAAACCGATGTTAAAGAGAATACCGTCACCGGTGATGTTTTCGGTCTTGATGAAGCTTACATAGATTTTTCCGGCTTCGGCGGTATTTACCTGATACATGGTTGTAGAGGAATCTGCGGTGTCAACTGCACCTGCGAGAATTCCGGCGGGAGCAACGTCCTTATCGGTAACCGAAAGGGCAGCTGCGTCATAAGTGATGGTTGCGGTGAGGGAAGCGATTCCCGAGTTGCCGGTGATGGAAACAGGAAGTGTTACCTTCTCACCTTTTCCGCCTTCAACAGTACCGACTGCTACGGCTGCGGAGGTGGTAGGCTCTCCTTCGGCAAACGCAGTAACGCAAACTGCACAAAGCATTGCCACGCACAATAATATGGATACTAACTTTTTCATTGCATTTTTTCTTCCTTTCGAGGTCTTTTTGTATATTATAGCCAAGGAATCGGCATTTGTCAATACTTTTAATGGATTTTATTTAATATTATATGTGAAATATTAGCATTGAATAAAGGGCTTTTTGTTTAAATTGTGGTTCGAAAATTTTGGTGTAAAGGCTGTAATGCAGTGTTTATGCGGGTTGCAGAGAATGTTCATTTTTTTTAATCGTTTCAAAACAAAGAAACAGAAATAAATATTTAAAAAATTTTTTACAACAAAACGCAAAATGTGAAATATATTGCTTGAAAAAAATTCTGTTTAATATTATATTGTAGTTATGAGGAAGATATTCTTTTAAAAATCGATAAATGGGGGAAAGAGTATGAAGTATTGCAAAAATTGCGGCAAACAGTGCGGCGACGGGGAAAGATTCTGCAGAGTGTGCGGAAATGCCATTGGCGGATCTTTTGCCGAAAAAGAGGGTGCAGGCAATGACATACACGGCGCTGTGACTGCGCAAAATACCGACGGCGATTTTGCTGTACGGCAGGCTGATTCCGAGCCTCCCGTTGGCGGAAATAACGGTGCTACGGTCGTTTTGGGCGATTGTGGTGCGCAGTACACCGAAGGTGGCGCATCCGATAACAATCAGTCTTTTGATCAGCCGCATGATCGGCCTTGCGATTGCCCCGGTGACCGACCGGCGACCGGTGGGCAGTCTTATGATCCGCGGCAGTACGGCGAGCAGATACTCGGTGATCAGGATTTCGGCGGACGTCCCTTTGAACGACAGCCTGTTAACGGTCGGCCTTATGGTGATCAGCAGACTAACGGTCAGCCGGTGGATGGTCAGCCGATGTACAGTAAGCCTTTTGACCGGCCGCAATACGGAAATCCGCAGCAAAACAATATGCCGCCCTATGGCAACGCTCCACAATATAATGGAAGCGTTCCGCCGTATTATAACAATGCAAATATTCCGCCGTATTATAGCAACGGAAACGTCCCTCCCTATTACAGACAAAACGGATATTACGGACGTCCTTATGCGGCGCCGCAGAATCCTAACAAAGGAAATGCCACCGCAAGCCTTGTGCTTGGGATACTAAGCATTATTTTTTCCGCCACCGGAATAGGGTTTATACTGTCGATAATAGGACTTGTACTCGGTGTAAAGTCTATGAAAGGTTACCAAAATGGCGAGCCGGGCCGAGGCGCGGCAGTCGCGGGATTTGTTTGTTCGATCATAGGTCTTGTTTTCTCGCTTTATGTTATTTTTGCGTTTCTTGGATCTGCGGCCGTATTATCCTCATCTTCCTATTATCGCTGATGTTGACGCTTCAACGAATTTATGGCGTACTGGGAGGATTTTCGGCCGAAGATCTGCCTGCACGGCGCTTAAATTGCCGTTGAATCCGTAATGTGGCTAATACAAAGGTAATTATGACCAAAAAGGCGCCCTTTATATAGGTATAATTCGTTATAATATTCGGCGTTTAAGCACTTGATTTTTTGCGTATAATATGGTATAGTAATTACGGTGAAAATAAACTATTGACAAAGGAGTGGGGCGACCCGCTCCTTTGATTTTATCAGGGGGTTTATGTATTGTCTTCGAAAACTATTGCCGCACAGGCAAAAGAGCTTGCCGCGCCCT
>CAKSDF010000010.1 GCA_934444695.1 uncultured Eubacteriales bacterium | reverse complement strand
TTTGTTTGTGTAAACAACCTGCTCCATAGGACTGACCGTTTCGGAGGAAATTCTTGCTTCGTTTTCAATTTCAATCAGTTCTGCTTTCCTCTCTGCATATTGTTTTTTTACTTCTCTTTCCGTTTGTTCAAGCACCTCACCCGAAACAACAGACTTGTATTCTCCTGTCTGTTCCCGTGTGAAAAAAGAAAAGCCATTATTATATATAATATTATCTGATTCTTCAATCTTTCGATTGTTGTTTTGCTCATATATGCTGTCAAGCATAAAATCACATTCATATCCAAAAGCCTGGACATGTGGATTTTCTTGATACGCATCTACAAAGAGATAACCTATAATCTCATCATCGGTTATAACCCTAAAAAGATAGGAGTTTACATTTCCGAAAGGATCGGAGAAAGGTACGGTTTCATATATTCGTGTTGTTATATTCCATCTGCATCCGACTTGTCCGATTTGGTTTTGTATACACTGGTTTGCAATTGCTTCTGCTTCGCTTTCGGATACATAAGACGCACTACTGACTGTGCTTGTGGTAATTGTGTTTCCGTCAATAAGATAATCTGAAAAGGACACCATCATAATAAAGGACATAATTCCACTTAATAATTTAATAACCATAAATTCCTCCTTGTCTTAATTATTGGTTGATATTCTCCCACAACATAATTTACTCTTACATTTTTTTCATTCAATCACCTCTCATCGTACCGTTGGTTAAAATTTGATTTTTTCTATACAAATCATACCATTGTTTTCCGTGTTATGTCAACACATATCGAGCAACTTATTAAATTTTGTTAATCTCGACGATTTTAATTCCAAATTAGCATTTACCCCCCCGATTATCGTCGCTTTTAACAATTAAATTTGTCACATTTATCATATAGGTGCATCATATTTCTAAAAAAGCAAAACTCCGCATCCCGCAAACCGCAGGACACGGAGATTTTATGCTTTAATTGCGACAGCCTTAACTGTCAATTGAACAAACGCCTTTTCCAGAAAGGCATAAGTCTTTAATCAGTCGGGCAGTTGCCTTTTTCAGTTAAGCAAATGCCGTTTTTCCTTAAAATACTTCTTGGTTTCTTCGCCGACAACCCCTCCAAGCAGGAACAGCGCCACAAGGTTCGGGAAGGCCATAAGTCCGTTGAAAATATCGGCAATATTCCACACCGCCGCAACGGTCAGATAAGGACCGACGGCCACTGCAAGAATATAGAGTATTTTATAAAAAAGCAAAATGCCCTTTTTGTTTCCGCCGATGAGATATTCAAGACATCTTTCGGAATAATAATTCCATCCGAGAATGGTGGTAAATGCAAAGAACATCAGACAAACCGACAGAACAACCAGGCTGATGGTGCTGTTAGCAAATGGTAGCCCCTTTTCCCATGCATATGCCGTAACCTGAAATCCCTCAAGATTCTGTCCGGTGACATTGGGATTCCACGCACCGGTAATGACCACCGAAAGGCCGGTCATGGTGCAGATGATTATGGTGTCGATAAATGTGCCGGTCATTGTTACAAGGCCCTGACGCACAGGCTCCTTGGTCTGAGCAGCAGCTGCGGCGATAGGTGCCGAGCCGAGACCCGATTCGTTGGAGAAAATTCCTCTGCCAACGCCCTTTTGAATGGCTATTTTAAGGGTAACTCCGGCGATAGCTCCGCCGATTGCGTTAACGTTAAATGCGCTTCTGCAAATAATCGAAACGGCGGCGGGAATTTGTTTGACATTAAAGATGAGTATAACAATGGCGAAAACCACATAGGCCACCGCCATAAAAGGTACGACGATTTCCGAAACCTTAGCAATACGCTTTATTCCGCCAAGCACCACGAGAGCCACGCAAACGGTTATAAAAGCGCCGCAAATAATGGTGGCAAGGGTGATGTTTTTGCCGTCGAGAGTAAACACCGTGGGGCTTTCAAAAAGCCGCTCGGCCGCTTCGGTAATGCCGTTGATCTGGGTGATAGTACCGATTCCCATAATTCCGGCCAGCACTCCGAAGGCCGCAAACAGCTTTCCGAGCCATTTCCACGATGGAATCTTTTTATATCTTTCGCCCAGTCCCCGTTCTATGTAATAGAAGGGTCCGCCAAGCACATGGCCTTCTTCATCCACCGTGCGGTATTTAATGGCCAAAAGTCCCTCGGCATATTTTGTGGCCATTCCGAAAAAGGCCGCAATAAGCATCCAGAGCAGCGCTCCCGGGCCTCCTGCCGTTATGGCGGTGGCGACGCCGACAATGTTTCCGGTGCCGATGGTGGCCGAAAGGGCGGTACATAGCGCCCCGAAGGAAGTAACCTCACCGTGGCCGTCGTCCTCGTTTTTGAACATAAACTTGAGGGCTTTTCCCAGATGCAGTACCTGAACAGCCCTTGTCCTGAGGGTCAGATAAACGCCCACGCCGATTATAAGCGCGATGAGCACCCAGCCCCACACAAAGCCGTCAACCGTTTCAATAAGCTTGTTGATGTCCATTTTTTCTCCTCCTAAGCGGAAAATTCCGCAAAAATTAAAAAAAGCAACCGAAAATCGGTCGCTCCGGAAAAATGTCACAGACTTTAAAATTGTTTCCGCCGTCTGCTCCGTTCTTTGGCCTGAGAGATTCGTCGAAAACACCGGCGCCACCGCAATGTCTGCAGCTTAAGCAATCGGTGGCCGACCGCTTGCTCCTTAACACCACGCCCGTTTTCGACTTACACCTTCGGCACCCGTCCATCGGGATTCTCCGGAGTTCCCTGTTCCTTCAGTCTCTTAAAACCGAAAAACACAAAACCGCCGTTCAAAAGGAACGGTCAAAATCGCGTTTCTGATTTAAAATTCATAAGGCTTCAAAGGGACTTTTTGCAATTATACTACATAGATATTCATTTTTCAACATAAAAATTAAATTTATATGAATTTTATTGCAAAAAATTATCGACAGTATTATAATTCAAACGAAAGATCATCAGTAACGCATTTAAATCAATCGCACTTGAGGGCAGGAGGCAATTATGTCAGACTGGAATTCATCCCAATATATGAAGTTTGCCGCTCAGCGCACCCGCCCGTCCTTTGATCTGATAGGCAGGCTTTTTGACATTTCACCAAAAAGAGTACTGGATTTAGGCTGCGGCCCCGGCAACAGCACCGCCCTTTTGGCCGATCGGTTTAAAGATGCAGACATCTGCGGACTGGACGGCTCACCGCAGATGCTCGAATCGGCAAGGCAAAATCATCCCGAGCTGCGTTTTGAAGAATGCCTGCTCCCCGATGGGCTGAGCCGCATAGAAGGCTCATACGACCTGATTTTTTCAAACGCCTGCATACACTGGATTCCCGACCAGGCCGGGCTTATATCGGCCGTTTATCAAAAGCTTGAAAAGGGCGGCGTTTTCGCCGTACAGATCCCGTTGACCGACCGCGCCCTTTTTTACAAGCTCTTAAACCGTCTTGTATCAGCCGAAAAGTGGCAAAAACTCAGCTGCATAAAGAATTTTCACTCCCTTTCTTCCGAAGGGTATTACGACGCACTGACCGCCCTTTTTGAAAAAATCGATATGTGGGAAACGGTTTACTACCACACGGTGGACAGCGCCGACGGCGTGCTCGAATGGTATAAGGGAAGCGGGCTGCGGCCCTATCTCGACGCTCTTTCAGCCGAGCAAAAAGAGCAGTTCATTTCCGACCTCAAAAAAGAAATTTCCCAAAACTTTGGCATTCAAAAGGACGGCAAAATCATTTTAAAAATGCCTCGTCTTTTCTTTACGGCAACAAAATAGCACATTAAGTTTCGTTGCACCGTATTTCTGCTTTACCCATACAAAAACACCGACTTTTTCACAAAGCACAGGCTTCTCATTCCCGTCCAACCATAAAAACATACCGTCACAAAAGGATGTCTCGACCGTTATGATCAGTCTTTTGCGGCGGTATTTAATTTTATCGCAAATTCCTTAACTGTATTGTAGCGGTGCTTTTAAATCTTAATGCTCATAAGCCCGTGGCGGTTGCAATAAATGTAGAGTATTCCCCGCCCTCTCGGCCTGAATCTCGCCTGTGCCGCACCTTCGGGATACAGTTTTATCATCTGAAGGCGGTCGGCGGTGACATATGCCAAAAAAGAAATATAATGTTCCTTCTTCATGGGATGGTCGACCGTTACAAAGCGTTCGTCCTCCACCTTTTCGATTGTTACGGCGTGGTGCTCGTCCGGCTGTTCGGCCGAAAGGCAGGGCAAACTCACCCCGCAGCAGCAAACAGATGCCTCGCCCAGGGTATGAATGACATTTCCGCAAACAGGGCAAACATATATTTTACTTTTAAGCATATTGGCCGACACATTTTTATTGACCGCCTCATTGCCCGATAAAAGCTCGGTCACCGAAACGCCCAGCGCCTTTGATATCGGCTCGATCAGCGAAATGTCGGGCAGTCCCTTGCCGGTCTCCCATTTTGAGACTGCCTTTGCCGTAACGCAAAGCCTCTCGGCAAGCTCGCTTTGGGTAAATCCCGCCCTTTCTCTAAGCCTTCTGACCGTCTGCCCGGTAACATAAGAATCCATTTCAGTTTCCACTTCCTTTTAATATTTAAGCTTTGGAATATTAGAGCTTTGAATATTTGAGCTGTCTTTTCTTTACGCTTTCAGTATAAAGCAGGTCACCGCTGCCGTCAATCCACGGGGCGTGGAAAATAAAATCCGCATTTTCAAAAGGCCTTTCGGAAAAGCTTTTCAAAAATGCGGATATGGTTTCAAAAAGTGATAAAATATGCAACCTATCAATGGAAGCTTTCGCGCGTCTGAGGTGTTTCCGTTCGTACTTTTTGCCTAATCGAGCTTATATCTTTCGCAGGTTTCGGGATTGCGGTATTCGTGCTTTTCATAATATCCCAAAAGCTCGCCGGTTTCGTCCCGCAGGGCGATCATATAAACGTCCTTATTTTGTTTTTCGTTGTGGAAGGTGAAAACCCGGTTAAGCTTAGGATTTTTTTCAAAAGCCGCCACAACCGCTTTTATCGCGGCCACCGAATGCTCGTTGTGGCAATCTAAAATGCTTTTTGACACAAGATTTTCCCCGCCCCGCTTTTCATAGCTTTTGCAGGCTGCGGGATTCATATAAACAATGGTATGATTTTTATCGCAAACGACCACCGATGCACTATCGCTGTCTACTATGGCTTTAAAGAATTTATCCAAACTCATTTTACCGCCTCCGAAAGTCTCTGTTTTCTGTCTTTTCTGGTGTTATAAAGGAACATTGCTATTCCCGCCCCGCATATAAGCACATATCCGGCAACGCTGAGCAGATCGGGCACCTGATTGAAGATAAAAAATCCGAAAAGAGCGGCAAATATGACCTGTGTATAATCGTAAACCGATATTTCCTTTGCGGGAGCGTAAAGGTAGGCCTTGGTTATACCAACCTGGCCGACGCAGGCCGAGCAGCCCGCACCAATAAGCAGCAGCACCTGCCCCGCCGTCATAGACCTGAAATCAGCAATTATAAAGGGTATGCAAACAATGCAGGAAAAAAGAGAAAACCAAAATATTATGCGGGAGCCGTCCTCCCCCATCGAGCCCAGTTTTCTGACGAAGGTGTATGCAAGACCTGCCCCCATTCCTCCTAAAAGTCCCACAAGGGAGGGCAGCATCTGCGGATTTGCAAAACCCGGCTTTATGATGAGCACGCTGCCGAACATGGCGCAGAGCACACCGATTATTTGCACAAAGCTGGGCTTTTCCTTAAGAAGAAATAGCGAAAAGGCAATGGCAAAAAAGGGCGAAAGCTTGTTGAGCATATTGGCGTCGGCAAGCACAAGGTGATCTATGGCGTAAAAGTTAGATACAAGTCCGATAGTTCCGAAAAATGCACGGCAAAAAATAAAGGGGGCATTTTGCTTTTTCGGCAAAAAGGTTTTTTTCTCTTTAATCATCACAAAGGTGATAAAAACAAGGGCGACGGCGTTGCGGAAAAAGGCCTTTTGAAAGGATGGCAGACTGTCTCCCGAAAGGCGCACAAAAACCGACATTGCCGAAAACCCCATTGCGGCAAATATAATACATATAATGCCCTTGGCACGGTTACTTAAACCGCCAAAGCCTTTCTTTTGTTTTTCCATACAGGGCCATCTCTTTTCACAAATAAGTAGGAAAACCGCCATTCGCAAAACAACGGCAGACGGTCGTTTTTTAATTATTTATCCTGCTGCTCGGCCTTCTTTTTATCGGCCTCGGCAAGACGGTCGAGAATTGTTTTATATCCGCCGTTACCGTATTTAAGGCATTTGCTGACCCGGCTGATGGTGGTGGTGGAAATGCCGGTCTCGCTGCTTATCTCGGTATATCCTGCGCCGTCATACAGCATCTTGGCCATTTTAAGACGCTGAGATATATCCAGTATTTCCTTTATGGTGCATATATCCTCAAAAAAAAGCCGGCAATCCTCAATGTCTTTAAGGGTCAGAACCGCTTCAAAAAATCTTTCGATGTCGGCATCGTGCCAGATATTCATATGATTAACCTCACTTTAATACTTTATTGCAGTAGAGCACTTCTTTTGAATTATAACACTACTCCCGCCGTTTGTCAACCGACACACGGCAAAATCGTAAGGTAAACTATATTTCTAAAATCGCAAAAAGCACCCAGTCTCTTGACAATTCCAAAAAAGCAATATAGCGGCGCTTATATTTTTCCGATAAATCAAAATAGCATATGGAATTATTTTGCTGTATTAGAATTAATATGAACCGACTATTATTTTTCCAAAAATCAAATAATTGCCGCGAATCATTTTTCTATAACGGAATTATATTAGACGTTCGCCATTTTTCCGAAATAGAAATATGAAACACATAGCATACTTCTAAAACAGCAAAAATATTTCCTGCCCAAATTTCTGAAAAAGCAAAATAATCATACTGCTGCGAATATCTAAAAAAACAAAATATTCAAGCGCCTGTATATTTCCAATAAAGAAAATAATTAAGCATCTGCATATTTCTAAAATAGCATAAAATAAATCACCTGACAATATTTCTATTATCGCAAAATATCCTTTCGACAGTATATTACTAAAACGGCAAAATGAATGCGGAACCATCATATTTCCATAATCGAAATATAACCATATGAGTCAGACCAAGCTATCCCCCTGCGGTGCAGAATGTATGGCTCAATGTACAGCGCCTTTAATATATAGATATTACGCGTAAAAAATGCGCCTCGCACGAACAGATACTGCGGTGTAATGATTAAGGCAGTTTAATATAAGATACCACTATTAAAATCCCACTGTTAAGATCCTACTATACAAAAGAAAAAGACCGAAGCCGGTTAAGACTTCGGTCTTTTATTTAAGAATTTCGTTTTGCCGTTTTAAGCGACATTTCAGCTAAGAGCCAAAATTATTTGGATTTCTTAGTGATAACGAAGGCTGCTGCCATAGCTGCGCAAAGTACGCCGGCTACTGCAACTGCAGAAGCGTCACCGCTCTTGGGGTTGTTGGTGGTGTTGGGGGTCTTGTCGGGAGTTACAACGGTAGTATCGTCGTTAGCGCCGCCCTTAGCACCGTCGTCCTTGCTCACGGGAGTATTATCCTCGCTCACGGGAGGTTTCTCTTCGCTCACGGGAGGTTTCTCTTCGCTCACGGGAGGTTTCTCTTCGCTAGTGGGGGGAACAACGCCAACCTTGGTGCCGCCGGCAGTAACGGTAGCAGTGTTCTTAACGGTATCGGGATCAGAAGCGTCGTCATTCTTGTAGACTTCAGCAGTGATAGTAGCAGTAACGGAGCTATCAGCAGCCTTAACTACTTCGAATACGAATACGCAAGCAGAACCTTCGAGCGAGCCCTTGGTTGCGCAGATGTAACCATAGGTACCAGCGTCAACTTTACCGGTTCCCATTGCTTCAGCACCGGCATCCTCGTAATTGGTGATAAGGGTGCCTTTTTTGAATGCGGTGAGCTTAAGAACTTCGGTGTCATACTTGATGTCGCTGATAGCAACAGCAGCATAACCGAACTCGGATTTGCTCATCTCTACGGGGACCTCAATTTTGGTACCGACAGATGCTTCGGTAACTTCGACGGTAGCGATGGTTGCGGTGACCTCACCCTCAGCGGATGCGACAACTGCGAAGCAAGCAATCATAGCTACGCTCAAAACGATTGCGAGAAGCTTTTTCATTTTGAATCATTCCTTTTCAATAATTTTAAGATTTTGGGCATCTCTAACGAGATTATAATACACGGAAGTCATCTTGTCAAGTAAAAATATCTTATTTTTTTTTAAAAGATATAACAAATGACAAAAAAACTCCGAGATTACCGAAAAAACTTTATCTTTTTTAGCAAGATATCAGTCCTCGGAGATGGCTTCTACGGGGCAAGCCGCCTCGCAAGCGCCGCAAGAGATACATTTGTCGGCGTCGATTTCATACTTGTCGTCGCCTTCGGCGATGGCCTCGTTGGGGCAGGTATCTGCACAACTGCCGCACTTAATGCACTCGTCGCTGATTTTGTATGCCATTGGAACTGCACCTCCTTGTCTTGGTAGAATGCTGAGGACAAAGTAAGACGGGCATAAAAATGCATTTATTTCTCTCCGATCTTAAAGACGGTCCTCAACTCTTCACTTGCATTGTATCACATTTTTTTTTAAATGCAAGCATTTTTTTAAGGTAATTTGTGATTATTTTGCCATTAAAATCGGTTTACATAAAAATTTGCCGGTTTGTTACACGCATATTACATACATTTTACTTGTATTGCAATGCACAGTTTAATTCACATTTTAATTTTCAAAACAATATATATTTTTCTTACATTATAATATTACAACAAATTTCTGCCGGCTGCTGTCCATTTAACGCCTTTAAACGGCATCGCAGCTTGCCCTTCGCAAATCACAACCTGCGAGCCTTTCCGGCAAAACCGTTCGCCGCTGCGATGTCATCAGATCTTTTCTGCGGCGGGGTATCGGTATTAATCATTCCTTGTCCTTTCGGTCGTCCGACGGCTGCTGTTCGTCGTTGCCCTTTTCCCTGCCCTCGCGATTTTCCTCCCGAGGCTTTTTGGGAGAGGAAAGGCTTCTGACCTCCTTGCGGTCAAAAACCTCAACAGAGGTCTCTCCGTCCTTTTCAAAAACGACCTTGACACGTCCCTTTAAAAGATCGACCGATTCGACCGTGCCCACTCCCGACGGAGTTTTAACGGCGGCACCTACACGGGGACTTATTTTATGAAGAAATTCATAAGCATCCTGCTCGTATTTCAGGCAGCACATAAGCCTTCCGCAGGTTCCGGAAATTTTAACGGGATTGAGCGAAAGATTTTGCTCTTTTGCCATTTTTATGGACACCGGCTGAAAAGAATTCAAAAATCCGGCGCAGCAAAATTCCCTTCCGCAAATTCCTATTCCGCCAAGCAGCTTTGCTTCGTCGCGCACGCCCACCTGTCTGAGCTCCACGCGGGTGTGGAAAACCGAGGCAAGGTCTCTGACCAGTTCGCGGAAATCCACCCGTCCGTCGGCCGTAAAGAAAAATATGATTTTGCTGTTATCGAAGGTGTATTCCACCGAGATAAGCTTCATTTCAAGGCCGTGGGCGGCAATTTTTTTGTTGCATATGGAAAAGGCTTCTTTTTCCTTCTTGCGGTTTTCTTCAAGATGATCGAGGTCTTCCTTGGTGGCGACCCGTATAAGTTTTTTAAGCGGAAGTTCAAACTCATCGGAAATTTCGGAATTTTCGATGGCGCAAAGGCCGCATTCCAGTCCCTGAGAGGTTTCGACAATTACCCTTTCGCCCTTTTTGACGGCTATGCCGTCGGGGTCAAAGTAATATGCCTTTCCGCTGTCTTTAAATTTAACGCCAATTATTTCGGGCATTTTTTCAACTCCAATTTATTTTCGTTATTGCTTTCATTATCGCAACGGTATGCCGATTTACGTTGACGGTATTGCCGTTCATCGCAGCCGGCATTGATAATTTACATTATGAATGATGGCATTGCTGTTTATCGCAAACGAATCATCATTGACAATTGCGTTTGTTTTTGCATTGTTTGCGGTTTGCTATGCCGCGGTTTTAAGAATTGCTTTGCGGTTTGCAGGGGCGGCAGTGCTAAAATTCAATTTGCGATTTGATATGGTGCAATTTTAAAATTTGCAATGCTGCCGACCGAAAGTTTTTGCAATGCTGCCGACCGCGACAGACCGCAAGAAATCACTCGGTAAGTTCTGCGCAAAGGCAGGCAAGCAAAAGATTTTGCTTCGGATTTTCCGAAAGTCTTAGGGCATATCTTCCGCATATTTCGTAAAGCTCGGCAAGCCGCTTTGAGGTTTTCCTCTCGGCCAGGGCATCAACCTGCTTTGTGAATGGGCAAAGTCCCTGCCCCATTCCTTCCTTTTTCATAAAGGCATCGCGGAAAGCAAGGCTCATTTGTTCGAGCGCCCTTTCAAACAAACCTGCGTCCTTTTCGAGGGGCATCGAGCTTGCCGCAAACAGCACCGGGTCGCAGGAGGCCGCCGCAGAAAGCATTTTGGCAAGCATTTCATCCTGTTCCGGGTTGCCGCTTTCCATCCGATGCTCGGCCGATCCGATGTTTCCCTCGCTGCACCGGGCCGCCGAATTGATTTTGTCCCTTGAAGCATCGGGAAATTTCTTTAAAAGAAAATTTTCCACCGCCTCGGCAGGCAGAGGTTTAAGCTCGATGGGCATACAGCGGGAAATTATGGTATCAAGCAGTTGTTCCCTATGCTCGGTTATTATTATGAAGTACACTCCTGCGGGAGGCTCTTCAAGAATTTTAAGCAGGGCGTTCTGGGAAGGGGGTGCCATTTTTCCGGTTATTATAAAAACCTTTTTGTCGCTGTCGTTTGGCAGAATAAAGGCCTGCCTTCTCAGTTCACGAACATCGTCCACTGTGACGTTTCCCTTTTCGCCACCCTCTGCAAAGGCAATGTCGGGATGTCCGGTTTTTGCCTTTTTGCAGGAGCTGCAGTTTCCGCAAGGCTTATGTTCACCCGTGCACACAAGGCCTGCCGCCAAAGCCGCGGCCAGGGTCCTTTTGCCGCTTCCCCGTCTGCCCTCGATGAGAATGGCCTGGGGAAGGGTGCCTTTTTCAAGAGCAGTTTCAAGCCGGAAAACAAGGTCGGAAGCTCCGACAAAATCGGAAAGCTCGGCGGTTATCATAACTTGTGGAAGCTTTCAACGTCGAGCACAAAGACGGTAGCTCCGCCCACGGTTATCTCGAGAGGCATAGCCATTGTGTTGACCGTTCCGTAGGGAGAGGGATCCTGGATTATCTGTGTGCGTTTCCTGGCGTTGTTGCCGATTATTTCGATGGCCATATCGACCTGTTCGTTTTCCACACCGATTATGAAGGTGGTGTTGCCGGCTTTAAGGTATCCGCCGGTGGTGGCAAGCTTGGTAGCAGAAAGCTTGGCCTTGGTCAGCGCGCCCGATACAACGGCGGCGTCATCATCATTGACGATAGCAAGTATGAGTTTCATGGTTATCCTCCGTATCATTTAATCTTTTGTGCCGCATTCGGTAAAGGTATTATGATGTTTGCGCGGCAGCTCTGCCGCACCGAACAGATACAAGCCGATTTTGTCCTGTGCGGCACCTGCATTGTAAATACATACATCTTCATACTGATTATAATACAAACGCCCGATTTTATCAATAGTTTTTCATCTGCATTTTTCGCTCTTTCGCCCGCATTAAAAATATTTTTTTAAAAAATCGGGCAAATGAATGAGCAACGGGGCATTTCCCGGCTTTACGAGGGCGTATATTGCCTTTGAAAAACGGGTAATATACGCGCTTTTGCAATTCTTTGGCAATATGCGGCTTTACAGGTCAATGTTTTCTTGACAAAAGAGGGTGCGGGCTTTATAATATAGTGTAACTTTATAAAAATGGGATGTTTGTGCCGTGTTTTGGGCTGATAATGCTTTTGCAATTTTTCAGCCGATGCCGTCTGCGTCACAAAAGCCCGTAAAAAAAGGAGTTTGCATATGAAATCCTATCGTAAAGAGCTGGTATTTAACATTCCGAAAAGGAGAGGCTTTGTAAACATCACAGGCGAGTGTGAAGCCGCCCTGAGAGAAAGCGGCATTAAAGAGGGTCTTCTTCTTTGCAACGCCATGCACATAACCGCCAGCGTTTTCATCAACGACGACGAGCCGGGACTTCACAGCGACTTTGAAAGATGGCTTGAGGAATTAGCTCCCGAAAAGCCCTACAGCAGATATGCCCACAACGGATATGAGGACAACGGAGACGCCCACATAAAGCGTACCCTTATGGGACGCGAGGTGGTGGTCGCCGTGACGAACGGAAAACTGGATTTCGGCCCCTGGGAACAGATCTTTTACGGAGAGTTCGACGGGCTGAGAAACAAACGCGTACTCATTAAAATAATCGGTGAATAAGGAGAAAAATTATGAACATCGAAGCATATAATTTAATTATCGACAAAATAAAGCCCCTGCTTGACGGTCGCGGATTCAAGGCGGTAGATCTTGACGATTCGAGCTACTTTAAAAACGACGATACCGCCGTTCGTGTAATTTTCAAGGAGGACAAAAAGCTGTTCTGCCTTCAGAAATCGGGTCTTTCGGAGCAGGGCGTTCCCGAAGACTGGGCCGATGTCAGCGAATGGCTTTTCGAGGACGGTACAAAGGCTTCTTACGCCTCCTCCATCGGTGGAGATTTTGAAGACACCCTTAGAGAGGTTTTGGGAATAAAACCCTCGGTCTCCCGCCAGAACGCAGTTTCTCTGCCCGGCCGCGCAAAGAAAACCGATCAGCCCACCGTTGTATCGCTGACCGGCAATTTCCTGACCGTTTTCCCTCAGTTCAAGGATGAGTATCCCAATTTCGTTTCGGACAACGGCACCTTTTTGTATGTTGAATTTTACGAAACAAAGGCCGCTCCCCTGCTTAAAGAACTGCTTCGAGCAAACGACAAAAAGCGGCTTCAGAAATACTTTGATATGCTGGATGAGGCCTATCGCCTCGGAGACAGAGAGGTGCGCGCGGTGGTGAGCACCTGCGTACTTGCAACCGCACTTAAAGGGGAAAAGGAGCTGACCGAATCGGCTCTCGGATATCTTAAAGACAAGAATTATCTTGCCCTTGCACTTAAAAATTCCCTTGCCCTCAAAAAATAATCGGAAGGTGTTTAATACGAACAAAGAATCTATGCCAATCGGCATTTTCGACTCGGGACTTGGCGGACTGACAGTGGCCGCCGAGGTCATAAAGCTGCTTCCGAAAGAAAACATTGTCTATTTCGGAGACACCGGAAGGGTGCCCTACGGCAACAGAGGACGCGATGTTATACGGCGGTATGCAAAAGAGGACGCGCAGTTTCTGCTTTCAAAGGGCGTAAAGCTGATAATCGCCGCCTGCGGAACGGTCAGCTCGGTAGCTCCAGATATCGGAGATGCGCTGCCGGTTCCCTTTGTTGAGGTGGTCACACCCGCTTCCATTTCGGCCGTAAGAGCCACAAAGAACAAAAAAATAGGTGTTGCGGGAACGGCCGCCACCGTAAGCAGCGGTTCTTTTGTCAAAACCATTGAAAAGATCGATCCCTCGATCTCGGTTTTTACAAAGGCCTGTCCCCTTTTTGTCAACATTGTTGAGGAAGGATACTTTGAAAAAGGCGATGCTCTTCCCGCTCTCGTTACCGAAAGATATCTTAAACCATTAAAGGACGCAGGAATAGATACACTTATACTGGGATGCACCCATTTCCCCATGCTTAAAGAGGTCATTGCCGATTATATGGGCGAATACGTGACCCTTATAAATGCAGGTGAGCAGACGGCCAAAACCGCCAAAGCCGCCCTCGAAGCAAAAGGGCTTTTAAACACATCAGAAGCCGACGGAAGGGCCGAGTTTTTCGTTTCCGACCGTCCCCAGGGTTTTTCACGCATTGCAAAAAGCTTTTTAGGAAGGGATATTTCCGAAAGCGTTACGGCCGTAGATTGGAGCGATATGACTTGAAGGATGTCATTATAACAATAGAGGGAAAGCAGCATTTCGGCGGCCCGTCTCCCGAGATAATCGAAATGACGGTCGAAGGAAAGCTCGATTTCAACGGCGACGACATAGTGCTTTTCTACGATGCCGACAGCGGAGAGGGCCAAAACATTTCCACCACTCTCACGGTTAAGGGTGATGGCACCATGCCACTTGTAACCCTCGACAGGGAGGGCGAGGACATCGGCCGTATGACCATTCAGAAGGGCAAGCGGCATATGAGTCTTTACCAGATGGGACCCTGCGAATTTTCCATGGGCATATTCGGCGAAAACGTTGTTTGTGACCTCGGTCAGAACGGCGGAAAGCTCAATATGAAATACACCATCGACATTAATTCGGCCTTTGCCGGCCGAAACGAGGTGGACATTACCGTTAAGCCCGCCACGGTCTGATTTTTAGTTTAGTTTTTAAGTTTAGTTTGAAAATATTAAAGATAAAGTTTAAAATCCCTTGGTTTTAGGAAAGGAATTTTTTATGTCTAACATACCTGAAAAATCTGAAAAATCCATTAAAAGTGCGGTTATAGAGGCTCTCGGGCGGGCTGTCGCAAAGGGTCAGCTTGCTGCCGAGCCCATTCCCGACTTTAAAATAGAGATCCCGGCCGACCGCAAAAAAGGCGACTATGCAACAAATGCAGCCATGGTATCGGCAAAAGCCTTTCATATGGCTCCGGTAAAAATCGCCGAGATAATAAAAGAAAATCTTGATCTGTCGGACACATATGCAAGCTCGGCCGAAATTGCCGGCCCGGGTTTTATAAACTTCCGTCTTTCTCCCGCCTTTTATTCCGACATTTTAGCCGATATTCGCGATTGCGGCGACAACTACGGTCGCTCGGACTTCGGAAAGGGCAAAAAGATCGACGTGGAATTTGTTTCGGCAAATCCCACCGGCCCTATGCACATCGGAAACGCACGAGGCGGAGCGCTGGGCGATTGCCTTGCAGGAGTGCTTTCGGCAGCGGGATATGATGTGTGCCGCGAATTTTACATAAACGACGCCGGAAACCAGATAAATAAATTCGGCCTTTCTCTTGAGGTAAGATACCTTCAGCTTTACAAGGAAGGAATCGAAATGCCCGAGGACGCTTACCACGGTCAGGACATTATCGACCACGCAAAGGCCTTTGCCGAAATACACGGCGACAAATTTGTCGATACCGACAGCGACACCCGCCGCAAGGCCCTTGTGGATTATGCACTGCCCCTTAACATCGAGGGACTTGAAAGAGATCTTGCAAAATACCGCATTAAATATGACGTATGGTTTAAGGAAAGCACGCTGCACAAAAGCGGCGACGTTAAAAAAATAGTCGACATTCTCACCGAAAAGGGCCACACCTACGAGCAGGACGGCGCCATTTGGTTCAAGGCCGAGCAATTCGGCGCCGACAAGGATTTTGTGCTTGTTCGTTCAAACGGCGTGCCCACCTATGTCGTGCCCGATATCGCATATCACTACAACAAGCTTGTCACCCGCGGATTTGATACGGCGGTGGATGTTCTCGGCGCCGATCACCACGGCTATGTTCCGAGACTCAAGGCAGCTTTAAAGGCTCTTTCCATCAATCCCGACCGGCTCAAGGTGGTACTGATGCAGATGGTGCGGCTTGTGAGAAACGGCGAGGCAGTCAAGCTTTCAAAAAGAAGCGGAAAGGCCATCACCCTCGTTACCCTTCTCGACGAAGTACCTATTGACGCAGCGAGATTTATCTTCAATCTCAGGGAGCCTAACACCCACTGTGAATTTGACCTTGACCTTGCGGTTGAACAGTCCAGCGAAAACCCCGTTTATTATGTTCAGTATGCCCACGCAAGAATTTGCAGCATTCTTAAAAACCTTGCGGCCGAGGGCGTTTCTCCCAAAGAAATGAGCAAAAAGGAGCTTGACGTGCTGACCTGCGACGAGGAAATCGAGCTTATCCGCCATCTTGGCGCTTTAACCGGCGAGATAACCGAGGCGGCAGCGGCTCTCGATCCTTCTAAGATAACAAAGTATGCCGTCGAGCTTGCTACCCTTTTCCACAAGTTCTATAACGCCTGCAGGGTGCGCTGCGACGACAAGGGGCTGATGTACGCCCGCCTGCAGCTTTGCCTTTGCACAAAAACCGTACTTAAAAATGTTTTGGAGATACTTAAAATCGACGCTCCCGAGACAATGTAATAACATTTAAGGGAATTTATTTGACGGCGGCCCGATCAGACAGACGGCGCGTTAAAGTTTTATTAAAACAACTTTTCCCGAAAAACGAAATCATTTTGGCAGCACTTATCACATAAAACAACAAAGCTTTTACAGCACAGCAGGTTTTTAAAAACAACAAAGAGGTATAAAAATGTCTAAACCTTTAGTGGCGGTGGTCGGCCGGCCCAATGTCGGCAAATCCACCCTTTTCAACAAACTTATCGGATCGCGGCTTTCCATCGTCGACGACACTCCCGGCGTTACCCGCGACCGCATATATGCTCCCTGCGAATGGTGCGGTCACAAGTTTATGCTGGTCGACACCGGCGGAATCGAGCCGTATTCCCAGGAGATAATACCCTCCCAGATAAGGGCTCAGGCCGAGCTTGCCATAGAGCTTTGCGACGTCATATGCCTCGTAACCTCTATGCCCGACGGGGTTACCGCCGCCGACAGCGAGGTTGCTTCTATGCTTCATAAAAGCGGCAAGCCGGTTGTTCTTTGCGTTAACAAATGCGACGGCGTGGGCGAAGTACCGGCCGAATTTTACGAGTTTTACAACCTCGGAATAGGCGATCCCATTGCCGTTTCGGCGGTGCACGGCCACGGAACGGGCGATCTTCTGGACGAGGTCTGCAAGTCTCTCCCCTCCTGCGACGAGGAGGATGAAGAGGACGATGCCGTCAAAGTGGCGGTCATCGGCAAGCCCAACGCCGGAAAATCCAGTCTTGTCAACCGCATTGCCGGCGAGCAGCGTTCCATCGTTTCGGACATTGCCGGAACAACGAGAGATACCGTCGATTCCCGCATCGAAAACAAGTTCGGAAAATTCGTTTTCATCGATACCGCTGGTCTTCGCCGCAAATCCCGCGTGGCAAAGGCCGGAGACGACATTGAACGATACAGCATCATCCGCGCCGAAATGGCGGTCGATCGGGCCGATGTCTGCGTTATTATGATAGACGGCGTGGACGGATATACCGAGCAGGACGCCAAGGTGGCCGGAATGGCCGTTGCGGCAGGAAAAGCCTGCATTGTGGCGGTCAACAAATGGGATGCCGTCGAAAAGGACGACAAGACTATGGACAAAATGAGAAGCGAGCTTATGAACGAGCTTGCATTTATGTCCTATGCGCCCATAATCTTTCTTTCGGCAAAAACAGGCTCAAGAGTCGAACGTCTTTTTGAGCTTATTAAATACGTCAACGAGCAAAACAATATGCGCATTTCCACAGGTATGCTCAACGACCTTTTGGCCGATGCAACGGCCAGAGTTCAGCCCCCCACCGACAAGGGCAAGCGCCTGAAAATATATTATATAACCCAGGCTTCCACCAAGCCTCCCACATTCGTCTGTTTTTGCAACAACAAGGAGCTTTTCCACTTCTCCTATCAGAGATATCTGGAAAATCAGATCCGCTCGACCTTCGGCCTTGAGGGTACGCCCATCAGAATGGTCATTCGCGAACGGGGAGAATAGTATTTCTTGAGTCCTTCGTTTTTTAAATTATTTTCAAACAAAACTACTTTTTAGGGGATAGTTAAAAATGTCATACAAGGTCACTGTTCTTTTGATTTTGGGACTTTTCGCAGTGGTCAGTTACCTTCTCGGCAGTATCAATTTTGCCATCATAGTCACAAAGATATTCACCGGCAGAGACATACGCCGATCGGGAAGCGGAAACGCCGGAATGACCAATGTTATGCGTATTGTGGGATTTTTGCCCGGCGCCATAACCCTGCTTTTTGATATCGGAAAAGCGGTGCTTGCCACCTGCCTCGGAAAATATTTTATGTTTGATTTTCTGCTCGCCGTTTATCCCGAGCTTCCATCGGTTATGTCGGCCGAAGGATATGCCTATGCCGCGGCGGTGCTTCCCATTTATGCCGCCAACATTTGCGGACTGTTTTGTATACTCGGCCACCTTTATCCGATATACTTTAAATTTAAGGGCGGCAAAGGCATTTCCACCATTGCCGGTGCAATGGCCATCCTCGACTGGAGAGTTTTTCTTATTGTGCTGGGCATTTTCATAATTGTTTATATTCTTTTCAGAATAATATCGGTTTCGTCGGTTGTGGCGGCCATAAGCTATCCCTTTGTAATGTTCTTTATGTTTAAATACTCCCCTGCCTACGATGCCATAACGGCCACCGCCTATTCGGCCCAGTATCGACCCTTCTTTATTCCGCTCAGCGCCTTTGTGGTGCTGTCGGCCGCCTGCTTTTCGCTGCTGACCATAATAAAGCACGCCGAAAATATAAAGCGCATTTTTAAGGGTGAGGAAAAGCCGCTTAAAATAAAACGTTTCACCTTCAAAAAGAAGGAGAGCAAATAACCAAAAAAGCTCCCAAGGGAGCTTTTTTAAATAGCATTTTTTAATGGAACAAAAATTTAAGCGGCAGACGCTCGGCCGCCGATTGTTTATGATTTAATGGACACGATGGGCGCAATGTTTACTTGATGAGATTAAAAACAAGTATCGCGGCGCCGAGGATTACAAGCACCGCGCCGGTAGCACGGTTGAGGGTCTCGGGCTTTGCCTTATTGGCAAAAAGGGCGGCGATACGGGCAAATATCAGCGTAAAAACAATGCACATAATCATAATCGGCACATCCGGCAGACTTCCGAAAGAAAAATGAGAAATTGCGCCGGTTAAAGCCGTAAAGGTCATTATAAAAACGCTTGTTCCCACGGCGGTCTTAAGCTCATATCCAAGCACCGACGTGAGAATAAGCAGCATCATCATACCGCCGCCGGCACCGACAAAACCGCATATAAATCCCACGAGGCTTCCCGCAAGTATCGAGCCGATAATCCGCCGTTTTCTGCTCACTGCCTCCATCTGCTCCTTGGTGGTCATAACCGGCTTTACTATGAATTTCACACCCAAAAGAAGGGTCATAAACACCGAGAAATTACCCATGGTCGTCGACGGAACGATGCTTGAAACAAAGCTTCCAACCACCGTAAAAACAAGCACGGCCGCCATCATTATCAGGCCGTTTTTCACATCAAGATTTTTATTTTTCTTATAGGTCACGGCCGAAACGGCGCTGGCAAGAACATCCGATGCAAGGGCTATTCCCACCGCCATATACGGATCAATTCCCAGAAAGGTTATGAGCATGGGGCTTATTACGGCGGCAGCGCTCATTCCCGCAAAGCCGGTTCCCAGTCCCGCTCCCATTCCGGCAAAAAACGTGACCAAAATTTTTATAAAGATACTGTCCAATTAAATCATTCCTTTTGACCGCATTTTAACATACTTTTTTCAGCTTTTCAATGCCGCAAAAGCAAATTAAAAGCACATCAAAAGCAGATATTCATAATGCACGCACGGTTTCGCGCATTTCTTTGAACGAGCAGCATACATCTGCTGCTTTGTAAACACGGCTTCCGGCTATGTGTTGACCTGCCGCTGAGGCTGTCTCGGTTTTGCCGAGACCGGAGGGCACATCATAATTACAATTCTACCGAAAAAGAAAGGCTGTTCTTTTAATTGCAGCCCCGGTTCTGCCCCTCGGCCGCCCTCCGATCAGCTTTGCTGATAGCCTCAGCGCCCCGCAGCCACGTGTACTAAGGCTATCAAAACAGATTTTCATTAGGCAGAAATCGCATATTTCCATTTTAGCAAATAAATTTAATTAGCAAACGCACTTAGGAGGGGATTTTATGCAAACAATAGATCAGGCCTTAAATCGCCTTGAAAAATCAAAATTCCGCAGTTCATTCCGCCTTGACAATAAAGACAGACTGTACATAGAACAAAAGGGATACGATACCATCCGCCGCCACGCTGAGGATTTTATAAGAGACCGGCTTGCTCCCGCCTTTCCGAAAAACGACGGAAGTCAAACCCCCACCAAAGGCCACCCGGTATTTAAGGCTCAGCACGCTTGCGGCTGCTGCTGCCGAAATTGCCTTGAAAAATGGTACAAGGTCAAAAAAGGAAAAGCGCTTACCGACATTCAGCAAAAAAAGATTGTCGACCTGCTTATGTCCTGGATCGAGCGGCAAATGAATAAATAAAGGGTAAATAGGCCTCAAAAGGGCTTGCGCGGGCGCATTGCCTAATATATTTCCTTGACATAAAAAAATATTGGTGATATAATTAGAAAGATTTATACAAGGGAGGCGGAATATGTCTAAGCCTATAAAAATAACCACCGACAGCACGGCGGATCTTTCACCCGAGCTCATCGAAAAATACAACATTTCCATTACCCCTCTGCACATTGAAATGGACGGTAAAAGCTATTCCGACGGAGTGGATGCAGTGCCTGAGGATCTTTTCTCATATTACGACAGAACAGGCAAGCTTGCAAAGTCCAGTGCCGTCGCAATGGGAGAGTATCTTGACTTTTTCAAAAATCTAACCGAGCAAGGCTATGATGTCATACACGTAAACATCGGCAGCTTCCTTTCAAGCTCTTACCAGAACGCCTGTCTCGCCGCCGAGGAAATGGACGGAGTTTATGTTATAAATTCCAAAAATCTCTCTTCGGGAACAGGTCACATTGCCCTGCTTGCTGCCGAGCTTGCGGCCAAAGGTCTTTCGGCAAAAGAGGTTGTGGAGCAGTGCGAAGAAGCCGTTGAGCGGCTGGATGTTTCCTTTATAATCGAGACCCTCGATTATCTCCACGCTGGCGGAAGGTGCTCGGGAGTCGCCAAATTCGGCGCAAACCTGTTAAAGCTCCGTCCCAGCATTATTGTGGAAAACAATCAGATGGTCGTGGGCAAAAAATACCGCGGAAAAATCCTCGACTGTTATCTTCAGTACATAAGAGAACAGATCGGCGATCCTTCCGACGTGGTTCTCGACCGCATCTTCTTTACCCATTCGAGAATGGATCCCGAGCACGTTAAGATCTGCCTCGAGGAAATAAAAAAGATTGCCCCATTCAAAGAGGTCATCGAAACCAACGCAGGATGCGTTATTTCCTGCCACTGCGGACCGGGCTGCTGCGGTGTGCTTTTCTTCAGAACCCATAAAAAATAATAAACATTTTTCGGAGGAAAATAAAAATGAAAGCATTAAAAACAATTTCGGCCGTTCTGCTTTCGGTCGCGGTCATTCTTTCCTTTGCCGCCTGTCATAAAAAGGGCGAAACGGTTATGACCATCGGTGAAACCAAGATTGATTCCGGCCTTTACCTTGCCTTCCAGTACAACGCCTACAACCAGTTTATATCCGACGTAAGCTCCGATCCCGACACAAGCGTTCCAAGCAGCGTAAGCTATTCCTATTTCAACGATCTCACCCATCCCGAGGACGGAACCTCCCGCATTGATTGGATCAATCAGAAAACAGAGGAGCTTTGCAGAGAATACGGCGCTGTTATGGAGCTTTGCAAAGAAAACAATATCACCCTTTCTGTTGCAGAAGAAGACACCGCCGATCAGTATGCCAACGCATATTGGGAGAATCAGGGCGTAAAGATTCTTTACGAACAGAACGGCGTAAGCTATAACACCTACAAGGAAACCATGAGATATAACTTCCTTTATTCCAAGCTCTTTGAGTTCTACTATGGCAAGGCAGATGAAGCCGTTCCCGGAAGCGGAAGCAAAGCCGTTACCGATGAGGAAGTAGCCGCAGGTATCAACGATTATGCCGTACTTGCCGACCACCTCGATAACAAACTTTCGGCCACATACGACGAGAGCGGAAACTCCACCGCCGTTACCGACGAACAGAGAGAAGCCGCCAAAGCCAAGCTTCAGGGATATGCCGACCGCATAAACAAGGGTACTTCTTTTGAGACAATCAGAGCAGAATATGCCGCCGAAACCGGCGCTACCGACGAGGATGCATCGGCCACCGTTCCCTCCTCCGACAACTACACCTCCATCTACACCGCCACCGCCAAGGCATACACCAAAAACGACAGCGACCTTACCAACTACAACCTCTTTAAGGGATTTAAGTCGACCGACGGTTTTGAATACGGCAAGGCACTGGTTGTTGAGGGCGAGACCGACGACTTCAAGCTTGTTATAATCTACGATTTGTCCAAGGATCAGTATTACTGCGAGCAGTATCACGATGCCGTTGTCAGCGAGCTTAAAGCAGACGAATTCAAGGATATGCTCACTTCCAAGGCCGACGAGATGGGCGTTAAAGAAAATTCCTCCCTTGTCAAATTCTATGATCCCGGCAAAATCGACTTCGACAAGGCAAGACAGAACGCCGCTCAGTAAAAAAAGTCTTTACAAAACGGTTCATTTGTGTTATATTAGCTAAAGCGCCTTGAAAAAGGCTCTGAATACCCATTCTTGGCCGCGGGGATCACCGTCCCGCCGCTCAGATTCGGGACAAAATTTATTTGAGGTGAAAAAAATGACAAACGAACAGAAAACAGCTATCATCAAAGAGTATGCTACCCACGAAGGCGACACCGGTTCTCCCGAAGTGCAGATCGCCGTTTTGACCAACCGCATCAACGAGCTCAACGAGCATCTGAAGGTCCACAAGAAGGATCATCATTCCCGCCGCGGACTTTTGGCATACCTCCAGAAGAAGGACATTGAAAGATATCGTTCTGTTATTGCAAGACTCGGTATCCGTAAGTAATAGCTTAAAATTCGGGCGGACTTTAATTTGTCCGCCCGTTTTCACCTGTTAAAAAACCTTTTGGTTTTAAAATACCATCCGAGGGATTCCGCGTTGTTTTTTAGCAGTGAACAGATTGCCCGAAAGCCCGTTTTTCCAAACGGACAATGTGTTTATTGCTAAAGCGGCAAGGATTCCTCGGAAATAAAATTTGGAGGAAAATAAAATGTTTGAAAACGCAAAAACCTTTTCAATGGAATTTGCCGGCCGTCCTTTGGTTGTCGAAACCGGCAAGCTCGCCCAGCTGGCCTCCGGCGAGTGTATGATCCGCTACGGCGAAACCGCCGTACACTGTGTGGCCACTATTTCGGACAAGCCCAGAGAGGGTGTAGACTTCTTCCCTCTTTCGGTTGACTATGAAGAAAAGCTTTACGCCGTGGGCAGAATCCCCGGTTCCTTCCTGCGCCGCGAGGGCCGTCCCACCGAGAAGGCCATTCTGTCTTCCCGCGTTATCGACCGTCCCATGCGTCCTCTCTTCCCTAAGGATATGAGAAACGACGTTTCGATAGTCACAACCGTTATGTCGGTTGATCCCGATTGCCCCCCCGAGACCATCGCTATGATTGGTGCTTCCATCGCCGTAACCATTTCCAAAATTCCCTTTAACGGACCTATCAGCGGTGTCAGCGTCGGAATGATTGACGGACAGTTTGTCATCAATCCCACTTCCGAGCAGCAGAAAAAATCCCGTATGGCCGTTACCGTCGCCTCCACCGATAAGAAGGTGGCAATGATCGAAGCCGGCGCCGACCAGGTTACCGACGAAGAGATGTTCGACGCCATTATGTTCGGCCACAAGGCCAACCAGCAGGTTATCGAATTCATCAAGAAGATCAGAGAAGAAGTTGGCGTTACCAAGATGGACTTCCCCTCCAACGATCCTTCCCACGAAATGTACGAGGATGTTGAAGCCATTGCCATCGATAAGGTGCGCGTGGCCCTCGACACCGACGACAAACGCGTCCGCGACGAGGCTCTGCTTCCCATCTATGCCGAGGTTCACGAAAAATTGGACGAAAAATATCCCGAGGAAATCGAAAAGCTTGACGATTGCCTCTATAAACTGCAGAAATTCGTTGTACGCCGCTGGCTGCTCGATGACGGCAAGCGTGTCGACGGCCGCGGAATCGACGAAATGCGTCCTTTGGCCGCCGAAGTGGGACTTCTTCCCCGCGTTCACGGCACCGGCCTCTTCACCAGAGGTCAGACCCAGGTTCTGACCACCGTCACCTTAGGTCAGATCAGAGACGCCCAGATCCTCGACGGACTTGACGACGAGGAAACCAAGCGTTATATGCATCAGTATAATTTCCCCTCCTACTCGGTGGGTGAGACCCGTCCCAGCCGCGGCCCCGGCCGTCGTGAGATTGGTCACGGTGCCCTTGCCGAGCGTGCTCTCGTTCCGGTAATTCCCGACGAGAAGGAGTTCCCCTATACCCTCCGCCTTGTTTCGGAAGTTCTTTCTTCCAACGGTTCCACCTCCCAGGCTTCTATCTGCGGTTCCACACTTGCTCTTATGGATGCAGGCGTACCCATCAAGGCTCCCGTCGCCGGAATTTCCTGCGGCCTTATAACCGAGGGCGACCGCTTTATGACCATGGTCGACATCCAGGGACTCGAGGACTTCTTCGGCGATATGGACTTTAAGGTTGCCGGAACCAAGGAAGGCATCACCGCCATTCAGATGGACCTTAAGATCGACGGCCTGACCCCTGAGATCATCAAAGAGGCTCTTGCCAAGACCCACAAGGCCCGCAACTATATCCTCGATGAGGTCATGCTCAAAGCCATTCCCGCCCCCCGCGAGGAGCTTTCCAAATACGCTCCCAAGATGCTTTCCACCAAGATCGACGTTGACAAGATCCGCGAGGTCATCGGCTCGGGCGGAAAGGTCATTCAGAAGATCTGTGCCGACTGCAACGTTAATATCGACATTGAAGAGGACGGAATGGTATACATCCAGGCCATCGATATCAATGATTGCAAACGCGCTCTCCAGATCGTCGAAACCATTGCCAAGGATCCCGAGATCGGCGCCATCTATAAGGGCAAGGTCACAAGAATTATGTCCTTCGGTGCATTTGTTGAAATTGCTCCGGGCAAGGAAGGCCTCGTACACATCAGCCACCTTGACGTAAAACGCGTTGATTCGGTGGAATCGGTAGTTCAGGTAGGCGATGAAGTCATCGTTCAGGTTCTTGAAATAGACGATCAGGGCAGAATCAATCTTTCGAGAAGAAACGCCCTCATCGAAATTGAAGGCGCCGTTCCCGAAAACGAGGTCAGTGACACCCGTCGTCCTCCCCGCCGCCGCGACCACGGCGACCGTAACGGCGACCGCAGAAGAAGATAATTCTTTTTAAATCCCATATAAACAAAAGCGGACATCTCATTAAGAAATGTCCGCTTTCTGTATGCCCAAATCCGCTAATTTAATAGCAAATGCGCAAGCTGCCTTTATTTTTTTCCACAGCCTTGCGGATCTCGCCGTCAAGACCGGAATCGGAGAAAATTTCAGTGAATTCCGAAAGATTACCGTACTTTATCATATTCTTTTTCATAAATTTGCTGTTGTCGGCAAGAAGAAATTTCTTTTCGCTGTTTCGCATTACACATTTCTTCACAGCGCCCTCGCTTTCCTCACCCGAGGACACTCCAAACGCAGGGTCGATTGCCGACGCGCCGAAAAACGCCTTGTCGAATTTTATGGATGAGAGATATTCCGCCGTTGAATAATCAAGACTTCCGCCGTATCGCTCTTTGTAAAGTCCCGGAGCAATATAAAGCTTTATGCGCCGATTGGCAAGGCACTCGTTTATGACCGATACCGATCCTGTCACCGCCGTAAAGCTCACATCGGTAACAAATCTGAGCATAAGAGTAACCGTCGTGGAAGTGTCAAAGTAAACGACATCGTTTTCGGATATATGCTCGGCCGCAGCCGATGCAATGGCCCTTTTGGCGGGATAAAGCTGTTCCTTACGGTCAAGGTATCCCTGAAAATTCTGACCGAAAGGACGTATGCGGGCGCCGCCATGGAACAGCGACACAATTCCCTGCTGCTCGAGAAGATGGAAATCCCGCCGAACGGTCATATCCGATACATCGAACATCTCGGAGGCCTGCCTGACGGTTATCTGTCCCTTTTCCCTTATGATACGGCAAAGCTCTTCCCGACGGGCAATTCCCGATAGCTCGTTTTGCTGATCCAAGTTGGCCTACCCTCCCGAAATGTTTATTAAAACATCGTTTTATCTATTATAACAGCTATTCAAACATAAATCAACACATTTTTTCGTTGTTTTTTGTGTTATAATCATTTTATCAAAAAGGAGGCACCATTATGATTACCGAAAACACAAAATACAAGGCAATTTTCACCGACCTTGACGTTAACCATAACGCACATATACGAACACGATTTTGGCGGAGAAAAATCCCCACATACTGCGTTAAAATGCTCGTTAATCCGACAGGATGAACTGC
>CAKSDF010000009.1 GCA_934444695.1 uncultured Eubacteriales bacterium | reverse complement strand
GGCCATTAGCTCAGTTGGTTAGAGCAACCGGCTCATAACCGGTCGGTCCGGGGTTCGAGTCCCTGATGGCCCACCATCAAAAATCCCGTTGATTATCAGCGGGATTTTTGATTTAAGATTAAAATAGTATTTAGTTTGCAAAAACCCATTAAATCCATTGCAAAACTAAAAGTCCTATCAAAAAACGATAGGACTTTTTTCTTTTTGCGAAAAACTCAATTTGCTGCGCCGCAGCTTCCACCTTTTTAAAAAGCAAACGTTTGAAAAATGGTTGAAAAGTCTTGCGGCTCGTTGATCTTGTCAAGAGTGTTTTCAAGGGCTTTTCGATCTTCCTCGGTACAACGCAGATTATTTTTTGCTCTAATTTCGTTAATGATATACCGCCCTTTATGATCCATCGAAAACTGGGCGGTGTAATCATGCCCGCTCTTTGTTTTAATATGAAAAACGGCCGCCACATCCTGCTTTATCAAAAACCGCCGCGAATAAACACAGTTGTTTTGATTGTTTCCTTCACGAAGCAGCTGTTCTGCCGTGCGGATTCGGAAAAATTCCCCCGGGCGCAGTTTTTCAAGGCAGTTTTCAAGCCGATCAAACTTAGACGGAATTGCCGCAAGCTCATTATCGGAGGACTCGGCGATTCTTTGGCAATTAAGCTCTTTTGCGGCGGCATCGTGAGCCTTTATAATCTTTTCAGGGCTGAGCAAAAGCTTAACCTTGCTTTGCAGCTGAAAGCACATATCAACATAGTCGGCGGCACAGGCACATGCGTCCGGATGATTTTCGCAATTTTCAAAAATACACTCATACAAGCCTTTTATAAAGCTCAACAGTTCAATGCCCCGATACAGTACGCCGGAATCGACCGCCTTTTTAAGTATTTCTTTAGGGAGATTTTCCAAGACATTTAAACTGCCTCTGTCGACAACGGATGAAAGCAGAGCCTTTACATACCCCTCGTTGAGATCAGTCTTATTAAGGTTGGTGCCGGGCAGTTCAGCACCCGGAACAAGGCCCGATATCAGTTCGGCAGGAGTGTGATACTTTATAATTTCGTGAAAAGAAACGGGCAAAAGGAAGCAGCCCCATTCTCTCACCGCTCGTGCAGCATCGCAAAGAATATAATGCTTGGTTTGCTTTCCCGCCTCGTCAAGAAAATCACTTGCAAAATTTCTGATGCTCGGATGGTTAAAAACGGCCTTGTTTGTGCCGTAGGAAAAGCCTTCGGTCACAAGCACATCATCGTCCAGCCCGGCATAATCATAGCGGTCAAAAAAATCTCCGAGTATATTCTCTATACTCTCTGCTTTCCAGTCACTGTTTTCCCATTTAAATCCGTCACTGTTGCTTACATTATCATTATTTTCACTGCCGTCATAAGTCTCTATGTCCTCATCATTTTCAGCAATGTCTGCCGGGTATTCGGTCAGTTTTCCGTTGCCGTCACTTTCCAAAGCAGCTTTGCTCGTATCAAGGGAAATGAGAGAATATTTTCCGGTCAAAAGCGTTGCGGCAAGTCGGCTTTTGTATGTTCTGTGATAGCGCACGCCGACTATTTCTATAAAATCGATTTTCACCCGGTCGGCCAGCTGAATAAACCGCGCACATATCGGCTTTTTCTCTTTGCAAAGAAAATCCCTGTCAAAACGCTGGATCATACTCGGCCAGTGTTTTAATGCCTTTTTGGAAATTTCAGAATTGATTTCGTCCCTGAAATCCGCCGTCCTTTTGACGGCATCGGTCTGCTCGATAAAATAAATCACATCGGGAGACGACGGTTTTGATTTCCCGATGGTCAAAGAGCCGCACGGCTGTCCGAAATGCTTGGTCAAAAGTTCCTTTATTTGCCTGCTGTTTATTTTAATTCCCTCCCGCATTTAGGCAAAGAACGGCCGACTGCTGCTTGCTTAGGTTTTTC
Organism: uncultured Eubacteriales bacterium; assembly: GCA_934444695.1. Classification (GTDB taxonomy): domain Bacteria; phylum Bacillota; class Clostridia; order Oscillospirales; family Acutalibacteraceae; genus UMGS1484. Next base: position 24,468 of record CAKSDF010000009.1, on the reverse strand, counting down.
GCTGCACATTCCCGTTCATTCCTGTTCCGCACAATCGGCATCACCTGCATATCGACACTATCTGCGGCACAAAAGACCGTTCGCAGCTTTTTCTTCATTTTTTGATCGGTTCAAACATCCGGTCAGATCTGACTTTTCAGATATGCGGCGCGATAATCTTTTATGGTCATTCCGTTTGCCGAGGACATTGTGTTTTCATCTTTGGTATTGTCATATTCCCATCCGCAATGTTCGCATACCCAGTGGCTGTCGAGGGTCTCGTTTTTGCATATGGGACAGGTGACGATTTTAAATCCTAAATTTTTATATTCTACTGTTTCACGTATATCCAAAGCGTATGTCTCCTTTGATTTTTTATTGGTTTTTTCTCACCGTTCATTCCGCCGTTTCGACAGGCTTAAAAATGACCGAACAGCGGTTGCCTAATCGGCATAAAATTCCCGCCCCGTTTCAAGACAGATGCATCCGAGGGGTTTGCCGAACACAGCACCGCAGTCTATGGCGGCGTGGTTGTTTTTTCGCCATATTTTCCCCGAAAAATTTTTATCTATAAGTCCCGTTGGGGTGTGGCCGGTAATAATGATTTTGTCTGCAAAATAGACCTTTTCATATTCCGGGTGCCCCGTGAGAAAATCGGCCATATTGCAGCGGTCAAAATTCATCATTTTTTCCTTTTCGGGAACGGTGTGGGACAAAAAATATTTTTGTTTTTCAATTTCGATTTCTTCATAAATGGGCATCGAGTTCAAAAAGGCCAGCACTTCCCTTTTGCCGTCATCCGAAAGCTTCAAAAAATTTTCATAGGTGGGCATCCCTCCGTCCCAGACCCACATTTTAAAGGTGCCGATAAATTCGTCGGCTCTCGGATCGTCGCTGGGCAGCGCAAGATTTTTAAGAAGAACAAGGGCCTCGTGATCGTGATTTCCCCGAAGGGCGACGACATTTTTCCGTTTTGAAATATCGAGTATGATTTTTATTCCGTCGGGGCCTCTGTCGACAATATCGCCGAGAATATAAAGGGTATCATTTGAGGAAAAATTGATTTTTTCAAGAGCTGCGGCAAACTTATCGTAACAGCCGTGAATATCCGACATTGCATAGGTCACGGTGCATCCCTCCTCGTCTTTCGTTCTTTGATGACTACATTATAAAACATTGTGTGCACCAAAATCAGTACATAGCTTAGCATAAAATGAAAACGCAAAATCAAGGCCTGCGTTTTACAATACGTTCCTGAATTTGACAATTTGCGCCTGATATTATATAATAATGCAAATAAGGTTTTAATATATCGTATGTTATACTGACCTTATAATAATTTAAAGGAGAAGTTAAAATGGAAATTAAAACGGACACACTGAAAAAACTCGAAGAACAAGTTCAAGAATTAGAAGATATACTAAACAGCAAGACCGACTCTATATTAGAACACGAAGAAGATAAGAATTTGGTTGTTCAAAAGTTGAGATGCCTTGGCAAAGAACTTCTCACAAAGTATGAAGTCAGAGTCGGGAACATAACAATAGAACCACTGCGCATTGAACCATATTTGTTTAAAGAAAAAGTATTTGAAGATAAATTTATTCACAAAGAACCCGGCATTTATGGACCTTGCCAAAGGGACAGATTCGGAAAGCTATATATTCATAAGGGATATGGCGGAGTTGATATAGTATTATCCGAAAATAAAAATTACGCTCTTTCGTTTCTAATTAAAAATTCCCGAATCTTGATTGGCGGCAATATAGTGTATCCATTTGTCAAACAGTACCGTGCAGCCGAGGTTCTAAAGGAGAATGGAATCCCAACCGACTATGACGGAATCGCTCTGTTCGAAAAAGAAAAACATAACAATTCTGTCGTATTTAATACAGTAAGAAACGGACTCACAAAAATTAAGGAACGAGACGATTTCACAAAAGAGCAGCAAGCAAAATATAATCTTCTGATAATTTCCTCTTTTATCGAACTAAAAGAACACACATCACAGAATTACAATTTTGAAAAAGGCTACGGCGGAGACAGAGCAGTCGTTGAATATTTAAAGGATTATAAAACAAAACACCCTGATGTAAGTGTAGAAGAACTTGATAAAATGAGAAAAAAATTGTATCCAAACGGCAGTAGAACTGAATTTATAAAAGAGTTTGGAAACTAATATGCTCTGTTTTTCGTCCAAATTAAAAACCGAGCCTGCATACCGCAAGGACGCCGAGAATTTATTCTCGGCTCTTTGCGACTGCGGGGAGCAATTTACACTCATACAAAACACCAAAGACATCTGGGCGCGGGACTATATGCCCATAGTAACCCGCAGCGGAAGATGCATCTCCTTTCGCTATGAACCGAGTTATCTTAAAGGCTTTGAACACCTGCAAACCAATTACCGCAGGGATGTTGCTCCTCAATTTAATTTCCCGATCACCTATTCCGACATAAACCTCGACGGCGGGAACGTAGTGTTTTCTCCTAAAAAAAGCCGTGCCATCATCAGCGAACGTGTGTTTTACGAAAATCCCGGGCGCAACACATCCGATATAATCGCCGAGCTTTCCGCCCTTCTCGAAGCTGAGATTCTTATTATGCCCTGCCTTAAACCGCGCAGCGATATAACCGGCCACGCCGACGGAATGGTGCACTTTCTGGATGAATGCACCGTGCTTTGCAACCGTCTCGCATCGCCGTACGGATTTGAGGCAAAGGTAAAAAGATGGCTTAAAAAGAATCGGTTTGAGCCGGTGGATTTTCCCTTTTTCCCGCCCGATTCAAAAAGCACTTTAAAAAACGACAATGCGCAAAGTGCCGTCGGCTGTTACATAAACTTTTTGCAAACTCAAAAAGCGATTTACCTTCCGACCTTCGGAATACCGCAGGATGCAGACGCTCTTTTTGCCGCAAAAGGAATTTTCAAAACGCCGGTAATTCCCGTAAACATTCCCCGCATTGCCGCAGAGGGCGGCTGCCTTAACTGCATCAGCTGGAACTGACGGGACCAATCTTCCTTCAACTCCCGCTCAAAGTTTCGGCATTTTCAGCCCCGCAAGCAATTGCATCAAAACAAGCATTGCGTCATAACAAACGTATCATCGCCAACTTCCGTCGGTATATCCTATTGCCGATGGGAGTTTTATTTTATAACAAAGTCCCTAAGCATTGCCCCGACACACTTAACCGTTTACAACAAAGCCCGCCGAAAGTCAAAAACGACCCACGGCGGGTTTTTATACAGCTCTTTTCAAGTGCTTTTTCTGAGATTATCCGGCAGCTTTCTTCCCATTTTTTCTTAAAGCACCGCTTTTCAAATGTTTTTAGTCCTTTCCTTGGCCTGCAAAAAACATTTGTTTTCCGGCTCGATCTGAAGCACGAAATTTATCTTGCCTAGCAGGCTGTTAAGATATTTTTCGGAATCTGCCCGCCCGTCGGATATAAATTCCTTATTGCCGGTGTGCATTATGCTATTCTCGGCACCGTATTTAAGGACATAATAAACCTCCTGGCGAAGCCTACGCTTATAATCGGCCGAAACCGAAAGCTTTTGATTGACCGTAAGCCCGGTAACGCTTTGCCGATTGCTGCTCCCTCCGGTCTCGGCCTTGCCGAGACTGCCTCAGCGGGCGGGCACACAGCCATAAAACACTGCATCACATAAACAGCCTTTGCAAACGCATTATTCAAACAGCTTTAAATATTCGTCAAACGATATTGCCGGCTGCTGCTTTTTTGCATATGCCTTTGCGTTTTTGCTGCATGGATTAAGGGTCCATTTGCAGCGGGTGTATGTATTACCGTCATTCATCATCCGCATCCATCCCGCACATTCTGTGGTGTATCCCGATCGATCGAGAAGATCTTTTTGCACCGTATTACCGTCAACAATATAATCTCTGTTATACTCTTCCGACAGCCTTGGCAACACCCTTTTCTCTAGTTTTTCCGAAAGCCATTTGCAGTCTTCTTCCGATTCCAGTTTATAATACATCTTCATTTGCACCTGCATAAATCTGTCTTTTCTTTGGACGGCCGAGATGTACAAAGGATTTTCACGCAAAGCCGCCTCATCCATGGGTTCAAAAAAGCTTCGACCTTTTTTATACACCATGTTTTTTGCGATCCTACGGAATATTCGCTCGGTTATGTATATCATATTCTTGAAAGTAGTTGCGGTAACACCTTCGGTATCGCCGTTTTCCTCTTCGATAAGAAATTCATATATCATCTTTTCATCGTGCTTATAATAAATGGTTGTTTTTGCTTCGGGAAAATCAACCTTCAGGAAATTTTTCTTTGCGAAAAGCACATCCTTTTCAAAGGTCTCTATTACCTTTTTCACCGTTGCCTTAGCCTCGTCCGACAGCCAAAATTTTTTCTTGCCAAAGGAATCTGAAATGTAATCGGCCTTTTCCGAAAGTTGATACATTTGATAGCCCCGCTGATGTATATTGCAAAAAAGGAAATACGCCGTCCCTTTTCTGCTACTGCATATGCAGCTTTTGATTTGCCTAATATAGTATCTGCCGTCAAATTTATATTCATTTTCGTTTTTTGTGTATTCTATCATAAGCTTTTCCTTTCATATCACCATGCCATTCGTGCCGCGCCAAAAGCATAAAGCCCTCCATAAAACCCGCTCGATCTTGTTATCGCAATACATAAATCGGCATAAATTATCATAACGTATAAATCGGTCTCAATACTTCATCGCACAAACAGCCTGCCGCGCGGTGCAATATACCGCTTTATCCGTCGTCAGGCAGAAAATCCGATGGACCTTTTAAAGGGCACTTCTTTCGGCGCTTTGACCGTCGGCATTTCAATATCCTCGGCGCGCAGCGTTATGATATCCTCGCCGGTTATGCTGTCATAGTCCTTTTTGAGCAGTCTCGACGACTGTGCCATTCTGGCCTTTTCGATCACATTGCGGGCATAGCGGCCGTTGCCGAAATCCTCCTGTTCTCTTGCGGTTTCAAAGATCTCACACAGCCGTTCCCTGGCCGCATCTTCGATAACAAGGCCCTTCTTTTTTGCAATAAGTCCTGCGATGTCGCAAAGCTCGTCAGCATTATAATCGGCAAAGGGCACATTAAAGGCGATTCGCGAACGCAGCCCGGGATTTCTCTGCAAAAATTCCTCCATCTTATCGGTATATCCCGCAAAGATAACAACAACGCTGTCCCGGCGATTTTCCATTTCCTGAACGATGGTATTTATGGCTTCATCACCGTATGAACCGCCTCGGTCATCCACCAACGAGTAGGCCTCATCAATAAACAGCACGCTGCCCTCGGCCTCCTTAAATTTTTCTTTGATGTTGGGTGCGGTCCATCCCACATATTTTCCCACAAGATCGCTGCGTCCTACCTCTATAAGCCTGCCCTTTGAAAGCAATCCGTTTTCCTTCATAATGCGGGCAAAAAGCCTTGCCACGCTGGTTTTTGCCGTACCCGGCGCACCGGTAAAAACCATATGCATGGCAGGATGGTCGGGCTGCATTCCCTTGTCGGCAAAAAGCTTTTGCGCCTTGTGATAATCGACAGCCTGCTTTATGACCCTTTTAGCATCGATCAGTCCTATCATTTGCTGAAGCTCGTCATAGGCCGATCCTTTGGGCGCTGCGACGGCAACTTCCTGCTTTATGGTTACAATCGACTTATATTGCGGATAGACCCCGGTTTTGAGCTTTTTGTTATACCATCCGTCAAAAATTTCCCGAAGCTCGGGAACAAGGTAACCCTTTCCGTCCTCAAGCCTTTCAAACAGCTGTTTATCAGTGCGTATATGCTGTTCTTTTGCCATTGTTTTCAAGAGTTCTTTCGCGCAATCAACCGATGCAAACTCCTCTTTCAGTTCAACAATGCTTATCGTTCCGAGATTTTCAAAGAAAATGTCCTTTATTTTAGTGCATTCCCTCGGCAGGCAAATAATTGTCAGCACGTCGTTTCGGTATTTTTTCATAACCTCGCAGATTTTTTTGATAACCTCCCGTCCGCTGTCGGCATAGTTATCCTCGTCCCGCTCTGTTCCGTTATACCTCACAAATATCGCTCCGCCGAAAGTGCTTTTATACAGCTGCTCATATGAAGCATACATACCTTTTGAAAAACCATCGTCGCCCCAAAAATCGATACAGCAATACCTTTTGTTATGTATTCTTTGGTTGGCATAAAGGGCTTCAAGCAACAGCTTGCGGCTCTCTTGGTATACACCGGCATCGTCTGTCTGCACTATATAGTGGACAGGATGTCCCGCCGCACTGCCGATCTTTTTCCCCCGGTAAATGCGATCAAGCTCGGGAAGAAAGGAATCTCTCATCAGAAATTTCTCCGCCCGAGAATATATTTTTTTCTTACATATTGAATCGAGCAGATGCTCATTGTAATCAAGTTCCTGGCCGTATCGCCTGGTCAATTTATCCAGATTGAAATTCTCAAACACTTCCTCGTCGTCATCTATAAAATCATTTCTGTCAGATATCGCAATAAAATCGATGACAAGTCTTAGAGTGGTTTCCTTTAGGAAAAGGCCTTCATAGTCTATGTCGAGTGTTTTGATGAAGGATTCGAGATCGTCTTTTAACTTTAAATTGTCGCTTCGGGAAGAAATAATCCCGCCGGTCAGCTTGCTTTTGTACAGCCTTGAAACAAAAAAGAATTGCTCGCCATGCTGTTTTGTGTTAAAGTCATAGGTCTTTGCGGAAAACTCATTAGCATTCTGCTGCATAAATTCCCGGCTTTGCTCGCTGCTGGTCAAACAAACATTTTTGATCGATAACTCAAACTTAAAAAACTGCATATCAAATTCCTCCTGCGTTCCGACGTTTTAACCGTTTGCCAAGCAATTTGCTCACCACCGTAAAGGGCATAATACACTCTTTTGTGAATGCACTTTTGGTGGGCATTTGTCGATTCCTTGGCAGCCTACTCTCATATAGTATCATTTTGTATGTACCATAATCGGCACACAACTTAAAAAAACGCTTTTAAGTTTAACCCCCTTGATTTCATTTTTTGCCGCATTGCTGTTTTGCCCGTTCTTTTTCATTTAAACAACAGATGCTTAAGCATTATAGCACATATTTTTTTAAGACCTGCGCGGATCAAACGTAAAGCCAAAAATCCTGCGTCACACCATTGAAAAAGGCGACAAAAAAATATCCGAAAGACTTTTACGCCTTCCGGGTACATATTTTCTGTATTTAAAATTGCCAAGTTTCTGCCGTTCATTCTTTTCGAACAGAACAAAAAAATATATCGCAGCTACCGAGAACAAAATGTGTGAAGGTTAGCGCACTGCTGAAGAGAGCTGAGGCAATCGGCGTTAAGCCGATCGGAGGGAGGCATTGTTAAAAACGAAAGTATAAATAAAAAGCAGTCTTACTTTATCGGTAAGACTGCCGATTACTACTCCCTCCGGTCTCGGCCTTGCCGAGACAGCCTCAGCGGCCATGCCGCGATATAGCCTTAGCAATGTTAGCAATGTTGTATTTTACAAAACGGCAATATGCGCTATGGTTAAGCAACAGATGATTACTTAAACTTTTTTCAGGCCGTCAAAATTCATCCCTCTTGCGGCGGGATGATAGCAGCTGAAAATCCTTATGCTTTTGTTTTCGGTTTTAATAATGCAGGATTTAAACTTCTTTTTTCCAAGGATCAGATGCTGCTCTGTGTTTTCGGTTATGCCGTTTCTTTCCTTTGCCGCGATCCCATCATAAATATCTCCGAGTGTTATAACTATGGCTTTGTCTGAAAGCCTTTTTATTATCTCCCATCTGTTTTCGGCAAGCTTAGAAAAATCCGCTTGTATCTTTTCTCTTTTGAAGGTGTTCTTTCCTTTAAACGCCCTCAATGTCTTTTTATAATCATCGCCCGCGCTGCCCTTTCCCCTGAAGGGAAAAAGATTTATATATGCACAGTCGCTTAAATCCGCCGAATCAAATAGATCGGCAATATTTTTGATCCATTGATAATATCTGCTTTCATCTGCCGACAGAGCCTCTCCCCTTTCGGCCTTTGCGATAACATCTTTTATCCAGAAGGTATCGGCCCGCCTTCCGCCGCTGTTTGGTTCCCTTAAAACAAAGAGCAATTTTATATCCGAAAAACGTTTGCCGTCCCATAAAAGGCCCTCGGTTAAATGGTCCTCGGTCAAAATGCCCTTAGTCGGCCTGCCGGAGGGGCAAAAAAATCCGTCGGAATTATAATCCTTTTTAAGAAATTTAAATTCTTCGTCACCCTTCAATTTAAGCTATGCCTCCTGTTCCTTACGGCTTAAAATAAGCCTTAATTGTATTTCTCAAGGCCGCTTTTCAAGGCCTTCTTAATTTGTTCTCTCAAAGTGGCGGGAGAAGTGATCTCCACATAGTCGATATACTGCATTGCCCAGTGTTCCATCGCCTTGGGACTTGCCTTGAGCGATACCGTAACCTTACTTTTATCGTCGTTTTTCATAAACCGTACACCGTTTCCAAACCAATCGATTATCTGATCGACAATAACCGCATCGGCGATAAATTCAATCGTTTCCGGCCTTTCGGGATACATATACGGCATTGATGAGGAAAGCTGCTTATAATCAATGCCCCTTTCATACCCCGGGACATTAACAATAGGCGTGGCTTGCCTGTGGGAAATTTTCATATTTGTAATGCGGTCGAGCCGATGAAAGACCATATTGCTCCAATACTCGCTGTATGCCATCAGATAATACCGCTGATTATGAAGAATCATCAGATACGGAGTGACGTATTGAAAGGAGGATTTATGCAGCTTCTTGTCAATCCCGTATTTGTTATAGTCATAGTGTATCTGGCGTTTTTGCTCGATTGCAGTATCGATCAATTCAATATTGTAGAAAAGGGACTGATTGTCGGTTTTGCTCCAATCGTTGACCGAATGTATATGCTTTACACTTGATTTGAAATATTTGTTGGAAAGGCCGCAAAGCCGATCGATAAGATCTTTCGAGTGGTTTGCCGTAATGTGTTTGCTGCTAAGCACCCCATCGATGAGCATATGCAGCTCGGCATCCTCAAAATCACGGCACACAAGAAAGCTTCCCGCTCTGCCCGACTCGATTTCAACGCCCGCCTCTTTAAGCAGCGAGAGATTTCTGCCAATGGCCTTGCGCTCAATGGAAATGCCGTAATCCGATTCAAGATGCCTTGCAATTTCCTCTTGGGTCAGAGGATGATTATAATCGCTGTAGCCTTCAAGTATCTGCCATATCCTGATCAGCGCAAGTTTTTTAGGTTCAAAGCCCTCGGTGTTAATCTCCATAATCGCCCTCCGAATGGTCAGAATAATTTTATTAATAATATTGTACCATATTCGGTACATCACGTCAATTTAATAAATGAGTTGCAAAATACTTTTGAGACATCAAGGTGGGAAAGCAAAAGCAAAACCATGGCAAGTCTTTTCTGCAAAACAAAATAGCCGCAAATAAACAAACATAAAAAGCCGCTCTAAACTGAGCCGTGCGCTTATGCCTAAGGCATAAGCGCACGGCAAACAAAACCCGGCGCAGCCCATAAGGGCTGCGCCGGGTTAATCATCATTCTTATTATTGCCCTGTTTATACCGTCTTAACGGCAGGGCTCCGCGATCACAGAGATGACTTATCTTTGCAAAAAGCCGTTAACTTTCAAGAAAACGATTACTTGCTTTCCTCCTCGGTTTTAACCGAAGGAATGTTCTGCTTAAGGGAAGCTCTTGTTCTGCGAAGCTCGGAAAGATTCTGGGTAAGCTCCTCGTCCGAACGGCGCATAATGTCGTCCACAAACTCCTGAGCAGCCTTTCTCATATCGCGGCTCTTGGTCTGAGCCTGGGAAACAATCTCGTGAGCCTTGGCCTGAGCCATCTTAGTGATCTCTTCCTGAGCCACGATGGCGCGGGCGCGCTCCTCGGCGCTTCTAACAATACCCTCGGCCTCTTTTTTGGCGGTGGTGATGATGTCGGCGCGATCGGAAACTATGCTCTTGGCTTGTTTTATCTCGTTGGGCATATTAAGGCGGATATCGTCGATAAGCTCTCTGAGCTTTTCAACCTCAATAACGCGGCGGCCGCCGGGAAAGCTCCAGCCCTTTTCCATAATATCGTCTAACTGATCCAGCAATTCTTCTACATTCATTTTTTATCTTCCTTTCAGCCTTAAAATAATATCCTCGTAAATTTCAGCGGGAACAAAATCCCGTATATCCCCGTTCATACTCCCGATTTGCTTGACAATGGACGAACTGAGATACATATTCTCCGCCTTGGCGGTAAGAAAAACCGTTTCCGCCTCGGGGCAGAGTTTTTTATTGGTAAGCGCCATCTGGAATTCATATTCAAAATCCGAAACGGCGCGCAGACCCTTAACAATGGCGCCCGCGCCAACCTTTTTGATGTAGTCGGCAAGAAGTCCGTCGAAGCAATCGACCTCGACATTCTCAAGGCTTTTTACCGATTTTTTTATAAGCTCCACCCGTTCCTCAAGGGAAAAGGTAGGAGATTTCGCAACATTGGGAACCACAAGAACAATGACCCTTGTAAACATTTTTGCCGCACGGGCGATAATGTCGTAGTGTCCCATGGTCATGGGGTCAAAGCTCCCGGGACAAACAGCAATTATTTCCTTCAAGTGATTTCCTGTTCCTTTCTGTAAAAGCTGAAAACCGTTCGGCCGTAGGCCTTTCTTCGGAAAAGCTCAAGTCCTTCAAAGCTTTCGGGAAGCTTGTCGGAAGTGTCGTGTTCGCAGACAATGACTCCGCCCTCTTCAAGCGCCTTTACCGAAAGCGGTATGGCATCGAGCAAAATATCTTTGCCGTAAGGCGGGTCGAGAAAGACAAGATTAAAGCTTTCACTTACCGAAGAAATATATGTTTTCCATTCACGGCAGTGCACCTGCGCCTTGCTCAAAAACCCCGTCGCTTCAAGATTTTTTTTGACCACGGCGGCGGCCTTTTTCGAGCTGTCCACAAAAACCGCCGAGTTTGCTCCGCGGCTCAGTGCCTCTATACCCAGCTGCCCGCTGCCCGCAAAAAGGTCGAGCACCTTTCTTCCCTCGATGTCGAACTGTATGACGCTGAAAAGCGCCTCCTTGTTCTTTTGGGAAGTGGGGCGGGTATCAAGTCCCTCAAGAGTGGAAAGTCTCCGTCCCCTTGCGATACCTGTAATGACTCGCATAAAAATCATCCTTCTAATATCTCTATATATTATCACATTATTTAGGTCTTATGTCAACAGGAAATTTTAAAACTTTTGTTTTTTCCGATTAAAATTCCTTAATATTGATTTTACAAAGACAAAAGCCGACATTTTTTTGGACACTTCTCGGGTTTTGCTCATATTTCACACAACCGGCGGAATCTGTATGTTGAGGGAATTTTTTCTGAGCATTATAATGAACAAAACAAAAAAGATACAAGAGGACACCGAAATGCTTTTTTCCAATCAGTCAAAAAACAACAAGCTTGAACAGCTTTTTATTTCCCGCCTTTCTTCAAAAGAAGTGCAGTCATATGCCAAAACCCGCGCCCGTCCCTATCAGGAGCTTATGGCATATTACAAATGCGCCATAATGGAGGTCACCACAAAATTCAATGTGTTAAACGAGGAGCTGTCCCTTGAATATGACCGTAATCCCATTGAAACGGTCAAAAGCCGCCTTAAATCTCCCGAAAGCATTATGGAAAAAATGGAGCGCAAAAAGCTTCCATTTACGGTGGAGGCCATCGAGCAAAACATCAACGACATTGCGGGAGTTAGGGTGATATGCTCCTTCCCTTCCGACATTTATGAGTTGGCAGATGCCTTTTTGCGTCAGGACGACATAACCCTTATCGAAAAGAAGGACTATATCAAAAATCCGAAGCCAAACGGTTACCGTAGCCTTCATCTCATTGTGGAAATCCCGATTTTCCTTCACAATCAGAAAAAGCTTATGAAGGTAGAGGTGCAGTTCCGCACCATTTCAATGGACTGGTGGGCCTCTCTTGAACATAAAATCAGATACAAAAAGGATTATGTTATGACAAGCGCAATGGAGGCCGATCTTCTCGACTGTGCAGAACGCAGCGCCGCTCTCGACGCCCGTATGGAAGCCATTTATAAATCGGTTGAACAGGGAAACAATAAGTATTGCAGCGAATAGCGCAAAGCTTTGACAATAAAACCTTATCTAAGCACCGTTTATTCCTAAGCAATTGCAGCAACAACTAAAACAAAAAAGGAGAATGACCCATGAGCAAAAAATCAGGCAAAAATAAGTGCACAAGAAAAAGCTGTCTGCCCGCCGTCGGCCTTATCGGAGCGGTCACGGCCCTTGCGGGAGCGACGGCATACGGCGTAACAAAAATGCTTGTCAACACCGCTCTCGACCGCGATCCGCCGAAACTTATGCAAAATTCAAACAATCTCATTTCCGGTTCTCCCGCCGATCCCGAATTTGACGCATTTGTGGCCCAAAAGGACAAAGAGCTCAGAGAAATGCCCCACGAGGACGTAGAGATAACCGCCGCCGACGGCATTAAGCTTAAAGGCCACTGGTATCACAAGGAAGGCGACAAACGGGTCATTTTGGCCATGCACGGCTGGCGTTCCTCATGGACAAAGGATTTCGGCGCCATTGCCGATTTCTTTTTCGCAAACGATTGCAGTGTGCTTTTTGCCGAGCAGCGGGGTCAGAATGACAGCGGCGGAGAGATGATGGGCTTTGGCCTTATCGAACGGTTCGACTGTTTTTCCTGGGCAAGCTATCTTGCCGAAAAAACAAGCGGAGAGCTGCCCATATACTTGGCCGGAGTGTCTATGGGAGCGGCCACCGTGCTTATGACGGCGGGATTTGACCTTCCGAAAGAGGTGCACGGAATAATCGCCGATTGCGGTTTCACCTCTCCTTATGAAATATGGAAGCACATTTCAAACAAAAACCTCCACATTTCCTTCAGGCTCAAAGGCCTTCTTGCCAACGCGCTTTGCAAGAAAAAGATCAGTATGGCGGCCGATGAATATTCCACCGTCGAGGCCCTTAAAAACGCCACAGTCCCGGTGCTTTTCATACACGGTACGGCCGACAAATTCGTCCCGGTTCAGATGACCTTCGATAACTATGCCGCCTGCGCCTCAGAAAAACGGCTGCTGCTCGTTCCCGATGCAGGCCATGCCATGAGCTATCTCGTGGACAAACAAAGCTACGAAAACGCCGTGACAAACTTTTTCAAAGATTTCGACTGATACGCCTCTCTTGGTCGACGAGAAAAATTTCAAGCAAATCGACAGGCTTTGATCGGCAGGCCATAGTTCGTCAAGCTTTAACAAACAAGCTTTTGACCGACAGGTTTAGGATCTAAAAGCCGCCTGCCTATAACTATCACACAATATTATCGCGCAAAACCCCGCTTTGAGAAAAACTCAAGGCGGGGTTTCGGTTATATTAGATTGTGATTATACGCAGCCTTTATCGGCTACGTACAGGGCTGTCAGTCGTTTATGAATTTTTCCACAAGGAATCTCGGGCGAGCCTTAACCTCGGAATAGATCTTTCCGATATACTGTCCCGCAACGCCCAGACAAATGAGCTGTATTCCCCCAAGCAGCCACACAAAGCTGACCGCAAGAAGCCACGAGGCAACCGTTATGCCGCACAGCGAAACTATAAGCTCTGCAAGAAGCCCCAGCCCGCTCAAAACCGAGAAGAAAATTCCTAAAGAGGTTATGAGCTTCAAAGGCTTGACGCTGAAGGAGGTTATGCCGTCAAAAGCAAAGGCCAGCATCTTTTTAAGGGGATATTTCGATTCTCCGGCAAAGCGCTCGGCTCTTTCAAAATAAACAATGTCGCTTTTAAATCCGATGTGGGGCACGATTCCTCTGAGAAACAGGTTGACCTCTTTATAATCGGAAAGGGCCTCAAGCGCCCGCTTAGACATAAGTCGGCAGTCGGCGTGATTATAAACAAGGTCGACCCCTAATTTTTTCATAAATTTATAGTACCCCTGAGCGGTGGAACGCTTGAAGGCGGTGTCGGTGGTGCGCTTGCTTCTGACGCCGTATACAACATCGCAGCCCTCACTGAACTTTTCCATAAATCCGTCCAGCACGTTAATGTCATCCTGAAGGTCGGCATCCATTGATGCAGCACAGTCGCAATGCTCCTTGGCGGTCATAAGTCCGGCAAGCAGCGCATTCTGATGGCCGCGGTTATGGGCAAGCTTTACCCCGCTGACCAGCCGATTTTCCCCGTGGAACTTTTCGATAAGCTCCCAGGTCTTGTCCTTACTTCCGTCGTCCACATAAAGTATGCGGCTTTTCTCGTCGCACACGCCTTTGTTTATCATATCGGTGAGCTTTTCGGTCAACCGCTTTGTGGTCTCGGGAAGGACCGCCTCTTCGTTATAGCAGGGAAGTACAACATAAAGTATGGGCATATTATTTCTCTCCTTCATCTTTTTTGTCTTTTATTATAAAGGTGTTGACACTGTTATCGCTGCCGTTTTCCGAAGCTTCTTCGGCATCGTCCGAATGGATTTTTGCCTGCTCATCAACAGGGCTTTTTGCCTGCTGACCGTCCGAAGGCTCTTTCCCGACAAACACGTTTTCAACAATACCGCCAAGGCCGTCTGTCTTAACATCGATGACATTTTCCGCCGGTCCTTCCGGCATCTGCGATTGCTCGGCCTGTCCGTCCCCGCCGTCGGTCTGCTGCGGTGAAAAGCCCTCATTCAAATAATCGGCAAGCTTTACCTCGCCGTCGGCCGATTGCAGCTGAGCATCGGAAAGATCATCGTGAACATCGCCCGGCTCATTCTGAGCGGCGGCATTTTGTTTTTTTCGCTTAACGCTCCAGTAGGCTATATAAATCACGCTCAGCACAATGGCTCCGCAGGAAGCCGCAGCACCGGTCTTGAGTCCCGGGGTCTTATAGGTAAAGTGAATGGTGTGTTCCTGTCCGTCCCCTTTTACCTTAACGGCCATAAAGCCCACATTGACATTTTCGATATCGACCGCCTCACCGTCCACGGTGGCCGACCATCCCTTTTCATAAGGCACGCTGAAGAACACGAGATTGTCCTTATCAAGGGTTATTTTTGCGGTAAACTCGCTCTTTCCGGTAGAGAAGGAGGAACAGGCGTTCTTCGCCCTATCTCTGCAATTGGCTTTATAGGTGCTATAGTCGTAATCCTCGTTGATTTGCTCGACCGTCACCTCATCGCTCACGTTCGAAAGGATATCGCCGTATTTTTCGATCTGTTCATCGCTTAAAAGCATCGCCTTCATCATAGCTTCCGAGCGTTTTTCCTTGTCCACCCCGTCGCAAAATTCCTGAGTCATATAATGATCATAGGTAAATCCGTAGGGCACAAAGTTGGTATTTTCGTAAACGTAATATCCGCTTTGCTCGGTATCCTCTTTGGTCTCTGCCTCGCCGTTCGGAGAATACATCTTATATCCGGCGGCGGCATAAACTCCGTCTTTATAGAACTGCTTGGACTCGCCGGTATAGTTTATAACATATTTAACCGAAAGAAGTCCCCTGATGGCATAGAGGTTTACCGGCGGTTTGGAATTGACCGTCCTCGTGACCCCCACATATTTATAGAAATTCATAACCGATCCGGGCACGATGCTGTGGAAGGCCTGAATGCCTCTTTGACCCAGGTACATCGTGGTGTTTTCGGTGCCTTCATATACATCGATTCTTGCATCATCAAGCTCGGTTGCAAGCACCCTTTGGCCGTTTGCATCGTTGACCGTCATCTGACGGTCGTTTTCGATCAGCGTGGGAATTATAAAGGTTTTTGTATCGGTTCTGACAAGCTTTCCGAGATATATGAAATATGACGAATAGGCAAGGGAAACGATACAGCAGAAAATTATTGCTATCTTGGCAAAGGATTTTCTGGAGTTTTTCCGAAGTTTCAGCAGCAGCGAGGTCAGCACAAGGGCTGCCACAGCTATTCCGCAGTATACCCAGAACCGCTCGGAATATGATTTATTGTAAACGCCAAGCTCGTTGATGCTGCCGTCGGCTCCGCGGGAAGCCGGCATAAATCCGATGAGCAGAATTATGGCCAGGGTAATTCCCGCCGACCATTTCCATCCGCTTTCAAGCTTGATACTGTCGTCCTCAAAGCTCATAGACGTCACAAGAGCCATAATGAGCACCGGCATATAGTACCAGCGGGCATAATAGCTGTAATTAAAGGCCGAGAACGCCTGGTTAAGCACGGGAATAAAGGCAATTATCATAGAGACTATTATAATACGGCGCTGCCATGTGCTCCGCTTATACTGAAGCCAGGAAATGACCCCCGTCATACCAAACAGCGGCAGCCATCCCGCCACCGACGACCATGCCCTTTCCACACCCGGGAAGAAAACCATTCTCGCGGGGATATCGGGCGGGAAGAAGAAGGACTGGAGTATGTATGTGTAAAGCTGCTGCTTGTCATAAACTATACCGTTGAAGCCGAGAACGGTCGAACCGACCCTGTTGTTTTCGAGTATTCCGTAAACCGATGGCAAAAGTATTACGGCGCTTATAACAAGTCCCAGCACCGCCTCGATAATAATGCCGAGGAATCTCGAACAGGTATATGCCGCTTCTCCTCTTTTAAGGTTGACATTCCAGTCTCCCGAAAGGCATCTGATCACAAAATATATGACCACAAAAATGACCATTCCGAAGAAGAAATAATAGTTAACAAGAGCGCAAATTGCCACCGAGCAAAGCATAACTCCTCTGCGGTTTTCGGTCATCAAAAGCTCGAGAGACAGCAGAAGCAGCGGGAAAAAGACAATCGCCTCGTGGAAATGGTTGAAGAAGATATTATAAACCGAAAATCCCGAAAAGGCATACATAAACGCGCCGAGCACGGCGTAATTTTTGTTTTTCACAAAGCGGGTTATATATGCGTAGGCCGTAAGGCTCGCAAGGGAAAACTTCAGGATAAGAAGAGGCCCCATAAGGTGGGGGACAAAATCGTTGGGAAAAGGAATGGTCAGCCAGAAGAACGGACTGCCCAGCAGATAGAAGCTGTAAGAGCTGACAAAATTGGAACCGAGATCGGTGCCGAAGCTCCAGCCGATGTCAAGATTACGCACGGCGGCGTGAGCCAGTTTATAAAAAGGAATTTGCTGAGCGTTGAAATCGCCGTAAAATATAAAATAGCCCTTATCCCATATTATGTACGGAATAAACAGCGCACAGGCCACAATAAAAGCCAGTCCGAAGGCCATAAAATATTTTTCCTTAACGGTTCTTTTGGTTATATTATTAACGGCACGAGCCATATACTCACTCCCAAAATTTATATGCAAAGAAATTATAACATATAAAAAATATTTTAACAATAGCTTTTCACATTTTTATAGAAATTGTCACATACCTTTCCCCTACACATTGTTTTCCCATCCGATGAACCTCGGGTAAGTTCTTTTTTAGAAAATACAAGCTCAAGCAACATACTCGAACATCCGTTGCTTAATTATAACGCACATATTCGAGTATGATTTTGCAGAGAAAAGCTCCCATACTCTTCATTAAAAAACTCGTTAATCCGACACCGCAACGCAAAAATCCCGCAGAGAGCATATAAACTCCCTGCGGGATGATTTACTTAACTGTCGGCTGTAAATAAGCTGTCCGTTAATAACTGCCGATTAACTGTCGGGATCGGTCGATCCGTTTGCCGGTCAGCCGTCAGCTTATCAATCTCAAACAAGCGTTATCAAATCGCGATGGCTTAGCCGAGTCTTGCCTTAAGATCGTCAAGCTGTTTTTTAAGCTCTGCGGGGAGACGATCGCCGAATTTCTTGTAGAATTCTTCAATTCCTGCAGCCTCATCCTTCCAGATGCCGTTGTCGACATTGAGAAGGTCAGCTAAAGTCTCCTTGGAAATATCGAGGCCTTCCATATCGAGATCGTCAATCTCGGGAACATAGCCGATGGGGGTCTCCTTGGCGCCAACCTTGCCTTCGCAGCGGTCGAGCATCCAGAGAAGAACACGCATATTGTCGCCGAAACCGGGCCAGATGAAGTTGCCTTCATCATCGAGACGGAACCAGTTAACATTGAAGATCTTGGGAGCCTTGTCGCCAAGTTTTTCGCCCATTTCAAGCCAGTGGCCGAAATAGTCGCCCATATTGTATCCGCAGAAGGGCAGCATAGCCATAGGATCGCGGCGGAGAGTTCCTACCGCACCGCTTGCTGCGGCAGTGGTCTCGGAAGACATAATGGAGCCTACGAACACACCGTTGTTCCAGTCTCTCGACTGATAAACCAACGGAGCGGTCTTGGCGCGGCGGCCGCCGAATACGATGGCCGAGATGGGCACTCCTTCGCCGTTTTCAAACTCGCTGCTGATGCAGGGGCAGTTCTTGGCGGGAGCGGTGAAACGGCTGTTGGGATGAGCGCCCTTGGAGCCGTCGGTGCAATCCCATTTCTCGCCCTTCCAGTTGAGAGCGTTCTTGGGAGGATTCTTGTCGAGGCCTTCCCACCAAACGGTATTGTCGTCGAGATTATGGACAACGTTGGTGAAAATGGTACCCTGACGGGTGCTGGCAAGAGCGTTGGGGTTGGATTTTTCGTTGGTTCCGGGAGCAACGCCGAAGAAACCGTTTTCGGGGTTGACGGCCCAAAGTCTGCCGTCGGGACCGATTCTCATCCAGGCAATATCGTCGCCCACGGTCCAAACCTTATATCCCTTTTCGCGGAGATACTTGGGGGGAATGAGCATGGCAAGGTTGGTCTTTCCGCAAGCAGAGGGGAATGCGGCGGCGATGTATTTGACCTCGCCCTTGGGATTTTCAAGACCGAGAATGAGCATATGCTCGGCCATCCAGCCTTCGTTTCTGCCCTGATAGGAAGCTATGCGCAGAGCAAAGCACTTTTTGCCCAGCAGCACGTTTCCGCCGTAACCGGAGTTGACCGAAATAATGGTGTTGTCCTGGGGGAACTGACAGATATATCTCTTTTCCTCGTCGATGTCGCATTTGCAGTGAAGTCCTCTGACCCAGTCGTCGCTGTCGCCGAGAACATCGAGCACTGCCTGGCCCACTCTGGTCATAATGGCCATATTGAGCACAACATAGATAGAATCGGTGACTTCGATACCGACCTTGGAGAACTTGGAACCGACAGGACCCATGGAATAAGGGATTACATACATGGTTCTGCCCTTGTAGCTGTCTCTTGCAATGTCGGCAAGCATTTTATAAGCTTCGCCCGGCTCCATCCAGTTGTTGGTGGGGCCTGCCTCCTCCTTGGTGGGAGTGCAGATAAGGGTACGTCCCTCAACACGGGCAACGTCGTTGACGGCGGTGCGGTGGAGGTAGCATCCGGGAAGTTTTTCCTCGTTGAGTTTGATCATTTCGCCGGTAGCGCAGGCTTCCTTGCGGAGAGCTTCAAGCTGCTCCTCGCTGCCGTCGATCCAAACGACTTTTTCGGGCTTTACAAGCTCGATCTGCTCGTCAAGCCACTTTTTGATTGATTTGTTGTTGGTCATAATAACCGTCCTTTCTCAACCTTTATAGCAGGCAACACCTAAAGCCGTCTTTCGGCCCTCGGCGCCCTGAAATTTATTAAACAGGTCAGGCAGGAAAATCTTCCCTGCATAACTCTATTTTACTACAACAATTGTCTCTTTACAATGACAATATATTTAACAATGTGTTAAATGTGGCGGTGCGCTTAAAATTCTCGTTTCGAAAGTTTTTTAAACATCGCCTGTCTCGGCACCGTCGGTACGGCTGTCGAGAATGAGCTTTTCAAGCTCCTTTGCCGCAACGCTTAGCGGTTGCTCCTTGCGTTTGATCATACAGACCGACCGCAGAGGGATCTTTTCGGCAAGGTCGATTCTCGCAACATCGGTTTCGCCCTCCAAAAATTCTTCGGGCACAAAGCCGATTCCGAGATCCGAGCGAACCATAGGCAGAATCTGATCGGCAGTGGCCGCTTCAATGTCGGGCAAAAACTTCAGTCCGTTTTTGGTGAAAAACGCCGAGTACATTTCAAAGGTCTTGGTGTCTGTTCCGAGAGATATGACCGGATATTCAGCGAGCTCCTTTAAAGAGACCTTTCGTCCGAGCAGCTCAGGAAAACCGTTTCCGCAAACCGCCACCTCTCTGATGGTCTTGATCTTCTTTTCGGTGAGGGTGGTGGATTTTACGGTGGGAGTGGTAACAATGGCAAGATCGGCCAATCCCTCTTTAAGGGCAGTAATGGCCTGAGGGGTGGAATGGTTGCTGATCCTTATTTTGACCTTTGGGTAAAGGGTGCGATATTTTTTAAAGATGGGCAATATGCAGCAATTAAGCGCAACCTCGCTGGCCGAAACATATATTGCTCCGCCCTCTAAATTTTTGCTGCGGGATATTTCCTCTTCCCCTGCCTCGATGTGTTCGAGAGCAATTCTGATGTGGGAATAAAGCTTTTCGCCTTCGGGAGTGAGCTTCATTCCGCGGTTGGAGCGCACAAAAAGCGTGCAGCCAAGCTCCCCTTCGAGGTTTTTTATCGATCGGGTAAGGTTGGGCTGATTGTTCATCAGCATTTTTGCCGCCTGAGAAATGTTTCCGTACTTGGCGACATAATAAAATATCCGATAATAATCGTAATTGATATTGTACATATCTCACCTCTTTTGATATATGCAAAACACATAAATGTAAAACAAAAAATACATTTAACATATATCAGCATTTGCATTATACCCTTTTGTCAATTGTTTGTCAATAGGCAAATCAAAAATTTTGTTAAAAAAATAACAATTTGTTTTTTCGGCACTTTTTCCCGATTGTTTTACAAAATATCTTCCTAAAAAGCCTTGCCGCCTGCATCGCACACCAAACTGTGCTCACCGTTTTTATTATGACAAGCAAAATGAAAAATATCCCTTTTTATCGGTTGTTTGAACCGAGTTTAGAAAGCCTGTAAATGCCGTGCATTTTCATTGGATTTATCCCCATAAAAGGGGCTTTTGCGGTTGACAAAAGGACAATAAAATGTTACCCTTTTAGTGGTAAAAGCTTTGTGCTATACCGGATAAAAACGACCGATTTATCGGCGCATCAAGTTTTTCATCCGAGCGACACACATTATATAATAACCTCATCGCATATAAAACTATAATACAACTATAATACACATCAAAGGAGACGTTAATATGACCGAAAGAGAAAAAATGCTTGCGGGAAAAATATATAAGCCCTTCGGCGACGGTCTTGCAGACGAAAGAACGCTGGCTCACAAGCTCTGCGCCGAGTATAATCAGACAAGCGAGGTCGACGCCGAGAAAAGAGAGGAAATCTTAAACACGCTGCTTCCCAACCGCGCCGACGGGGTCTATTTGCAGGGACCGATATTTTTCGATTTCGGAACAAACACCAAAATGGGCAAAAACAGCTATGCCAACTTTAATTTTACCGTGCTCGACATATGCCCCGTTACCATAGGAGACAATGTTTTTATCGGGCCGGGCGTTTCGCTGCTCACTCCCCTTCATCCACTTTGCTTTGACGATCGAAACCCCTACACCGATCCCGAGACCGGCAAGCCCACCGAGCAGGAATACGGCGCTCCCATAACCATAGAGGACAACTGCTGGATTGCCGGAAACGTCACGGTTTGTGCAGGCGTGACCATCGGAGAAGGCTGCGTTATCGGTGCGGGCAGCGTCGTTACAAGAGACATTCCCAAAAACAGCCTCGCGGTGGGCAATCCCTGCCGTGTAATAAGAAGCATAACCGAAAAGGACAGGCTTAAAAATCATCCTGAGCTTTATGCCCCGGGAGATTATGAAAAATACAACGGCTGATTTTTCGTTTCAACGCATCGCGCCTCTTCAATATGCTGTTTTCAGCCCACCGCTTTCAGTACGCTGTTTTCAGCCCGCTCAAAGAACAACCTTTCGTCAGAAAAAAATCGGAGGATAAATTATGTCGCATCCCGACCGCATTAACGGTCTCTCGGCCGATCAGGTCAGGCAAAGAATAAAAGACGGTCAGACAAACGCCGTTTCGGCTCAGGCCGGAAAAAGCACCAAGCAGATAATAATTTCAAACACCTTTACCTACTTCAATTTTATTTTTGCGGTCATAACGGTGCTTTTGTGCATTGCCGGATCCTTCAGAAATCTCACCTTTCTGCCCATTGTCATAGGCAATACACTTGTGGGGATTTTTCAGGAGCTGCGCGCCAAAAAGACCCTCGACAAAATGAAGCTGCTAAACGCTCCCCACGCTACCGTCATCCGCGACGGCACCGAGATAAAGCTGAAATCCGAAAATCTCGTTTTGGGCGACATTGTAGTTTTTTCGGCGGGAGATCAGATATGCGCCGACGCTCAGGTCATTGAGGGAAGCGTCACCGTAAACGAGGCCCTTCTGACCGGCGAACAGGACGAAATATCAAAAGAACCGTCGGACAGCCTTCTTTCGGGAAGCTTTGTGACTGCGGGAAAATGTCTTGCCCGGCTTGAAAGGGTGGGAAACGATTCATACATTTCAAAGCTGACCGAGCAGGCCAAGGTGCTCGACGACCGCGAACAGTCGGAAATGATCCGTTCGATAAATAAAATCGTTAAATGGATGGGCATAATACTCATTCCCATCGGTGCGCTGCTTTTTTATCAGGCGCGTTTTGTAAGCGGATCTTCCTTTGCCGACAGCGTGGCCTCATCAGTGGCCGCCGTCATCGGGATGATTCCCGAGGGGCTGTATCTTCTCACCACCGTGGCCCTTGCCCTTGGCACCATACGTCTCGCCAAAAGCAAGGTGCTGCTTAACGATATGAAAAGCATAGAGGCTCTTGCCCGTGTAGATGTCCTTTGTGTGGACAAAACCGGCACAATAACCGAGCCTAAAATGCAGGTAAACGGGTTTATTCCTTTAAACCGCCAATCCCTGCCCGACGGCACTTTAGCCGAGCAAATGCTTAAAAGCTATGTGGCGGCATCAAGGGACACCGGCGCGACAATGGATTCGCTGAGAGATTTTTTCGACGGTCTTGCAAAGGGCAAAACGACACTTCCGAATTTTATCGGCCAAAGCCTTTCGTCAGAAACCGCAAGTCAAAATGTCGGCAGCATTGAAGCCGATCAAAAAGACACCGACGATTTTAACGATCAAATCGCCGCAAAAGGCCAAACTGCCGACAGCCGACCCGCAAACGGTCAAACTGCCGCATCCGCCGCTCAAAACGAATGCTTCGTCGATTTAAACGCCATGGCAAAGGCACCACTGCTTTCTCCTTTGTCGGTCATCCCCTTTTCCTCATCCGCAAAATACGGAGCCGCAGCATTTAAAAACGGTACATGGATACTGGGTGCGCCGGAATTTGTGCTTAAAAACATCGCGCCGGATGTAAAGCAAAAAATCGTCGAGTATACCGAAAAAGGCTACCGCGTGCTGATTTTTGCCTTCCAAAGTGAGCCGCTGTCAAGGGATGGCGGTCCTTCCGAAAACGCCCTTCCCGCAGGAATCATAATAATTTCAAACGCCATAAGAAAGAACGCCCCCGCCACATTCAGATATTTTAAAAATCAGGGCGTCACCATAAAGGTCATTTCGGGCGATAATCCGGCCACAGTTTCGGAAATTGCCAAAAACGCAGGCATCGACAATTACGACAGCTTTATCGACGCATCTTTTCTTGATACCGAGCAAAAAATCAACCAAGCGGCCGAAAAATATACCGTATTCGGCAGGGTCACCCCCCGCCAGAAGCAGTTACTGGTCAAAGCACTTAAAGCCAAGAAGCACACGGTCGCAATGACCGGCGACGGTGTAAACGACATTTTGGCAATGAAGGATGCCGATTGCGGCATTGCCATGGCCTCGGGAAGCGAGGCGGTTTCTCAGGCGGCCAACGTGGTGCTTCTCGATTCCGATTTTGCCCGTATGCCCAAGGTTGTGGGCGAAGGGCGGCGGGTGGTCAATAACATCCGTCGATCGGCCAGCCTTTTCCTTGTGAAAAACATCTTTTCGCTGCTGCTTTCGGTCATATCGGTGTGCCTCGGTATGGTCTATCCTCTCGAACCGTCCCACATATCACTGATAAGTATGTTTACAATAGGCCTTCCCGGCTTTTTGCTGGCTCTCGAATCAAACAACACCCCCATAAGCGGTCATTTTCTCAAAAGCGTGCTTATGCGCTCGCTGCCGGCCGGAATAACCGATGCCTTTATCGTGGCCTCCCTCACCTACTCGGGACGGCTTTTCGGCATCGACAAAAGCGGTATTTCGACCGCCGCCACGCTGGTGCTCTCGGTGGTGGGATTTATGATAGTCAAAAAAATAAGCACCCCCTTAAACAGCTATCGTCTGTGCGTGCTGCTGTTCAACATTGCGGGAATGCTTTGCTGCTTCTTATTTATTCCGTCGCTCTTTTCGGTGGTGCATCTCCCGGCAAATATCGTTCAGCTTGTCATCGTTTTCTCCTTGGCGGCCGAATCGCTGCTCAGGGCGCTGACACTCATAGTTGAAAAAAGCAAAT